>DNIT01000151.1:1378-3228 GCA_003489345.1 Pelotomaculum sp. | reverse complement strand
GCCTGAAAAATTATCCGTCTTTATCCCTTGCCGACATAGATGCCACCCTGGCTTATGCCGCCTTACTAGCCAAAGAAGAACATTTAGCCCTTTGACCGGAGAGCAACCATGAAAATAAAAATTGACGAAAACCTCCCCATTGCAGTAGCCGAGCGGTTTAAAGCTGCAGGACATGATTCTGAAACGGTATATTCTGAAGGAATAGAAGGCTGCTCTGACAGGTATTTAATTACTGTCTCTAAAAAGGAGCAACGTGTTTTAATAACCCTGGATTATCATTTTAGCAATATAAAGACATATCCCCCGGAGGACTATTGCGGCATAGTTGTCTTAAGGGTTGTCGATCAAAGTCAGGCTAATATTTTAAGCTTAATAGATAAGGTAATTCCTATACTAACTAGAGAAGAAGAGCTTGTTGGACGCCTCTGGATTGTAGAGACAGACCGTATACGCATACGAAGATAAATTTCCTTTAAGGATATAAGGGATCAAACGAGGTTTAATTGATCCTTTGTGCTATTTTCCGGACAATGGCTTCCCACGACACCACCGGCATTTGCAACAACCCAATGTCGGTTTCATACTTCAGCCACCACTACGTTAAGGTCGATCTTACCAACTTTGGGAAGAGGATCGCGATCGCGAAGTTTTAAGATCAGCCATTCTTCAAGGACTTCTCGCAATACTTCCCTACAACTCTCCAGCGTTTCTTTATTAGCCCACACGCCCGGGCAGGACTGTATTTCCCCCCAGAAAGTACCGTCCTCAAGAATTTTACATTTAGCTTCATGCATTGCTGCTTCTGTAAAAGCAGTTAAGATCGGCATAATAATTATCACCCCTGACGATATTATACCCGAGGGACAGGAAATCTTTCCAGCGGAACTTCTCAATGCTAGAATTATGCATTGCCGTCTCAGCTTATGTCAAGAACCCCGTCCCCGTGACAACCCCCCGTGACAGTCCCGCTGTGCCCCTCCGCTGTCGTTTATACCACATATCGGTCATTCATGCACAGAATATCCTAAACCCGGTTTCATTCTGATATAGTAGTTTCATGGAGTTTGTCCGGGAGCGGGAAATCACTACTAAAAGAGGTGAGGTATCTATGCGTTGGAAAATCTCTTGTGGCGGCGGCTGTGCCTAATCGCTTCATAACACCTCCGCGTGCTCTGTAGTGTACTTGCACGACCAATGAAAGAATAACGCACAGGCAATCATTTTCATAGCGCTTTAGGTCTGAGCGCAACGAAAGGAATGGTGATAACAGTAGGTGCGTATGAGAAATTCAAACTGATTTTCTTCTGATCCTCAACTTCAAACAGCAAGCCGGAGGTTGACCTCCGGTTTAATTTTTCCACGCCATGGTGTCGACCGCACGGGTCACGATGCCTTTGCTGCTGGCATTGAAAAAGCCGACCGGCTGCGCGGAGCGCATATATATGGCCTAAATAGTGCTGCCAAACTTCCCCGCCGGCATGGATGCCGGCCCGGCTTACCTTACCGGCCAAAATAGAACATTTAGCCCTTTGACCGCCCTTCCCCCAGTCTCTGTGATACCCTGCTTTTTTTATGTTCGCTTTTCAGTTTACCCGTACGCTGTTTTTTTTCTGTTTCTTATACAGTATACGAGCCCGATGCCTATCATGCTGCCAACAGCGTCCATGGCGATATCGCTGACTTGAAAAGCCCTGCCGGGCACATAGAGCTGGTGGATTTCATCGGTTACGGCATAGGCGACACATATGGCCAGGGAGATCGCAATCGCTTTCTTCCCCCTGGCGCCGCTTTGCGCTGCGGCGTTTTGCGCCAACAGTCCCAGCACAAGAAACACCACCCCGTGCATGTAC
>DNIT01000151.1:311-1239 GCA_003489345.1 Pelotomaculum sp. | reverse complement strand
CGTGATTTTCGCTTTGGTCAGCTTTACCGTGGTGTCGACCACGCGGGTTACGATGCCCTTGCTGTTGGCATTGGATAAGCCGGCCGGCTGCGCGGAAAGGAGATAGATGGCCAGCATCCAGAGAAGCACGGCAAGCCAGGACAGGGTCTGTATAAGCGGGCGGTTTCTATTCATTTACTCATGATCCTTTTTACGACAAAACTTCCGATTGATCCCTTTAAGAACTGTCCCCGTGGCAGTCACAGAAAGGCCGGGGCTTATAAGCTTCCCGGTCTCTTTTGGTAAGCGTTAACTTTCTTTTTCTTGCCAATCGCTTCGTGCCTTGCTGCTTCTGAAAAAGCAGTTAAGAGCGGCATAATAATTATCCACCCATGACGATTATACTCCAGGGGCAGGGAACCTTCTCGTTTATCGTTGTTACCTCAAGGGTAGCATAAAATCTGGTTAATTGCTAATGGTATTTTGGAAACGTTATGCTTAGGAAAGAACGAACAGTAGTTGATAGAACCTGCAAAGTAAACCTTATTCGATTATTTAGATAGAAATAATCATGACAACCCCTGATATATAGCGATACCGGGAACGAATTTGATGTATTTACATATTATGTAAAATCAACTATGTATCAGGGAGTGAACCCAGATGAGCGAAGATTTTTCAAATATTAACCAGGGGAGCACCAAAGAAAAGGCCGTGGATTTGAACATTACGATGTTGGCATCATGCGAAATTGGGCCCGCCTCCCCACGGCAGCGCCAGCAAGAGGCGTTTCTAGTCCGTCAGGAAGCGGCCCTTTTTCAAAAGGACCTTCCCCTCCCGGGCCATCCATGCAACGGTGATGAAATTGTTTTTCCAAACAAAATCGGCAACTATTCCAAGGGCTTGCCGCACAATCAGTTGGGCGAGGTTAACCTCAATGCCTATCAGG
>DNIT01000151.1:0-158 GCA_003489345.1 Pelotomaculum sp. | reverse complement strand
GCCTATCAGGACTTCATCAGGGCTTTAAGCACTGGTAACCCGGACGATTTTGAATTTATACCCCTGGGAGGCGTTGTCAAGCTCGCCAACCCCCAGGCCGCTTATGCCTTTGCGATGACGGGACCAGATTCCCATCATTTGGGTATGATTGCGCCGCC
>DNIT01000062.1:25587-28338 GCA_003489345.1 Pelotomaculum sp. | reverse complement strand
CTGAACAGGCTGCTGCCAGAAGTTCTTACCGGTAAGCTCCCTGAAGCCCCCACTTCTATAAGCGGGGGAGGTTCACATTTAACATTCCACCCTGGCTTTCCTGAACAAACGCTGTAAGCAATTTGCGGTTTTGCCTTACAGTCGGCCTCCATAAAACGCATCATTTCCTGCCACAGCTTTCCTGCCTTTTCTTCAAAATATGCAGCTATTTCGTCCATTGAGGGACGATGTGTTTTACCCATGATCAGGTCTGCCGGCATGTTAGCACCTCCATGAATTGCATTTAGGACATAGCTTCGTGTTTTTCATTTTCTTACCGCATTCAATTAAAAGCTTGGAAATTGTTTTTTGCTTATCTTTTGCGCTATCCGGCCTCCTGAGGGCTGCGAGTCTGTTACAATGCTTTCGCCTGAAATGTTTTAATGGAAGCCGTCAAGGATATTGATATCACAATTAAAATAACCGTAATCAAAGCCGCATAACGGACCGGTAATGGCAACCCCGTAAAGATATCCAGATTGATATTGGTATGTGCAAACATTTTTACGATAGACGGCATCAAAAACGAAGTGGCAAAAAGCAGAACCATCAGCAGGTATTTCGTTTTTTCAAATCCGAACTTATATTGCAGCGGAATATAAATTCCAAAAACAATTGAGAAAATCAAAAAAGTTATAACCACATCCATGGTGCTGAGCATTTCCATCTGCGGAGCGAGCAGGCTCAATATAGCGTATGCAAGACAGCAGAAAATAAATATAATCAGGAAGAACACATACCTTGCTTTTACGACAGCGCTCCTTCTATACGGAGCTGTGCATAACAGGGCGGTCGCTTTGGGATACTTGGCCTCAGCCAACGATACGGACTGCAGCGGAATATAAACGGTAAAAATAACCGTAATCAAAAAAACCGCAAAGCCCATCATACCCGGTGCCTGCCACGCAACAAACAGGGGGATGCCGAAAGCTAATACGACCGTGAGGGCCAAATATTTTTTTACAAGCAAGAAGTCTTTCTTAACAAGATTAAACATCTTTATTTCCCTCCTATAAAACCAAGCATAATGTCTTCAATCGCCGGTTTTTCCGTCAGAATATTTTTACAGGCCGATTTTATTTCCACAGCGTTTTTCGTAATACCCGTAAAACTATACTCTGTTTCCTGAATGCTTAAAAACAGCTTTCTTGTTTTATCGAACAATTCTTGGGGATTCCCTTTTACGATTTTATAGGTATCCAGCAAAGCGTCCTTTTCTTCCTCAAATACAATTTGTCCGTCGTTTATGAGGATAATCATATCGGCAACCTTATCCAAGTCTGATGTGATGTGCGTTGAAAAAAATACGCTTTTGCCTTCTTTCTTCATAAATTCAAGAAGGATGTTCATAAACTGGTTCCTGATCAGGGGGTCAAGCCCGCTTGTGGGTTCGTCCATAATCAGCAGATCGGCTTCGTGAGACAGCGCAAGCACAAGTGAAAATTTCATACGCATCCCTTTGGACAGAGTCGAAATCTTTTGCTGAGGATTCAGATCGAATCGCTCCATGCAGGACCTGTATTCATTTTCATTCCAGCGGCTGTAGGCCGGAGCAACGATGCTTTTCATTTCCGACATGGTGAGCTCTTCATAAAAAGCCCCCTCATCCAAAACAATTCCGATGCGGTTTTTGATTTCCCGCTCATATTTCCCCATGTCTTTGCCGAATGCCTTTACAGTTCCGGAATCCTTCGGCACAAGACCGAGTATGCTTTTGATCGTGGTTGTTTTTCCTGCCCCGTTGATGCCGATAAAGCCGGTAATACAGTTTTCCGGCAGAGTGAAGTTGACGTCTTTCAGCTGAAATGTCCCGTAGGATTTATTTAAACCGGACACCTCCAACACGTTATTCATTTCGTTTCTTCCTCCTCATAAAGAATATCCATCATTGCGTTCAGTTCGTCTTTGCTGATGCCGAACAGCTTGGCATTGTGGATCGCTTCCTGCAATTGAATTTCCACAAGATGCCGTTTCGAATCCCGCAGAAGTTCTATATTCCCAGCAGATACAAAAGTCCCGCGCCCGGCCTGGCTTGCAATAAAGCCCTCCTGCTCCAATTCGTCATATACCCGCCTAATTGTCAAAACGCTGACCTGCAAATCGTTTGCAAAGTTGCGGATAGAGGGCAGAAGAACTCCCTCCGCAAGTTCACCTTTCAGGATCGCGTCTTTTATTTGTTCTTTTATTTGCTGATATAGGGGTTTGTCTGATACGTTAGAGATTAATATGTTCATAGCACATTCTCCGTATTTTTAACTGTGTATCATTGCAATACACAGTATACACTATATGATCTTTAATTTCAAGAGCATACTGAAAAGATTAGATTATCTACTGTCTTTAGTATTGACTGGACAATCCTCGCATAAAGATGGTGAAACAGAGAGCAGGCTCATCTGCATAACAGATGACCTGCTTTCGCCCTGTAAAAGAGGGCAAAAAATGTTGGTTTGTTTTATTGTGTTCCAAAAGGATGGTGATTGTATAAATGAGCAAAGAAGAAATTATTGAAATGGTCATTCGTGAACTGACGGAAAAAGCTCTGAAGACCGCCGATTACCCTGCCGACACATCTCGTTTTTTTAGCCATATAACAGCAAACAAAAGGCAAACCATAAGATAGAAAACGCTGCTGAGAACAAACTGTTCCGTACTGCACTGCATTGCGCCGCCAGGTTTGTTGGCGCGCATGCCCAGGCATAAAAGGGAATA
>DNIT01000062.1:25153-25435 GCA_003489345.1 Pelotomaculum sp. | reverse complement strand
CGGTACGGCGAAGCTGCGGATGATCAGCGAAACACATAACTGGAGAGCACAGATCACGCTCCCGCCGACAGCGCCATACAAAAGCCAGCCCGGCAGCTCCGGGGGAACCGGAGCGGTCAGACCTGCAAGCTTGCCGGAAATCAAAAACAGCATGCCAATCCATATCTGGGTCAGGAAAACCATAACGGAGGCGGATATGAGCTTGGCCAGATAAACATACGAAACCGGTACGGGCGCCGTCATGACAGCATTCCAGTTGTGATTGCTGTGTTCCAGGCGACA
>DNIT01000062.1:22307-25025 GCA_003489345.1 Pelotomaculum sp. | reverse complement strand
GCGGGAAGAAAAAAATAGCAGGTGAAAAGGGTGTGCTGCGTCCACAGGCTGTACCACTGATTTTGTAAGATGCCGATATTCTGCAGATAATTAAAGGTGCCCATGACAGCGGGCAGGATGGGAATCATTAAAAAAGCAAGCCAGACCGGGCTGTGATGAAGCTTCATCCTTTCGGCCCGAAGCGTCCGCAGAAACATATTTCACATCTCCTCTCGAATAAACAGCGCGCGGCCAATGATATACATCACCCAGAAGACGATGAGCAGGGTGACAAACCCGGCCCAATCAACCGGCACATAGTAAAAATCGGTGACGCGCGTCGCCCTGTCCCAGTTCATGCCCACAAGCATCAGCACGCCGTAATATCCCCAAAGAAGAAATCTTGCCAGGCCTTGTGGAAAATACAGGATAAAAAGTCCGGCAAAGCTCCCGATAATGCCCACGGCAAGAGCAATCATCTGGTTGCTGAATAGAAGCGACAGAACCTGCTGCAGCAAAAGAATGGTCAGGTTTACGGCCGTGGTAAAGAGGAGATAATAAAATAACTCAGCCAGCGGCGGGCTTCCCGCAAACCCGACCAGGCGCCCCACGGCAACAATGACAACAACCTGTAAAAGAACCGCGGCGAGCATGTACAGAGAGCCGCATAAAAATTTGGCCCCGAACAAACGCCCGGTGGGCATTACGGTATTCAGAAGCTTCAGCGTCTGCCCCTTGTGCTCGATATCGCAGAGCCGCGACGCAACCACGGCCGCAATGACCGGCATCATGATGGAGTTTAAGAGCGGAAACTGATATAGAAAATACATCCAGCCCTGAGAGAGGTCGTGCGCGTCCATTCCTCTGACTCCCCACAGGGACCACACTATTTGCACGATAATCAGGGTGGCGACTATCAGCCAGACCCTTCTGCGGCGGATTTTCTGAAATTCCATGGCCAGCGCCTTGATCATAAGCTCACCGCCGTTCCGGTCAGTTCCAGGAAGATATCCTCAAGGCTCTTGCGCCGTTCTTCGATGCGTACAACGCCAATGTTTCTTTCAAAAAGCCGGGAGATATGGACGACCAGCTCGTTGTCGGAAAGCCTGGGCAGCAAGAGATAGGGATCCTGCGGCTGGCAGGAAACGCCCCCCGCGCCGAGTATTTTTGCCGCCGCCTGGTTATCTTGCGTGCGGACGGCAATGTTGGTTCTGCTTTTTTCATAAAGTGTTGCTAAACTGTCCTGAAAAACAAGCTCGCCGCGACTGATAATTCCGACATTTGTGGCGATCTGGTCGATCTCGCTGAGCAGATGGCTTGAGACCATCACCGTCATTCCGTACTGCTGCGGCAGGGAGCAGATCAGCTCGCGCATCTCCTGCATACCCGCCGGGTCAAGGCCGTTTGTCGGTTCGTCGAGAATCAAAAGCTTCGGGTTGCCCAGCAGCGCGCAGGCAAGCCCAAGGCGCTGCTTCATGCCCATCGAGTACTGCGAGACCTTTTTCTCTTTCTGGTTTTCCAGTCGGACAATGTGCAGCACCCTGTTGATATCCTTATCCGGCACACCCTTGAGCACACAGATAATCCGGAGATTTTCCGTTCCGGTCAGGTGTCCGTAATAGCTGGGTGATTCGATCAGGGAGCCTACATCCTTCAGGATGGCGAGCCTGTTCCGCCTATTAAGCTGTTTGCCAAACACGGTAACGGTTCCGGCTGTCGGCCTCGCAAGTCCCAGGATCATTTTCATTGTGGTGGATTTACCCGCGCCGTTCGGTCCGAGAAAGCCGTAAACAGTCCCTTCCGGCACTTTCAGATCCAGGTCCTTCACCCGCAGTACCTTGCCGTACTGCTTGCAAAGGCCGGTTGTTGCGATACTATCAGACATTTTGATGTCCCCCCTTTTTTCAGGTCGGGAACATCATAGCAGGCCTGCCTTACATGAGCCTGTACGGAAGCTTACATTTACCTTAAGATTGCGGAAAAACATCCTATTTGTTCTGTATTTATACTATAATCGATCGTAGTGATAACAATGGACGATATTTTTGCCTGTAAGCTTCTTATCATAGACGACGAGCCGGAGCTGCGCAGGATGGTAACTGACATACTGCGGCGGGAAGGTTTTACGCGGATCATTTCCGCCGCCGGCTGCCAAGAGGCGCGCCGGCTCTTTGCCTCGGAGCAGCCGGACGGTGTGATTCTGGATGTTTCCCTGCCGGACGGAGACGGTTTTTCCCTGATGCGGGAGTTTCGCGCCGCGTCGGCTGTTCCGGTATTGTTTCTTTCCGCCCGCGACGAGGATGAAAACCGCTTGCTCGGACTTGGTCTCGGCGCGGACGACTATATCACGAAGCCCTTTTTACCCCGCGAACTGACGCTAAGACTCCGTGCAGTGTTAAGCCGCGCCTATTTTCCGATCGTGCGAAAGCAAAAGGCAAAGCCGGTCTTTCTTTTGGGCGAAACGGAAATCGACTTAAACAGCGGCTCCGTTACAACCAAAAAAGACCAGCTTATGCTCACCGCAAAGGAATTTGCACTGCTGGAAAAGCTCTATGAAAACCGGGGCAACATCGTCACCGGCGACAGCCTGTGCCGCGCCGCGTGGGGTGACCACCTGTACGGCTATGAAAACACGCTGATGGTGCACATCCGGCGTCTGCGCGAGAAGATTGAACCGGAACCGTCTGCTCCGCGTTATCTTCTCACTGTGCGGGGACTTGGCTACAAGTTGACGGGGGC
>DNIT01000062.1:21551-22207 GCA_003489345.1 Pelotomaculum sp. | reverse complement strand
GGGGTAGCGCTTATTCTGCTCATCATCAATTTTGCGGTATTGGCGGCGTGGTTGGTTCAGGCTGCCAAAATAGAGCAAAGGGATTACAGTGTCTCCCAGATCGCAGCCGGGCTGACCAAATCAGATGGCGTTTACACGCTTTCCGCATCCGCCGGGGAGACGATTGACAAGCGGTTTCAGTGGGCGATGCTGCTAAACGATGACGGCAGGGTGATATGGAGCAAAAATCTGCCCGGCGACGTGCCGCTTAAGTTTACCGTTTCCGATGTGGCCGGCTTTACCCGCTGGTATTTAAACGACTATCCGGTTTACGTGTGGCGGCATCCGGACGGTCTTTTTGTGCTGGGCCGCGCCGGGGGCAGTGTGTGGAAGCATGCTATTGACCTGCCGCAGAAGGTGATGGATAACGCTCTGGTATGGATTCCGGCTGTTTTAATTCTCAACGTCGTCACGGCCGTCCTGCTTGCCCTGCTGTTCGGCCTGGGGCTGTTCCGTTCCCTGAAGCCGCTGGCAAAGGGCATTGAGGATATGGCCGAAAAGCGTCCGGTAGAGCTTTCCACCCGTGGTCTTCTGGGCGATCTTGCCGCCGGGATCAACAAAACTTCTGCACGGTTAACAAAACAGGAGGCCGCTCTTAAGAAGAGGGACAATGCCCG
>DNIT01000062.1:18739-21389 GCA_003489345.1 Pelotomaculum sp. | reverse complement strand
CAGGCGGGTATTATCCGCAGGCAGAGCGAACGGATCAAGGTGCTGGTCAGCGACTTGAATCTTACTTCCAAGTTGGCCTACGACATGCAGCCCCTGCGTCGAAGCTCCGTTGGGCTGGCTGCGCTCTTGCGTGGCCTTGTCGCCGATTTTTTAAACAGTGGACTTGATCATCGCTATGCAATGGACGTAACGATCGGTAAAGAGGCACAAAATGCCGCAGTCACCGGCGATGAGGAGCTTCTGCGCCGGGCGGTTGCCAATTTGATCGCCAATAGCATTCGCCATAACCCAAAGGGCTGCGCGATAAAAGCAGCTCTGGAAAAGGGTCTGGGCAATTGCTTTTTCACTGTTGCCGACAACGGAGCAGGCTTCCCGCAGGAAATTCTCGAAAACCTGAATCGTCCCGAAAATTCCGCCGGACTGCAAAACCATGGCCTGGGCCTCACCATCGTCCGGCAGATCATCAGAGCGCACGGGGGTACCACGCAATTTTATAATCTGCCCGAAGGCGGCTGCACAGTTGTACTCTGCCTGCCCGTAAGCCTTGGGGATGTGAGCGGTCAAAAAAATCGATGAGTCTGGACATCCCAGACCATGAACGGCAAATTTGTACGCAGGTGAAGGAAAGTGAAACATAGCAGACAACAGGTCTTTTCCCCGTTCTCTGCTACATTTTTATCCAATACTACGATCATTTCGCGCTTGCTGATTCATCCTAACTCGAAATTCTTACGTCTAACTATAAAACAGTACAGGGAGGGAACGTGGTGAAGAAAACTTACGCTGTTGTTTTTTTACTGGCGGGACTGCTGTTGTTGGGCGGATGCGGCACTGCCAAACAGAATGCGGGGCCGGTGACAAGTGAAAAGCCCTATGAGAATAGAGCTGTTACCGGCGCAGGCTCAGAGTCCTTGTCAACCGCAGCAAATGATGCCGATGTACAAACGCCGGTGGAGCGAAAAGTTACCAGGAAAGCATCCCTGGTTATGGTCGTTGCCAACGTTACCGAGTCTTATAATCAGATCCAGGGCATCGTGCAGGAAAGCGGCGGTTATATGCAGGAGGCAGATATTCGCACCTCCGACGGCAGCCTGCGGAGCACGTTGACCTTAAGGGTGCCGGCAGCAAAACTGGAAGAAATCTTGTCTGCCCTGGAACCCCTGGGTCAGGTTGAAGGCAAAAACATTTCCGGACAAGATGTCACGGAGGAATATTATGACACGACCGCCCGCAAGGTAAACCTGGAAAAACAGGAACAAAGACTCTTAGAACTATATAACAAAGCCGGGACAGTAAAGGACATCCTGGAAATTGAAAATGAGCTGACCAGGGTACGGGGCGAAATAGAGTCCCTGCAGGCACGGCTCAATGTCCTGGATAATCTGATCAGTCTGGCTACCATAACGGTTGAATTACGGGCGCCCGGCGGTATCTCCACCGGCTCCACGCTAAAGGAGCCCCTGGGCACACGTTTGAAGGCTGCCTGGCAAATGGGCGTCAACGGGCTGGTGAATTTTTCGGAGAGCCTTTTACTGCTCGGAGTGGTTCTTCTGCCTTATACTCCTTTTGTGGCGGCGGCTTATTTGCTGTTCTACTACATAGTCAGGAAAAGAAGACTTAAGAGTAAAGACACCCCCACCGATCGAGGGGCGGTTTAGTCGCTAACTGCGAATTTGCTAATCTTTACCCTTGATTACCGCCAGCGGCAGCAACCTTGCCACCGGACGGGTCATACCGATGTCGGAGAGGGTATCCACCACCTGGTCGATATCCTTGTAGGCGCCTGGCGCTTCGTCCAAAAGGTCTTTGTAGTTCCTGCTGTTGTAAATGACCCCGGCCATGCTTTTCTCAAACTGCTCTCTGGAGATATTTTTTATTGCGGCCGAACGGGACAGCGTCCGGCCGGCGCCGTGGTTGGCCGAATAAAACGATTCGGCAGCTTTTTCGGTACCTGTCAATACGTATGAGGCGGTACCCATGCTCCCCGGGATAAGAACCGGGTGGCCGGTTGCACGGTATTGAGCCGGGTTTCCCGGATGGCCGGGCGGCAGGGCACGGGTGGCTCCCTTGCGGTGCACCAGCACCTGCCGCCCCTGGTGCGTTTCCCACTTGGCAATGTTATGGGCCACATCATAAATCAATTGCAGGCCCAGCTCTGCCGGATTGCATTTAAAAACAGCACCAAAAGCGCTTCTGACGTCATGGGTAATCAGCTGCCTGTTGGCAAACGCGAAGTTGACCGCGCAGGCCATGGCGGCGTAATAATCCCGTCCCTCTTGGGATTCAGCCGGCGCGCAGGCCAGACCACGGTCAGGCACTTCGATGCCATGTTTGCGGGCTGCCGGCAGCAGGCTTTTGCTGAAGTCCGTGCAAATCTGGTGGCCCAGCCCCCGGCTGCCGGTATGGATCATCACGGTTAGGCGGCCGGGGTACAAACCGAAACACCCCGCCGCCGTTTGTTCGTAAACTTCCTGCACAACCTGCAATTCTATAAAATGATTGCCGCCGCCCAACGTGCCAAGCTGGACCGAGCCGCGGTTATAGGCCTGCCTGCTGACCGGACCGAGATCAGCGCCGGGGAGGCAGCCCTCTTCCTCTGTTTTGCTCACGTCTTCCGGCCATCCGCAGCCGTATTCAACGATACGGCGGG
>DNIT01000062.1:18273-18587 GCA_003489345.1 Pelotomaculum sp. | reverse complement strand
CTTGCCGGTGATGCCTTTATGTTTGCCTTTTCGTCCGACGCCGGTGGGCACATACTCCTCGATCCGGTTTATAAGGGCGCGCAAGGCCGGCAAGTCCAGCTCCGCGGCCGCAATATTGGTTGACAGCAGGCGAACACCGCAGTTTATGTCCATCCCTACCGCCCCGGCGGAGATCACCCCGCCTTTGGCTGTGGCCATCACTCCCCCGATGGGCAGGCCGAAGCCTTCGTGGATGTCCGGCATGCCGCACACCCGCCCCACCACTCCGGGCAAACAGGCCGCGTTGGCCAGCTGCTGGAGGGACTTGTCCCCTT
>DNIT01000062.1:16364-18181 GCA_003489345.1 Pelotomaculum sp. | reverse complement strand
GCGTTAGCCAGTTGCTGGAGGGACTTGTCCCCTTTTACCAGCGGCAAGAGGTGGTGATTGACATAGACCATGCCCTCTACAAGCATTTTGCCCTGACGTCTTAAGATGTACCGGTTGCGGCCTTCCCGCACAAGTTCCATAGCCATCTTATCCAAATGCAACCTGGTTTCTGAAACCTACACAAATCTGATTTATATATAATAATCCGGATTTATTAAGGTTTCTCTCCCAGCGACTAACGGGAGGCAGTATCACAGGATTCAACTGCTAAGCCATAGGCTCTCGCCTATGTTCCGGGTGGATCACCTTGCGGCTCACCGCCGTTGCCTAATGCAAACGTACTGCCCGAAAGAAGGTGTTACCTCCGCCTGGGTTCCAACTAGTGACCACGGCCTTTCGCAGCGTGTACCGGGTCACCCGCAATCTCTATGGCAAAGATTTTAACCTATACCTAACACGTTTTTTCGGTGAACCGGCCAAAAAACCAGGCTATTCACCTTCCTTTTCGTTAGTTTTTTTATCTTGGCTAATACAGCCTTTTTGATTGCTGACCATTGTTTCCAATTAGATAGTTGCTTAAATTCAGGCTTCTTTTGGACCAGTTTATCCAACAATAGTTTTGGTATTTTCTCATGGTCAAAGCCCAGGCCACGTCGGGCAATTACATAACCTGCCGATGCGTGGGTTGCCATGCCATCCATGTGCTGGTACTTTAGAATACCTATGACGGACGTAAAAGCAGGTTTCACCTTTATTATCGGCACACCTTCACGAGCGGCGCGCCGGTCAACTGATTTTAGGAACCTGGACCAGACAAAGCCTTGGCTCATCCGGTTAAACTTGGCTGTGACGGACTTATCGTTTTTTAACTTTAAGTCCTCTACTGCCAGGGCGTAACCTTTTTCTTTTGCCTGAAGAACCACGCTCGAAACCATTTCTCCGATAAGGTTATCCCTGCGGTTTGTTCCGGCATAGGTCCATTCGCCCTGGCCCAGCCAAGCACTGCCCCGGTACTGTCCCAGGCAGTCTGCCAGGGCTACGCCTAACCCGTCCGGGTTGGTGTCTACACCAATAGCACCTTTGTAGCTATAAGGAACGGGGGTTTCTTCTTCAATGGTCACATGAAAGTAATATTTACCATCCCTGCGAAGGATTTCTACCTGGTAGGCGTTGCCGGTTTTGAGATATTCCAAAACCATCTGCCGGTAGTTGATGCCGTTTACCCGGCCTGTTTTCTGCGATGGCTTCTGGGCCAGGTAGATTGGTACGGTGATGCGGTTGTAGCGAACTGACTTTTCAGTTTGTACCTGTTCGGCAGCTAGGTCCAGGTAGAGTTTATCATCTGCTGCATATATCCTGGTGTTTAAGTTACCACCCTTGGCTTTATCACCCCTGGAAAGGTAACGGTTAGATCTGGCTTCTCGCCATGCTTCTTTGGTGATATTGCCTTTGCAACGTTCTAGAAATAGCTTCTTGCCACCGAATACTACAGGTGGAAAAGTGTTGGTTTCCAGGTAGCGCTGCCATTTGGCCAACTGACGATGTTCTTTGTCTAGCCGCCTTTGCAGGTTAGTAATTTTAGCGGGCGATTTGGCCTCGGCTATACGCTTTTCGGTGTACTGGGTTTTTGCCTTGGCGTTCTCGTAGTGTAGTTTGATAAGTTCATGCTGGCTTTTAATGGTGCTTTGGGCATCGTATACTGCGTCATTGGCCTGTCGGGAGTTAAGGTTGAATCTTCCCTGGACGGCCTGTCTGATGTCCTGGGTTTTTAAGCCTGCCAATATCCTTGTAAAAGACCAGCGCACGGCGGCGCAGTA
>DNIT01000062.1:0-16273 GCA_003489345.1 Pelotomaculum sp. | reverse complement strand
GGCGGCGCAGTAGCGTTCCATGAGATGATCAAGGTATGTCTTTTGCCCATCGTTTAACTGAAGGATGATACCTCTAACTGTGGTTTTCACCAGTAGTCACCTCCAGCCTAATTGTTTCGGCTAGCTTTTTTGCTACTCTCCCGCCGCGTTTGC
This sequence comes from Pelotomaculum sp., assembly GCA_003489345.1. Classification (GTDB taxonomy): domain Bacteria; phylum Bacillota; class Desulfotomaculia; order Desulfotomaculales; family Pelotomaculaceae; genus Pelotomaculum_C. Next base: position 16,120 of record DNIT01000062.1, on the reverse strand, counting down.
CGTATATTCTTGCGGAAAAACTGGTAACTATGGCTATCATATCGTCAACCAATTCCTCTTGTGGTGCTTTTTTTTCGTTTGTTTCTGTACGTAGTGGTTTTAATTTTCCTTCTTTTTCCCATCGTCTTAGCGTTTCAGGCCAAACGTTTAATAGTTTTGCTACTTGATGGGAAGTTAATAGTTTTTTCCATTGACACCATCTCCTGCTATTATTATGGTCGAATGCATGTTTGGTGTCAATGGTTTATTGCCCTATATACAGTTTTATCTAGTTACTTTGTAGCTGTTTAAGCCTCCACCAACCTAAAGCAATTCTCCTCTGGCGACCATTACAACTTTGCCGCCCACGGACACATCGATAGCCTCATTTTTTTCTTCAGCATGCAATAAGAGTAACGACGGCCTGGCAACTTCATAACCCTGCTCAACCCTGATGTCAATCCGGTCTGTTCCAAAATACCGGTATTTAACCAGGTACCCGGCCAGGCAGCCATTGGCGCTGCCCGTTGCCGGGTCTTCCGGTATACCGTAACAGTCAACAAAGGCCCGCGCATGCAAGTCGTTTTCCCGGTTGTACGTCTCCGCACAGAAAATGAATATCGCCTTGGCATGCGTATTCTTGATTAACTCGAAGTACTTGTCCCTGTTTATACTGACTTTTTTCACAGTAGCCAGCGATTTCAAGGGAACGATAAAGAAAGGCAGCCCTGTAGAAACATCCTGAATAGGGAATCTGGAGTCAATCTCACTTTCTTCAATGTCTAATACTTGCGCAACCGGCCCTGCTTCAAGGACCCGGCCAAAAACGGGCTGCTTTTGCTTCATCCATAAAGTATCCGGGGCTTTGCTGCTGGAGTCAAATGTAACGGGAATTGGCCCGACTTTCAGATTTAATATAATTTTTTCTGCGGGTTCTTTTTGTATCTCGTGTCGGATAACATAGGCCGTGCCTAATGTCGGGTGACCGGCGAAAGGCACTTCTTCTGCCGGTGTAAAAATCCGCACGTCATATCCGCCGTCTTTTATGTCATCAGATAAAATAAAGGTTGTTTCTGAATAATTCATCTCCCTGGCAATCCGCTGCATTTCGGCGCCGGAAAGTGTCCCGGCAGCTCTAATCACGGCCAGCTGGTTGCCGGCATATTTTTCTTCAGCAAACACATCCACAATGTAAAAGGCGCGCTTCGCCATTTCATCACCTCCCTGGGATATAAAAATAAAACAAAGTTGTTGACCTCAACCAATTCCCATGTAACCGCCGGACCCGCTATATCTAGCTTTTATCTCGGCCGGCAGCCTGCTGTTCTCCGGCCGGGTCAGTTTTGGGTCGGACCCGGCCAGGGCGATAGCTTCCTGGCGGGCAACCTGAAAGACCTGCGCGTCGCGCAGGAGATCGGCGATTTTCAACTCCGGCAGGCCGGACTGGCGGGTGCCCTGAAATTCCCCCGGCCCCCGCAAGCGCAGGTCCTCTTCGGCCAGGGCAAAACCATCCCCGGTCAGCGTCATCGCTTTCAGGCGGGCCTTGCCTTCATCCGTCCGGGGATTGCCGGCGAGGATGCAGTAAGATTGGTGGCCGCCCCGGCCGACGCGTCCCCGTAATTGGTGAAGCTGGGCCAGTCCGAAGCGATCGGCGTCGAGGACCACCATCATCGTGGCATTGGGGACGTCCACCCCCACCTCTATGACCGTGGTGGCTACCAGGACATCGACCTCCCCCTGCCTGAAGGCGGTCATGATTTCCTCCTTCTCCCCTGCTTTCATCCTGCCGTGCAAAAGCCTGACCCGGTAGTTGCGGAATTCACCCGCCGCCAGCTTTTCTGCAATATCGGCGGCTGCCTGCAAATCCACTTTCTCCGACTCTTCGACCAGGGGACAGACAATATAAACCTGCCGTCCCAGGCGAAGCTGGTCCGCCGCCAGCTTATAGGCCTTATGAAGTGCGCTGGGGAGGACCGCATAGGTCTTGACCGGCAGCCTGCCCGGAGGGGTCTCACTGATCACCGAGAGATCCAGGTCCCCATACAGGGTCAAGGCCAGGGTGCGCGGGATCGGGGTGGCGGTCATAACCAGGGTATCGGGGCAGTTTCCCTTGTACTGCAGGGCCGCCCGCTGGCGGACGCCAAAGCGGTGTTGTTCGTCAACCACCACCAGTCCCAGCCTTTGGAAAGAAATATCCTGCTGAATCAGAGCGTGCGTTCCTACCAGCAGTTTCAGGTCACCCTCCGCCAGCCTTTGCAGCAGTAATTCCTTTTCCTTTTTAGGGGTGCTGCCGGTCAGCAACCCGGCCTCAACACCAATAGGAACCAGTGTCCTTTTCATCACCAGGTAATGCTGTTCGGCCAGGATTTCAGTGGGTGCCATCAAGACACCCTGCAGGCCGTTTTCTACCGCCTTAAGCAGCGCAAGTATGGAAATTACCGTTTTACCAGACCCGACATCCCCCTGGAGAAGACGCTGCATGGGAGAAGCGGACTCCATATCGACTGAGATCTCACCCCACACCCTGATCTGGTCTCCGGTCAGGCGGTAAGGCAGATTATTGATAAAGGAACCGGTCAGCCCGCCGTCCGGCCGGCAGCGGTATTCCTTATGACGGGCTGCGACGGTTGCCCGTCGGACCGCCAATCCCAACTGCAGAAGAAAAAGCTCTTCAAAGATAAAGCGCTTTCTGGCTTTTTCCAGGTCCTCACGGCCTTCCGGGAAGTGTATACTGACCAGGGCGTCTCCAAACAGAGGCAAATTATATTTTCCAAGCAAATCAGCGGGCAGAAATTCACTTGCCTTTGCGCATGCCTCATCCAGCGTTGTTTTTATAACGGAGCGCAACAGCCGCTGGGTCAGCTGCCCGGTCAGCGGGTAGATGGGAACCAGCCTTCCTGCACCCAGAGGGTCGCCGCCTTCCGCAACCTCATAATCCTCGACCATAACCTGCACCGGCCCAAAGCTCTTGTCAACTTTGCCGGTTACAAAAAGTTTGGTTCCCGTAGACAGACTCTTCTTGACGAATGGCTGGTTGAACCATACCGCGTAGAAAATACCCATCCCGTCATGCACAGCCAGCTTGGTAACAGTTAAGCCGCGCCTTGGCTTTAAATTCTGCGCGGCCAGCACGGTCCCCCTGATGGTGGCCGTCTCTCCATGGGGACAGGCGCCGGCCGGCAGAAGCCTGGAGCGATCTTCATACCGCCGTGGAAAATGATACAGCAGGTCCCGCACCGTAAAGAGGCTGAGCTTTTGCATGGCTGCGGCCCGCCGGGGTCCGATCATCTTGAGGTACTGTACTGGTTTTGCGAAAAAGTCAAAAGACATGGCAACCCTTTCGGAAAATAACTGGAATTTAACTTAAGCCGCCCTTGCGACGCCTTTTGTTTTTTGATAGAATGTAATGGTGATGCAAAGGAGGTGGTTATCTATGGCTAGAGTATGTGCCGTTTGCGGCAAAGGCGTTAGCGTCGGTATGAATATGAGTCACTCACACATTCGTACGAAAAGGACCTGGATGCCCAACCTGCAGCGCGTCAAAGCCATCGTAGACGGTAGTCCCCGTAGAATTCTGGTATGCACCCGCTGCTTGAGGAGCGGCAAGATCCAGCGTGCTATATAAGCAAAGAGTTTTTAAAAAGCGGCCGAGGGCCGTTTTTTTGTTACTTCTGCATTATACAGGACGAAACCTTTTGAGAAAAGCATTTTAAACAAAATACCGTCTGCGATCAATAAAACCCCTGGGTTCTGCACCTTTAGGGGTTGAGTGAAAAGATGATTGACTTATCGCCATGTATTGGAATGCTTTCAGAAATTTGCAGCGTTAGATAACTTTTTGCCTTTTAATTTTGCGGACAATATCTGTAGTTATAATATGGTGCAGGAGGTTAAGGGTATAACCCCCTGCACCGTTTATACAATCGCAGCTTACTTGATTGGCGCCCCAATCAGTTATTATGACTGATTACTTTTCACTAATAGGCTTTTTCTAAAATATCGATAACATCTTCTATTGAAGCTTCCCTCGGGTTAAACATAGTACTGATTTCTTCCAGGGTATCCTTGGCAATCCGGTCAAACAGTTCTTTTTTAACACCGGCTTCTTTCAAAGTTGGGATTTTTACTGCCTTTGAAAGCTCCTTAACCGCGTCAATAACCTTTTTAACGGCCTCTTCTTGCGGTAATCCCTGCAAATCCAAACCCATTGCGACGCCGATATCAATGGTCCTTTCCGGTACCACTTCAGCGTTATACTCCATTACATACGGCAGTCCGCAGGCGTTGGCGACACCATGCGGTAAACCGCAATGAACACTCAAGGGATGGGCAATTGAGTGCACAAGGCCCAGTACCGCGGAATTGAAGGCAAAACCGGCCATCATGCTGCCTAAAAGCATATTGGTTCTTGCTTCAATGTTGCCGCCGTTGTTCGTGGCTTCAACAACATTTTGAACAACGGACCACATAGCCCGGATGCACCTGTGGACCATTCTTGCCGCCCCTGGTGCTTTGGAGATCGGCCAGCTTCTCCCCGCTGATATTTTCAGCCTTGTCCTACTAAGAAGCTTATAAGATTTTTTCGGAAAACTTCAATACAGATTAGGCAGCAACTTGAACCTTTTTATTTTTTGCCACACCCCAAAATACTGCTACAACACCCATTGCGATGGCCAATGCTGCAGCAAATATATAAGCTGACTGGTTGACGTTTCCGCCCATTGCTACTGCAATAGGCGTCACAATATAGGGGGATAAGAACTGTGCAAGATTCTGGCTGCACATTACAGCTGAAATAGCCATCGGAGCAGAATATGCATCAACAGATTGAGATGCTGCAACGATAATGCAAGGCATAACGATTGAGAAGGCAAAACCGCATATTACACTACCAGCATATACCATACTAATGTTCGATGCATAAGCCATCATCAGATAAGATATACCCAGTAGTACTAAACCAATAGAAAGCGTGATATTTTTCGTTAACGTCGATAGCTTTCCGAAAACTAGACCCATTAAAAATCCGCCAATGGCGAAGAACGCAAGTGTCAACCCGGATTGAGCAGCAGTCCCCAGCTTCTGGGTTTCAACAAGGAAAGCAAGAAATACCGAATAGACCTGACCGGATATAAAGAATATGAACATAGTGACAACCCATCCGTAAGCTGCTCCTGTAAGCTTCACCTTCCCGGCTGGAGCACCCGCTGCTGCTACATTTCCGGCTGGCTTGCTGTTTGGTAAAAACAACAGAACAATAATTAATGATATTACAGCAATAAGGTGCACATAAAAGGTAATATTCCAACCCATTACAGCAAGATATCCACCCAAGAAAACCATTACAGCACATCCGAGCATTTGAGCCGCAGTTTGCTGACCCATAACTTTTGAGCACTCATCGCCATCGAAGTGTTCTACTACAAGAGCCGAGGATAAGGGCTGCAGTATTCCGATTCCAAGTCCAAGTATTGCTCTAAATACTAGTATTGCTGTAAATGATGACACGAATGCAGGAGCTACACCGCCTATGATAAAACAAAGAATACCAAAAACAACAAGTGTCTTTTTTGACATATATTCTTGAACCTTGCCTACCAAAAGGGTAACAATAATAATTACAATACAGGGGAGCGATATAAGCAATTGGATAGAGGTCTGGGGTAAATTACTAAAATGTTGGCCAATAACACTAAGTCCACCGGCAATTCCAATTATGCCCATCATCAAGATAGAAAAACTTAATATAGCTAATTTGATTTTGCTTTTTCCGCTTTCCATGATCCTACTCCTCTCTTTTCTTAAAACTTTAATTGAAAATTTGGGAACAATTACGAGCTATCCTTGGCTCAAAAATTTCATAGATTAATTTTACTTGTGGTACCAGCTACCGCAGGAACGCCGTATGATTTCATCACCTTAACCAGATGTATGATATTTTGTTCCCATACAATCCTTTTCACAGGTTTAAAATCGTCCATCGGATACTCAATACCCAGAGAGCTATACTTTTCGGTTCCCAATTGCCGGTACGGTAACAACTGCACCTGGTTGACTCGGTTATGCAATTCATTTACTATAAATTCAGCTGTTGTCCTTATGTTTTCTTCACAGTTGTTGTGCTCCGGTACCACAGGGATTCGAATCACGAGGGGCTTATTCATTTCAACAGTTTTCTTGATATTTTGCAAAATGAGCTCGTTACCTACTCCCGTGAATTCCATATGCTTAGTCGAATTCATGTGTTTTATGTCGGTGAGCACTAAATCCACATATGGATAAATTTTCTCCAAAATATCCGTTCTGACGTGCAATGCCGACTCAACACAAGTATGTAGATAATTTTCTTTGCATTCTTTGAGCAGTTCGAAGGCAAATTCCCACTGTAAGAACACCTCTCCACCCGACAACGTAACCCCGCCGCCGGATTTTCGATAAAACTCGCGGTCGGCTAAAATTACCTTCATCACTTCGGTGACGGTCATTTTGTTGCCCCAGGTCATCAATGCGTTTGCAGGACAACTTTCCGCACACTTGTTGCAATTAGTGCATTTCTCCCGGTCTATTCCTGTAACCTTATTATCTGCGGTAAATATTACCCGATCTTGGGACTGCGGGCAGGCAGACAAGCAATAGCCGCACTTGTCAACCCCAATGCAGCGGTCGGCATATACCCCAACCTCAGGCCCTGTTTTCATGCTTTCGGGATTGCTGCACCACTTGCACCGCAATGGACAACCTTTCAAAAACACTTCTGTTCTTATACCAGGACCGTCATGAATTGTATATCTCTGGATGTTGAATACGATTCCCTCTATCCCAAAATCACTTTTCATGCTGCCGCTCCTTGTTGGATAGACTCCAATCCTGCTTCGGCAATTTGCATATCCTGCTCTACAGAACCACCGCTGACACCGATTGCTCCGATTACCTCATCTTCATCAACGACAGGAAAGCCACCACCAAAGACTACAAACTGGCCTCCATTTATGGTATTAATACCAAAGAGTTCCTGCCCGGGTTGACAGAGGTTGGTAAACACATGGGTTGGCAGCTTTAAGACTGCAGCCGTATAAGCCTTACCTGATGAAATCTGAATACACCCAATCGGGGCATTATCCATACGATGCATGGCAATAAAGTGGCCTCCCTGGTCAACAACGGTAATTACAGCTGGAACAGCAATAGCCTTTGCCTTTTCTTCGCTCGCCTTAATCATGCTTAACGCATTTTCCAAAGTTATTTTCACTTCTCGATATCTCCCTATACCCAAAATATTGGCAACAAAATTTCAAAGCAGCTGCAATGTTATTTTCGGGCCTCTACGGTGGAAGTATATTCTTCCACCGTAGAACACCCATAAAAACAATTAGTACATATCCGACTAACTAGTCGAAAGACAACTCGGTTCTCCCGATAATATCATCCTGCAGTTCTTTACTCAGTTCAACAAAATAGGCACTGTATCCGGCCACCCTTACCAACAAGCCTCTGTATTTATCCGGATTGGCCTGAGCATCCAAAAGGGTCTCCCGGGTTGCAACAGTAAACTGGCTGTGCATACCCTTTCTTTGCACATAAGTTTCCAGCAGTGAGATGAGATTATCACGGCCGGTATCACCGGTTAGGGTTGTGGGGGTAAACTTCCAGTTGAGCAGGGTTCCGTTGGAGCACCTGCCATGGTCCAGCTTGGTTACTGATTTACATATTGCGCTCGGGCCTTTGATATCATGGCAGGCATTGAGGGTATGAACCGCTCCCATGCAGTCGGAAATCGGCTCAAAAGCTTTTCTGCCTTCAATCGATGCCCACTGGAAACCGCCAAACGCCACGTTAACCGCTACGGAATAAGATCCCGGCTGGAATACACCGCCATGTGCATTTGGTCTTCTTTCAACGTGTTTGCAGTAGGTATCCAGTCCGAATTTGGTCAAATCGTCAACATAATCATCGTCATTACCGTAGTGATGGACCTTATCGCTGTTTACGTAGGCATACAGAGCTTCATAACCTTCCCAGTTCTTTTTAGCAGCGTCAAGCAGTTCTGCTCCAGTCACTTTCTTCTCTTCAAATACCAGTTGTTTTATGGTAGCCAGCCCGTCGCCTACCGTCCCAATACCAACCGCCTGGGGTCCGCTGAAGTTATATTTCGCACCGCCGGCAGTGGCATCTACACCTTTTTCGATACACCCTTCGATCAGCAAGGAAAGATACGGCAGGGGTTTTATTTCCTGGTGAGCAATGTCTGCAGCGTTTAAGAATCGAACCATGCGATCGCACCAGTATTTCATCTGCTTATCATAAGCATCAAGAACCTCTTCAAAATTCTTAAAGTCAGCTAAACTTCCGGTCTGCAGTCCAAGTCGTTTGCCAACACTGCCGCACACTTCCCAGCGCGGACAAGCAGTGCCGCATTCCAAGCACCTTCCGTCATTGATAGCTAATTCCAGGACCTTGGCCATGTTGAAATAGGCTGCATCATGCCAGCCATACTCTTTACCTGTTGCATCAGGTTCGACACAACCGACAACCTGGTAGTCCCGGCAATCTTCAACAAACCTGCCATAAGAAAGCATGCTGGGAATAGTAACTTCATCATTGAAGATCTTGGGTTCACCTGTTCCCAGTTTAATCAGATTGGCAAGCTTAACTTTCAACTCCCAGGGAGTGTTATTATGAAGCCTTACAGCCATCCATGGATTTGGTATTCTGGTATGGGCATGCGCGTCCATGGCCATGAAAGTCACATCATTGGTGGCGTCCAGACCATCTATACCAATACCGCCAACTGTCAGGCAGGGTCCACCAATTCCTCCGTTGGCGAAAACGGTAATGCTGTTAATATCCCTAACTTTGTTCTGCTCAAAAATTTTGATAAAGAAATTCTCGATCAATTCCTGCATAAATTCCCTGGTTGCTGTGCCATTCTTGAGGTCATTCTGATAAAAAGGATACATGTATTGATCAAATCTGCCGTAGGAAATTGAATGTCCGTTTGACTCCATTTGGACCATATTGTTGGCAAGATGTTGAAGTTGAATCGCTTCCCAGAAAGTTCTGGGCGGGTTTGCTGATATCCATGCAAGGTTGTCGGCCATCTGCAAAAGTTCTGACTTCCTGGCAGCATCCGGTTCACTGGCCGACATTTCCTTTGCCAGCCGGGAATATCTCATGATGTGCTCAATAGCCGCGTCACAGACAATTAATTCAGCTTCGTAAAAGGCTTTTTTCTTTATATCTTCCGGCAAAGCCGGATCCAGATTCGCCATTTGCGCCTCAATCTGTTTTCTGATACCGCCGTAACCCAGTGAGAACAACTTTCCGTAATTAATGCCCAGGTGGCCGGCTCCGGAGTAAATGTAGGCATTAGGCAAGAACAGACATTTGCCAAGATAAGAACCTTTTATTTCCTCGTCAGTTATCTTAGGCAGTGTCACATCTTCAATACACTGTCCGCGCCAAAAGTCTCTAATTTCCGTCAGGCTTTTTTGAGTCTCATCAGTATAATCAAAAAAGTCGTGGGTTCTCTTTTCGCTGTATTTCAACAGACCGTTTTCCATTTCACCCAAAAGCCAATTAAGGCCAAATTCAGGAAATACCGGTGCTAATTTTTTAGGACCACCTAAACCCCCAACCAGCAATTCGTCCGGGTAGATGAATATGGGAACATTCTTAAGCATATTGGACACGCCATGGGCGACCTTAACAACCTGGGGAAAGCCTGCATATTGTTTATATGCCTCGGTTACCAATGAGGCTCTGTTAGCGTCAACTGTCCCGCTGGTGGTTTTTTCAGTATTTTTTAATATTCTATTGATACGTGGAAAAGGTGAAGGGTTATCGACCATCCCTGAAATGCCAACACCCCAGTCCTTGTCAAACGGCTCAACACCACTAGGTTCCGTAACGATAAATTTCTCAGCAACGCTCATTATTGTTCCTCCTTAAAGACTAGAATTAGATTAATGTAATATAATCAATGAAAGTGCTCCTTACCGCACCTCCCTTCAATTCTTGCAAAGCCCAAAACCACAATCATCAATTTGCCAATATAGACTTAGTCAAATGACAACTCGGTTCTCCCAATGAGATCGTCCTGCAGCTCTTTACTCAGTTCTACAAAGTAAGCGCTGTAACCAGCCACTCTTACCAGCAAACCCTTATATTTTTCCGGATTAGCTTGAGCGGCTAAAAGTGTTTTGCGGCTTACAACGTTAAACTGGCTCTGCATACCCTTTTTCTCAAAAAATCCGTCAATCACGGAAATCAGGTTATCCCGCCCGGTCTCACCGGTAAGACATGTTGGTGTAAATTTCCAGTTAAGAATGGTTCCATTGCCGACCCTGACAAGGTCCAATTTTGATACTGAGTTGGCAATTGCAGTTGGGCCGCTTATATCGTGCGAGCCGGCGTAGGTGTGAACCGGTCCAAGGCAGTCAGAAATAGGCTCATAGGATTTCCTGCCTTCAATTGACGCATTCTGGAATAAACCGCACAATACATTTATTGATACGGAATAAACGCCCGGCATAAACATGCCTCCACGGGCATTTGGCCTTTTTTCCACATGTTTGCAATAGGTGCTCAGGGCAAAACTCGCCAATTCATCGGCATAATTATCGTCATTGCCGTAATGGTGTATTTTGTCGCTGTTAACCAGAGCATAAAGAGGTTCATGCCCTTCCCAATTGTCATTAACAGCCTTGAGCAGTTCAGCTCCTGTAACCTTCTTGTCTTCAAACACCAATTGCTTAATAGTCGCTAAACCATCTGCAACTGATCCCGTTCCTACACCCTGAGGTCCGCTAAAGTTGTATTTAGCCCCTCCTGCGCTCACGTCCACACCTTTCTCAATACAATCATCGATTAAAAGGGATAGATACGGCAGCGGCTTTAATTGCTGATGGCTTATATCCATGATGTTAATACAGCTCACCAGTCTGTCGCACCAGTACTCCATCTGTTTATCATAGGCGTCCAAAACCTCATCAAACGACTTGAAATCAGCGAGGCTCCCGGTCTGTGCTCCAAGTCTCTTACCAACGCTGCCGCATATTTCCCAGCGCGGGCAATTTGCAGCGCACCCCACGCACCTGCCGTCATTAATGGCCAATTCTAACACCTTTGCCATATTGAAATAAGCAGCGTCATGCCAGCCGTATTCTTTTCCGGCAGCATCAGGTTCGACACAACCAACACCTACGTAATCCCTGGCATCTTCCAAAGATCTACCGTAATTCATTGCAGCTGGTATATAAACCTCATCATTAAGGATCTTGGGCTCCCCGGTGCCAATTCTAATTACATTGAATAACTTAATCTTGAACTCTGGAGGGGTGTTAGCATGGACCCTTGCCGCCATCCAGGGATTGGGTATCCTGGTATGTGCGTGAGCATCTAAAACCATGTAACTGAGATCGTTAGTGGCATCGCGGCCGTACTTATCAACACCGCCAACATCTAAAGCGGTCCCTCCCATTCTGACACCAGTGGCGATAATTGTATTTCCGACATCTCTAATCTTGTTAAGTTGATGTATTTTGATAAAAAAGTTTTCTATTAACTCTTGCACAAACTCTCTTGTCGTTGTTTTATTATCTATATCATTCTTATAGAATGGATAAAATAGTTGATCAAATCGACCGTAGGTTATTGAATGGCCGTTGGATTCAAGGAGAATGATATTTGTAGCAATGTTATAGAGCTGAATCGCTTCCCAGAAAGTCCTGGGCGGATTTTCCGATACCCATGCACAGTTATCCGCTATTTGCAGCAGTTCATTTTTTCGTACTTTGTCTTGTTCTTTAGCCGCCATTTCCTGTGCCAGCAAAGCATATCTCTTGATATACTTAATTGATGCATCAAGGACTATCAATTGGGCCTGGTAAAAATTCCTTTTCTTAATATCTTCAGGCAAACTACGATCTACACTTGCAAGCTTTTCTTCGACCTTCTTCTTTAACCCGCCGAAACCAAGTTTAAACAGCTTTTCATAATTAGCACAAACATGACCAATTCCGCCTGTGGTATAAAGGTCCAGGAAGAAGACTCCCTTTCCTGCTGATGTGCCTTTTGCTTCTTCATCGGTGCTGGTGGATTTAATAAGATCTTCAACGGTTTTGCCGACCCAGTATTCCCCTAACTCTAATATGTTTTTTTCCGTTTCCTCAGACATGATATGCACATCATGGGTCCTATTTTTCCAAGGGTTGTTCTTTATTTCATCCAGCATCCAGGTAATGGAAAACTCAGGAAATACAGGGGCACTCTTGGGTTGGGCAGCAAGTCCGCCCACAATCAATTCATTAGGTTGGATTTGCAGCGTTATGTTCCTAAGTACGTGCGAAAGAGCCTCTGCACATTTAACAATCTGTGGTTTACCACTAAATTTTTGATACACTTCAGTGACAAGGCAGGCCCTTTCGTGATCTACCCCTGCAGTAAAGCCATCCAGCCATTTGAGCATATTGTTGATCCTTGGAAACGGTGAAGGATTATCAACCATGCCGGAAACACCAACGCCCCAATCCTTGTCATAGGGCTCAACAGCACTCATTACTTTCCCTCCTTAAATTAATCAAATAACAGAAAATAACCAAAGAGATGCTCTCATGCCACCTCCCATTTCCGGATAATTACAAACTCTTAGTTCCATGAGCCAATATCCTCAAGAAAAGAGCAAAAACCATGCCAATAATGAGACTAGTGTAAATTATCATAAACACTATTGATAAATCGGACAGTTTTGCCTGATAACACAATAAACAGCCCAGATTATTCGCCCTGTAAACTTTATCTAATGTTTGTAACAACCCATAGACAAGTGTCACTATTTTGAGCAGTGTCATTTTTTCTAACACCTATATTTGTAAAAGGAGCGATATAAGCTGTCAAAAAATAAAGACCCTTACCCCAAAGGATAAAGGTCCATTAAATAAAACTTTTGGAACAAAAACTTGTTAAGATTACAAATTACGCAATTTATTATATAAAGTATTTCGAGCTATTCCCAGACTTTTAGCAGTTTTGGTGACATTACCTTCGCATTTTTCCAGAGTATCTAAAATAAGTGCCTTTTCATAAGTTTTCAAGTTTTTTTCTTTTACCGGCTTCATAGGTTTATAATTAACGATATACGAGGGCAAAACCTCCGGCATCATAATATTTCCTTCCGTAAAAATGACGGCGTTTTCTATAATATTACTTAATTCTCGAACATTACCAGGCCAATCATAGCTGCACAAGGCGTTCATGGTAGCAATGTCTACGTCAACAATTGGTTTTTTCAATTCCCGGCATATTTTGTTCATAAAATAATTAACAAGAACTGAAATATCTTCAGTTCTTCTCCTGAGTGGTGGCAATTGAATGTTTATAACATTTAACCTGAAGTACAAATCTTCCCTAAATCTGCCCTCTTGTACTTCTTTTCTTAAATCCCTATTGGTTGCAGCAATGATGCGAACGTCAACCGTCTTAGGCTTTGTCCCGCCAATACGCACCACTTTTTTATCCTGAAGAAACCTGAGCAGGTGAACCTGCATTGCCAGGGGCATCTCCCCTATTTCATCAAGAAACAGCGTTCCTTTGTCAGCCATTTCTAATTTGCCCTTCAAACCGCCTTTTCTTGCTCCGGTAAAAGCACCGTCCTCATAACCAAACAGTTCACTCTCAATTAATTCTTTTGGAATCGCTCCACAGTTTATAGGAACAAACAGGCCACTACGCCCACTATCGGTATGAATTGCCTGTGCAATCAGTTCCTTGCCGGTACCGCTTTCCCCTTCGATTAACACATTCGAACTAACTTCTGCCGCTTTTTTTGCCCTGTGCACGATGGTGGACCAGTTTTGGGCTTTACCAATTATATTATTAAATGTAAAGTAGAGCTTTTCAGTTGGTTTATTAATTGTTGAACTATTATTAACGGTTTCGAAAAGTAAAAGTGTTTTACTCTCGTCACCTGAACTTTTGATAATATTATTTTTAATTGCTTTGCATGGGATACTACATAAGTCGTTTACCAGTTCAAATTTGGCTCCAGGATGGGGTATAATTGTGCCTGCAGCATTGTTTTCTCTTACAACATCCAGAAAATGAACCCCGATAATTTCTTCTTCACGAGAAACCCTCAAAAGGTTGATGCATTTTTTGTTCACATCAATGATTCTACCATGCTGGTCAAAAACCAGCATGTATTGCCCGATCTCATCCTTGAGAAGGCTAAAAGTACTCTCTGCTTTCTTCTGCATTGAGTATCTCCACTTAAGTTGACGTTCGATCACTTGCGTGCCCAGTTTTAGAAGACCTGCGGTGCCGGGCTGCAGGTCGTCGAAAGGGCTAGTTATATTGATTGTTCCAATGATCTGCCCTTCAGGATTATGAACAGGAATAGCAGCACAACTGCTTTCGTGTAAGAAGGTTAAATAATGCTCGTATTTTCTAATCTCAATGAGTCTATCTTCAATCAATGCAAGTCCAATACCGTTTGTCCCAATAATCTCCTCCCGGCATGTACCTCCTAAAGGAATGGGACAATCAACATTGCTTACAGCCTCAAAAACATATCCGTCGGCATCAGACAATGAAACAAAGTTGTCCCCGCCCATATAACAGATATCCCGCATGATTGGCTCTGCTATTGAAATCAATTCTTTATTATCGGCGCGCTTTTCTTCAAGCGACCCCTTTGACAACACCAAATCGTTGTGAGTTGGATCAATACCAGTGTCAACATTGCGTGAACGTTGCCAGGACCTTGCTATAATAGGTTGCAAACCCTTCTCGGCAATAATTCCCTTTTCCACAAAATTGTGCCATGCATACGATATTTCTTTATTACTGTTTTTTGTGTAGTTTGCCATACTCAAAGTATTTCACCACCGTTGTAAATATTTAGCATTCCACCAAACAACGCTGGATCTAGCTATAGTTAAGCTGCGATGTTTATAATATACTACGCAGTAGAAATATGAGGCGACTATCATTATTTTACTATGTTCTTTATATCACAAATACAAACAACTTTCTACAATGTTCTACAAATAGGAAAAAAGCACCTTCCGGATCTTATTCTCGGAAGCGTTTTTTCCTACTGCTACTCCTTGGGCAGTATGGCTTGCCGTTGCCAAAATTAATAAAGTTACACAATTAAACCATGTAATATTCAGTTCTGCTTAACTTTATTTACCCACCTAGAATTAAATTATATATATACACAACATCTCCATCCAATATAGTCCTGTCTTTTGCGGCAAGTTTCCCGTTAACAGCTATAAAGCCAAGAGCATTCATTTTTTCAGAAAACAACTTCTGTAAAAGTGCTTCCAAGGTTATATTATTTTCCAACTTAAGCTGAAATGGTTTTCCAAATACGAAATCTTTAATGCTTGCCGAAGGAGGCACATGTGATCGAATGGTTACAGTAATTAAATTATCTTGAGTCATCAATATCTTACCCCCGACAAAAACATTCTGAACCTCCCCGGGGCAAGCAGCAGGGTAAGTGTAAATCCTTGCCCTTGTTGCTTGCCCCAGTTCGGTACTATACTAAGGTAATATCAGATTTAGAAAGGTATCGCTTTTGCCATTTCTTCTTCTGTGAAATCGATCACTGCGCCAGTTGAAGGTAAAACTTCTGTGTACATGAATTCTGGTAATCTATCATCTTTGGCTGTAAACCCGGCGCCTTTGTTAAATGCTTTTTCAAGCGCTATCGTTTGGGCACCAATTCCAAACAGCATGTCCGGATTCCATTCGCCGCCAAATTTTGCAGACACAATTTCCAGGAAATAGCCAAGGTTCTCAGGTTCACCCAGGGGCGCATTGAGTATCATCATGCACATACCCAGGCTGTCGCAGGTGGCCATGAATACCTGCATCTGAGTTGATAATTCAACCTGGCCTTCTTTTTTGTAAGGATCAACTGTCGGAACTCCGAGCGGGTTGCCGGCTGTGTGGTCGCCGCCCATAGGCGAGGTTGCATAAGTCACGCCTATTCCCTTTAAACCTCTGGGATCATAGCCCGCCATGGTTTGACCTTTGACCGCAGGAATCCTTTTAACGGCAAGGTATTTACCGGTAACTGCCGCGCCCTGACCGAAGATATTCCCAAATTCCGTGCCATCAATCATTTCCTGCA
>DNIT01000216.1 GCA_003489345.1 Pelotomaculum sp. | reverse complement strand
GCGGAAGAAGCTGCCCAGGACGCTTTTGTCAATCTGTATAAGTCTCGTGGGCAGCTAAGGGAGCCAAATAAATTTCGCGTATGGTTTTACCGGATTTTATTAAACGCGGCGCACCGGCGGAGGCGTCGTCAGTCGAAAGCTTTATCCGTATCTGACATGGAAATATTAGCTCCCGGCGATAAAATTGAACAGGCTGATACCAGAATTGCGGTAAGAGACGTCTTGCATGATATAAGCAAGCCGGAGAGAATTGCCTTGGTTCTATGCTATTTTTGCGATTTAACCGACAGGGAAGCCTCAATTGCGGCAGGCTGGCCGCTAGGCACATATAAGTGGCGGCTCGCCAGGGCCCGCCGTCAGATGGCCGGGCGGCTTAAAGAAAGTCAAGCGTTACAAGACGAATGTTGCAAAGGGGTGAACGAACCATGGATGAAATGATCAGACAGGAAATATATAAAGAGGGCGACCGCTACCCGGTTCAAGCCGTTCCATGGGACAAAATTCGTGAGCGTGCCCTTGACAACACGGCCGCGGATACAAATTTTCAGAGGAACGCGGTAATTCGCAAAATCTGTTGCAGCTTTGCTGCTGTAGTTGTAATCGGCGGGCTTGTAATCCTGTCCGGTTTTATTTTCCCGGTCATAGCCAGGGCGCTGGAGCAAATCCCCGTTATCAATGCGGTGTTTAATTTTGTCGAAGACAGGGGAATTCAAAATGCAATCGATAAAGGGTTCGTGACTAAACCAAACCTAACGGCCACGGACAAAGATATTTCCGTTACCATAACAGATGTGTTGTATGATCAGGGGAGGATCGATATTGGATACACGGTAACGACGACCAGACCTGACCGGTATCTGAAAGATGTTTGGTCTTATTCCATACCTTTGCTAATTGCAGATATGCAGTTATATGCCGACGGTAAAGCTATCCATAATACGAGACAGGGAACAGCTGAAAGAATTGATAATGGAAATGTTGGAGTCGAGGAAATCTATCCCCGTGATGATTTGCCGGAAACGTTCAACTTGCAGATAGTAATTCGCCAGATTGATAATCAACGTGGAAAATGGGTATTGACGGTTCCTGTGTCAAGGCAGTATACCGATGCGGCAACCAAGGTGGTTTTGCCAATGAAAACGGTAACGGTTGGACAGATAACTCTTACGGTGAGAAAAATACAAATTGCCCCATCAAGCACCACTATTGATTGGGAATTAAATAAGCCAATTACTGATTTGGATATTCCTGGTAATCCATTTTTTATTGAAGATGATAAGGGAGAGCGATGTGTTTTTAGACCGCTCAGTTGTTCTCCTTTGGATCATCAGGCTGAAGGAGACATGAAAACATGGGCATATAGGACTGTATATGTAAACCCTGAAAGCATACCGGAATGTCTTATTTTTAAGCTCAACCCAGCTTTGTTCCCTGAAAATGATCAAATTGATTCCCAGTTACAAGAAATTAAAATCTCTTTAGATTGAGAAAAATTCTTTTATGCCTTGCTGATCCATAATAGTTTTCCTAAAAGTAATTGGAACCCATTGCCTAAAAAGAAACTAAAAAGAATATATAGCCGCGGGTCAATGTAATACCCACGGCTATGAGTTTTATCTAATAATAAATATGACCATTTCCTATCGCAATATCAGTCCCTTCATTTTCGATAAGTAAATAGTAAGTGCCTGGAGACACATCTTCAAAAGTGATAGTTCTACTACTACTTTTATATTTGCCATTGACTTGAATCGGTCCATACCAATACCAAAATGAGTCAGGAGAGATCACAAGCGAATATTTGAGATTGACCGCGCCTCCTGTTGTTTGGCCGTATTGCACCAGAACAACATCAACATTTTCAGTATTTGTCACAGTAAAAGAGTCCCGTGTCCATATATAACTCTGTAAATCACGGAAACTGTAAGACAAGAATGCCATATAATAAACCCCCATTTTCTTCTTTGAATTTAATGTTTCCTTCTACCAGGATTTGTTTTAAATCGACTCATTCAGGACAAGCGCTTTCCGCAATTTGTTCAACGCACGCTCTTTGGCGCGGTGAAGCACAGGCTGGGATATTCCCAGTTTCTTGGCCGCCTCTCTCTCGGTAAATCCATCCAGGATCGTTGCCTGTACCACTCTTTGCTCTTGTGGCGTTAACAACAAGAGAGCTTCCTGGACAAATACCATACCTTCGGCCTCACCGGGAACATCCACAAGGGCAGGAATGGCATCAAGCATGGTCGGCTTGCCGGAATCAGTGTTTTGAGGCGCCGGACCATTCAGGAGCAGAAGCTCATGCTCATCCAGCAGGCGGTACTTTTTAGTCAGTCTGATCGCTTCACGGCGCAGGCCGGTTAAAAACCAGGCAATTGCCCGGGCTTCCTCCGGATCAAAAGTATTAGGCTCAGGTTCTCTAGAGGAAGC
This sequence comes from Pelotomaculum sp., assembly GCA_003489345.1. GTDB lineage: Bacteria > Bacillota > Desulfotomaculia > Desulfotomaculales > Pelotomaculaceae > Pelotomaculum_C. Next base: position 10,693 of record DNIT01000216.1, on the reverse strand, counting down.
GTTAGGGGGATCTCATTATCTCACACCTCCTATCATGAAAATTAATTTACTCTCTTACCATATAAAGAGAAAACAGGGGGGCTTTTTGATACCCCCCTGTCAAAAAAAGTTTTCCATTTTGTTTTTAAATTTTTCAGGCCGGGTACTGATCAATTGCGCCTATTAACCAAGTTACCAGATCCGAATAACATTCAGCATAATGCCCCGACTGGCGGCTATATTTTTTAACTGCCGGATTTAACCGATAAACTATTTGAATAACAGCCTTCTCATCACCGCTCTTAGCCCTGACAACTAACTCATGAAACTTCGGTTTTTTCTTCAAGGTACTCAACCTCCCTTTGCCCTTTCAGAACCACCGAACAGCCGATCATGAATCACCTGCCAGCTTCCCATGGCGGAAGCCGCCACCAGCAAACCATTCAGAATACAAAGCGGGACATTTTTTATCCTAAAACTCCCTGCAGCGATATCGGCCAGAAAAACGATTCCTTCAGCTACCACCACCACAAGACAACGAGTGGAAAAACGCTTCAAAAAACCAAATCCTTTAATGGAATCAACCACCAGAACAGTCGCGGCCACAGCACCGGCTAGAGTGCCAAGAGTAGCATAGGTAAACAGATCCTGCATTCCATCACCACCTCCGGAAGACAAAAAGGAACTAACTACACGAAAACGGATAGATCAAAAAACAACGTCTGAACTGAGGTTGTAATGTAATAAATGTATTACTCATCTTAGAGCCAATGATTTTCACCTCTTTCTTTCTATTTCCTATATTTAACTTGTTTTCTAATATATAGACGATTGGAAAACAAAAAAAGTTCTACATATTTTTCAGCCAGCTACAATAACGTGACTTTACTAAACAACCTCTTTGCCTGTATAAAGAGAAAAAAAGGGACCTCTTTGATACCCCTTTCCCAAAAAGTTTTTTATTTGGCTTCACGTTTCAGACCTTCCTATAAATCAAGCTGTACAAGTCTGGTGATTTCCCAGCAGAAGAAATAAGACAGAGGACTTCAACAACCTGTGGGATGTGGCCCTTAATCCGAGAGCGACATCCCTGTCGGTCCGCAGGGGCATATATCAGACGTCTGCTCCAAGAGTGTATTCCATATATATTTTTGAAAAATTCACACTTGCATCATCCGTCCGGGTGGTTTTTTGCGTCATATTAGGTAGGTTCGCAATTTAGGAGCGGAGGTGACAATTTTTAATTTCCGAACTCCGTCATTTTCAACATAAAATTCAATATAGCTTCGGTATTTCTCTCCGGCGTTCCATGCACCTTCAGGGATATACTCCCCCAGTTTGTAAACGATTGTTGATTGGCAAAGGCCAAAGCAAAGCTGCGTATCCCTTAGACATTGGAAGTACGGGCGAGAGGACCATGTCAAGGGCGGCTGCTCTGAGATTTTCGGAATGCCCTCGCATAATATATAGTGAAAAACCAAAGTATTTTTAAAATCAGTAGCCAATAGGGGGGCCTGTTATGAAAAAGTTTTTCTTGTTAATTTTTTTATATTGTTTTTTGTTTTTATTAAGTGGTTGTTCGTATTCCCATAAAGCGGAGACCAGAACATACCCAGATATAGTTTATGCAACTATTGATGATAAAACTATTTGGTCTTTTTGTGAACTGCTCGATCTGATTGATTATAACGGAGCTGATACACAAGGATACCCGTACCCAATTACACCTACATCTATTTATCTTTCATCCAGCTATAGGCTAAATAAAGAGGATACAATGCTTATTACAGAACTACCTTTAGTAGAATCAGTTGCGGAAAACGGAAGAGAAATATTAACTAGAGTTAGTAAGATTACACCTGCTAATAATTGGATTGTAATAGAAGAATATTTGGCCGCTAAAGATTGGAATCAAGGACACATTAAATTAATAGCTATCAATCTTGATAATAAAAATCAACTAGAAATAGCTACTGGTGGTTATTCTGGAGGTCGCCACTTTAGATACTTTATTAAAGATAATTACATTTTTTGGTCATCACAACATCTTGACGAAATTTTCGAAGCAGCCATAATGAATTTAAATACAGGGGAAAAGCAGGAATTGCATAACGTAAAGCCCGACTCAGAGATAACAATTTCAAGCGGCTTAATTCTAATAGATGGGATACCCATTAAACTGGAAATCTAAAAGATTTAAAACTTTACATGTTTTTAAACTGTAGAATTAAAGAAGGGCTGAAAAAAAGCAGCCCTTCTTTAATTCTACTTTAGCAAGTTTTCCTGGCATGTTTTTAGCCAATAAACAAAAAACCGTGACAGGCACTCAAATCTAAAATGTAAATTTGACAACCGGAATTTCTAGGCGGAAGGATATATGCATCTCCGTCACCTCATCTTCAGCATCCCGGCTGATTGGATCGTGGAGGATGAGTAGTTCATGTTCCCGCACGTGTGTTTCTTTGCTAGCTTGATGGTTTCGTGACGCAGGCTGGCTGTAAACCAGGCCATTATCCGGGTTTCCACAAGGTCATTATCATACGTAACAGCACTGAGAATTGTCGAAGGCAGGGGCAACGGAATCTTCGATCCAAATGCGACTATCACTCGGCAAGAAGCCGCCAAAATACTTTATGAAAATTTAAATCATATCCTACGATTTCATCATTTCTTACGTCTATATTTATAGAGGGGAGTGGACAGAGTGGATATACCGGAGGAAGTTATTCAGCGTGTATGCCATAAAGATGAGCAAGCATACGAGGAATTATTCCGGCTTAGCTGGGAGCAAGCTGTACGAACCTGCTGGCTGATTTTAAGACACCGGCAGGATGCGGAGGAGGTCGCCCAGGATGCGTTTTTCAAGCTCTATGTACACCGGCAGCATCTGCAAGATGTACGTGCGTTCCATAGCTGGTTCAACCGCATTTTAGTGAACACAGCATTGGACAAAGTGCGTAAGCGGAAGACTGTTATAAACATTGGCGAAATTCACCTTGCCAGTCCCAAAAACGATATCCTGCAGGCTGAACGCCGGGTGCTCATCGACGAGGCTATGAGACATCTCTCCTATGGTGAGAGAACCGCCATTGTCCTCGTCCATTTCATGGGGTGTACGGAGGCCGAGGCTGCCGAGGCCGCCGGATGGAAACTTGGGAAGCTCAAATATCGTCTGAATCGAGCACGACGTGTTCTCGCCCAGGAGATTAACAAGGAAGTCAAAAACGGGGGTAATACCAAAGGAGGCGTTCAATATGTCTGATATATTCCACGAGATATTAATGGAGGATGCCGCACGCATTAACGTGTCCCCAATGACGTGGAAACAAGTAAAAAAAGGACGTAAACATGCACGTGGAAAGGCTGTCTGGCAACGCCGGCTGCTTGTTTATGGGGCTGCCGCAGTATTAGCAATTGTGGCGATTGGCGCTTCAGGATTCGTTTCACCTGTAATGGCTAAGGTGTTGCAAAGAATACCGATTATTGGTGAGCTATACTCGTTTAATGAACCGAAACTCAACCAGTACGCGTCGGACACCAACCCATCGGCAACTGACAAAGGAATTACTGTTTCTTTACCAAAAATCTATTACGATGGCGCATGTTTAGATATAATCTATGCTATTCAGGTGCCGGAAGGGTATGAACCAGTTTCAGAATCTCCACAGATTACCATCCCCGACAATGTTCAACTGAATGGTATACCCCTTTCTCAGGATAATTCAGGTTTTAAAATTGAAAGCGCCGGGTCGGGCGATTCGTTGGTGTCAACAAATATGTACCGTGGTGAGCTTTATTATTACCTTGCGTCTGCTCAGACACCCCAAAACGTTACGTTGACGATTACTATTTACCAGGTGGGTACAGTAGAAGGAAACTGGACGTTATCTGTCCCGGTTTCTAGTGCTGAGATAAATAAGGCGATCGAAACTGTATTTCCAGAGAATGCAAGCACTACCTACGATGGAATTACACTCACCGCCAATAAGGTAAGCAAAGGGCTGGTATATACCGACATTTCGATGCAATTACGCCAGACGTTGCAGGAAGGGGGCAAACCAAAAGGTACGATGACACTTGATAATACTTTTGGTGTGCCAATGTTTTTTAATGTTCTCGACATAAATCTCCAATTCATGGAGAGCACAGACATTCACCACCAACATTTTCAAGAGAGCGGGAATGAAAAAATTTGGGACTTTACAATTCGATGCATAACCCCAGCCAATGACGTAAAATCCATTGTAATTGAACCTGTTTGGTTCATTCTGAACAAAGAAGATGCAAGAGGAAACAGTCCGCATGTACCACAACTGGCCGTTACTGTTCCACTCAATTGAATATCTCTAAATTAATGTTTCCGGCAGTACTTGAATTAGTTGCTGACCACAAGGACTGTTGTAATACACTGTCTGTTATCTACAATGATTGCGTATGGCTTTTAGAGTCACAGAGGTGGCCCGCCCACCGCAGGTGAGCAGGCCGCTTTCTGGGTTGCCACACCAATTTAACTGGTGTAGATGGTGACGGTACCTCTCACCCACTCAGAAACACTTCTCATAAGCAGTCGATAATTTGCAGCGAGCATGTCCGTAAACACAGTAGACGGGTTACTTGGAGTCACTGCGTGAGAAGAAGTACCATGTCCGGTATCCGGGTTATACAATACTAATCCAAGTGTCCAGTTCGATACGTCGCTTTGGGCATTTGAAATGACTATCGACACGTTGCCATTAGGCACATAAAACGTTGAGCTTGGGGACGGTAACGTATCACTCGGATCTGCGTTGAAAGAATAGCTATATTGAGCCACTGTAAAACCTCCTTTCAATATGTTTTGTTTGGCCGCCCGACCAGAGGAACAGCATGCTTTGCCCTGCTTTATAAAAAGACATCGACCTTCAGTTAATTTCCTGTACCACGCCACTTCTTGCTCTGGCGTATAGGATGATTGTCTCATCTTGAGCGCCTCCTATGGAAACTAACTTGTCCTCTTGCCATATAAAGAGAAAACAGGGGGTCTTTTTGATACCCCCCTGTCCAAAAAAGTGTTATATTTTATTTTTCAAGTTTTTAATCCGGGTGCTGAGCAATTCCTTGGATTTGCCAGAGAGCGACATTCCTGTTGATCCGTCCGCAGGGGCATATAATCAACCGGTCTGCTCCAAAAGTGTTTTCCATATATATTTTTGAAAAATTCACACTTGTACCATCCGTTCGGGTAGTTTTTTGCGTCATATTAGGTAGGGGTGAAAAATGAGTGATCCATAAGAGTGAGCAATGCATCGCGTATTTGTTCAGAAGATATCACACTTCTTATAGAAAGGGGATTGAGCGAATGAGAAAAAAGCGATATGACGTTGAAGAGCGCTGTACCTGTGCGACAGGGTTTATCTAAATAGAAAGGAGAAGAGCCATATAGATACGCTTTCCACAGATGTTTTTAAGAATCCTATAATAATCAAACAAGGGGGAGAAATGATTGAAAAAGGTTAAAAGGACAGCCGCCACCGTGTTGGCGGTAAGTATGCTGCTAACAACGCCTGCGTGGGCGGCGGAACAAGATCCCTCTGTTGTCCAGGAAAGAGGCGGAGACGCCGTTGAACTGTTTTCAAAAGCGGAGTTAACGGAAGCACAGCGGCAAGCCCTGGAAAAAATGTATCAGATTATACCTGAACTCAAGGAGTTGTCCTTGCAGAGTGTGGAATACAATGAGGACAAGACAGCCTGGGGGGGATTCTTAACCGACGGCTCCCCGGACGTTACCCCGGATAACCGGCGTATTCAGGCCAGCATCGCTTTTGATGCGGAGACGGGGGATCTGGTCAATTTTGATATTTATAACCCGGAGTGGACTGCGGAAAAGATGCCATCTGCCGCTTTGGTGGAAGAGAAAGCAGCGGAATTTGTCCGTAAGCTCCTCGGGGACAGACTGAAAGAATACGAGATGGAGGAAACAATAAGCTATATTAAGGAAAGTACCCTGGACGATAAAGGGAACAAAAGAACGATGACCTCGGCTCAGGTATATTTTAATCGGCTGATAAACGGCGTCCCCCTTTTAAATAGCTGCTTTCAGGTAAGTGTTGACTCCGTCGGCCATATTACCAGATTCAGTAAAGAGAAGGATGACAATCCGGATCCGGCCAAGTTTCCCGATCCGTCCCGGGCAATGACTAAAGAAGCTGCGGAAAAGGTTTACGCCGGGCTGGTGGAAATGAAGCTGAGCTACAACTACAGTCATTCATGGCTTGGCAACGGTGGTGAGGAACCCATACCGGTATTGATGTATTATCCGTCTTTTTCAGGTTTCATAGACGCAGAAACGGGGAAGCCGTTGGAAGATTCCGGGGGTACCCTGCAGCAATCTCAACGTGTTATCCTAAACGGGGAGGGTAAGAAGTTTTACGCCGCGACGCCCGAGGAAGGGGCCAGACTACTGGCGGAGGAGTTCGGCGTGGATATGGCCGGCATGGAGTTTGGCAGTGTCAGGGTTCATGATCTGCCTGTTACCTCGGGATACCAGTTTAAAGAGTACTCCTGGCGCTCTGAAACGCAGCAGGAGACGGACAGCAACGAAGTGCGTTTTATACACCTTAAGACTATAGCGGATACGGGAGAAATTGTAGGCTTCGGCATTCAGGATGATTCCGGACGCGGCAAACAGGGGACGGTATCCAAGGAAGACGCTCAGAAAACAGCGGTGCAATTTCTTCAAAGATACCTGGAACCGGGTGCGGTCGAGCTGGAGTTGACAGTTTTCCCCAGTGAGGAGAATATTCCGGCCTGGGTGGATCAGAGCAAGCTGACAGACCAAATGCAGCAGCGCCCGCAGTTCTTTATTCAATTTAGCGAGACTTACCAGGGCATACCGGTTGCGGACAGTTCTCATATAGTTCGGGTTGATGCCCTTACCGGTAAGGTAACAGACTTTGGTATCGGGTCCCGCAATGCATCCGTTACCCTCCCGGACAGCAATGACGCGGTGACAGCAGATGTGGCGAAGGCAGAGTATTTAAATCGCCATCCCCTGCGTCTGGTGTACATCTGGCCGGAGTATTATGAACAAAAAGCGCCGTCTCCCCAGTTGGTCTATCGCCCGGTTTCCGGGGAAAGGGGTTATATCGATGCGCTTACCGGAAAAACAGTGGTGCTGGAAAGGAACTAACAGGTCCCGGACAGGCCTAAAACGGAGAAGCGGTGACTTGGGGAGATGAAATAAAAGAGGGCCGGATATCAAGTAAACTGAAAAAAGACTAGAGTTAGCCCGCTGGTTAGCGGGCTAACATCTGTAAAATTATTGCTGAGAACTACGGAGCTTTCGAGCTGCAGCGGACCGTCTGGGAAACAAATATTTAAAGACGGTAGGAAGAATAGAAAATACTGTATGCTCGTTGTGCGCTTTAAGGCTGGCGCCAGGCCATCATATCCAGATAAGAAACAAAACCATAAAAGCCGAAGAGTTCTTTTTGTTCAGGGAACGGACCCAATACCTTTTCCGGCTTCCCGCCACCGGGCTCGATGCTCCAAAGGGCGTTGTCCCGCACATACAGGATGTGGTCACCGCCTATGGACCAGAATGGTTGGAACACACCCGCTCCGGCGTCCGTGAGAGGATAAGCGCCGGAGCCGTCCAAATTTTGGACCCAGAGTGTACGTGTGGCCACCCAGTCAGTCAGTTCCCCGTCATTATCAAAGCCCCACACCTCATCGCCCAGATTTTTCGCGGCGACAAAAGCAATACGTCTGCCGTCCGGAGAGAAAGCAGGGTCGATGGCCACGCAATCCTCGGGATTCTTAAGGTCCCGGACGGTCCCCGAGGCCGGGTTTATAGCCGCCAGACTCTTTCTTGCCCAGACAATACGCCAGTCGCCCGTTACCATCAACAGATTCCCCTGCGGTGATAGGGACAGCCACCCCTTGTGCGTTAGACCTTTCGTGAGGAGTTTAGGCCCGGTATCTCCCAGCCGAAGACTCCACAAGTCCAATCCGTCAGCCGCCAAGGAACTTGAGTGGACTGGCGCCGACCAGTACAGCAACCCTTTGCCGTCAGGCCACCAGGCAGTTACCTGGAGCATGCCGCCCTGCGGCGCCGTCAGGCGCTCAACGGGCTGCCCACCGTCCACAGCTATGGTATACAGCGCGTCTGTACGGTTTTGCGGTTCGTCCGACGGCAAGGTGATATTGTAAGCCAGTGACCTGCCGTCAGGTGACCAGGCCAAATAACAAGCACCTGACTGGGACAGCCGGTTTGGTTCACCTTCTGCGGGTACCAGCCAAATGCCGTTTTGCGTAACGGCCAGCACGTTATCTGTGGGTGACCAGGAAAATGCTCCGCCAGCGACCGGTCCGGGCAGCCCCTGCACCTGGTGGGCCTGTGAACCGTCCCGGCGAACCAGCCAGAGCGGGCCGGTGCCGGCTTGCGGATCGGTGACGCGGATAAACGCCAGCCACTGTCCGTCGTGCGACCAGGCCGGTTGCGAGACCTGGCCGGACTCAGTCAGTTGCTTGACCTCCCCCGTTGCACCGTCAAGGGTGTAGAGCAAGTCCTGCCAGATGAAAGCCAGATCGCCTTGATTCTTGAAGGCAGCTGGGTTTACATCAGGGGAGGTTATGGTCAGATTGCCGGAGGGTTGTGAGCCTCTTAAATCAGTTTGCTCTATCGGAAGCGGTCGCAGCGGATTATGATGCGGAAGCTGTAACAGGTGGTTCAACCAGAGCACGGCAACCAGGATGATCACAATACCTATGCCGGCAATGGTGGGACGACTGAATCGACGCATATCGAGTTTCACAATGATCAACTTCCTTATACCTTTTTAACAACACAGCAATTATATATTTCAAAACGGCATTAGGGGCGGCGCACGGCTGTCTTATTATACCCTACATAATTTAAGACGAATGAAAACGGTTTCTGGTTCCTTAAATGATGATGTAAGATAATCTTGTCTAGTGATATTTAGCGTTTACCGAAAAAAATAAAAAACCGTTTGCCGTATCGTCAAGTCTATATAGAGTGTAGGCTTTTAACCGGTTAAAGCTTTCAATGCGGCAAGGCGGGAGGTTTTTTATGATTTTTGCGGATCCGGATAAGGTTGGAAAGGCGCGCCGGGGTGACTCCAGCGCTTTTCTGGAACTTATTCAAGAAAGAAAGGACGATATATACAGACTGGCATTCACCTATGTGAAGAATAGAGAGGAAGCCCTGGCTGTTCTTCATGATGTTGTATATAAGGTGTTTATTTCCTTAAAGAAGCTTAAAAACCCGGAGTTGTTTAATACCTGGCTGATCAGAATCACGGTAAACTGCTGTATCGATCATCTGAACAAGAGCAAGAGAATTGCCGGCTTTGAAATAAAATATGACAATCCGCAAATGCTGGAACAAATTGCTGACAACAGTCAAGATTACGGGCATTTAATCTCAAACATCGACTTATTCAGTGCCATTGACAAACTCAGCCTGGAACAGCGAACTGTTGTCGTCTTAAAATACTTTCAGGACCTCACCCTGTCCCAGGTGGCGGAGGTGCTGGCATGTCCGCTTGGTACGGTTAAAACCCGTCTTCATAAAGCACTGCATGATTTAAGGCAAGAACTGAAGGAGAGATATTAATTAATGAGTAAAACCTATCAAGATGATTTCAACAATATAGTGGTTCCTGTTGAACAGGTGGAGCTGGTCATACAAAAGGCTGTCAGCAAAGGTCAAAAGCACCTTAAAGCGAAAAGACGGATGACCATAGGCGCCTCGGTGCTCTTGCTCTGCGCCTGTGTTTTTGGCAGCGGCTTTGTGGCTCCTTCCATAGCCAAAGTGCTGGCCAACATACCGTTTGTCGGATCGGTGTTCGAGATGGAAAAGTTCGCCACGAGCGGCCTGGGAGATTTAGCTGATGAGGATGTAGCTAAATTTGATGATCTGCAGATCACCGAGCAAGGTATAACTGTGGCGATCAGGGAAGTCTATTACGACCAGACCGGCTTTGCTGTCGGTTATGTGGTAAGCGGCGCGGATTTGCCGGACGAAAGGAACTTCCATGCGTATTTTTACTATAATGGGCGGGCCATCTCCGGTGGGGGCGGTGGCTGGCATGACAAGATCGATACTATGTATATTGGTTTGGAGCAATTCCAACCTGGCACCGGACTCGGACTCCCCGATAGTTTTGAGCTGGAAGTGGTCATAACCGATGACCTGGAGGAAGTGAAAAGAAGCCCTTACCGTTTCAAAATACCGGTATCTCGCACCAGTGTCGATGAAAAAACGAAAGAAGCGCTGGTGATGAAAGCCATCGATACCGGCGAGGGAACCCTGCTGCTGAAAAAGGTGCTTTTTACTCCTGCTGCCACTGAGGTGGAGTATGAATTCATCCAACCCGGCGGCAATAGAGAAAGATACCGTGGATACTCCGCTAGCAACTGTACGGTTAAGCTGATCAACAGCAGCGGTGTTGCACTGGAGCCGGGTGCCTCCCTGCAGGAAGGCAGGCCTGAGGGAGAAAAGTGGGTGGATACCTGCCGGGTCGATTTCCCATCTATGAAAGAACCAGCCGGCAATATGGCTTTTGAACTTATATCACAGGAAGGCCGAAAGATTCGGGTGGATTTTGCAGTAAAATAGATTGGAATGAGGGCAGCTGCTCCAAAACAGTGTGGTTTTGGGGCAGCTGAATAAATTGCCGTCAGCAAGTTAATAAAAAAAGGACTCTAT
>DNIT01000125.1:20114-20238 GCA_003489345.1 Pelotomaculum sp. | reverse complement strand
AAATCTTATTGTAATAGGTGGTGGAAATATTCACGGTAATTTTAAAAAACATCTTGATGGTTTATAGGGGGGTGATGATGCAATAAGGAAGTAAAGGATTAAATGTTAATCTTCCAGAGTAAAG
>DNIT01000125.1:15133-20005 GCA_003489345.1 Pelotomaculum sp. | reverse complement strand
AATCATCAAGGGGGGGGATGGTTATGGAAGTATTGGGAATTTTTTTAAGCCTGGCATTGCTTATTTTCTTTGCTTACCGCGGTTATTCCGTTATTCTCTTTGCGCCTGTTTGTGCAATTGTAGCTGCGCTTTTTAACGGAGCAGCCCTTTTACCCAGTTATACGGAAGTGTTCCTTGTCAACGCAGCCACTTATTTCAAAAACTTCTTCCCCATTTTTATGCTGGGGGCAGTATTTGGGAAGGTAATGGAGGATAGCGGCGCAGCCGCCTCTATAGCCCACGCAATTATTAAAAAGTTGGGCCCCAAACGGGTTATTTTGTCCTCCGTGTTGGCCTGTATGATCCTGACCTACGGCGGGGTAAGTATGTTTGTAGTGGTTTTTGCTATTTATCCCTTTGCGAGGGCACTCTTTAAAGAGGCTGACATCCCTAAACACTTAATACCTGGTGTTATTGGCTTAGGTGCCTTTGCCTGCACTATGGACGCCATACCTGGTTCACCACAGATTCAGAACATGATTCCGACCAGGTTTTTCGGAACCACCCTCTATGCGGCGCCTGTAACCGGCATGATCGGGGCCGTAATTATGTTTGTAGTCTTTTATTCTTATTTGGAATGGCAGGTGAGAAAAGCAAAAGCAGCAGGGGAAGGTTACGGTCAGCACACACTCAATGAAACGGATATTCCAGCTGATCTAAAGCTGCCCAATCCGGTCATTTCTTCCATTCCACTGTTCGCGGTTTTGATTCTTAACTATGTTTTTACCAAGTGGATTGCTACCTGGGACCCGACTTTATTTCAAGCTTACGGTATAAGCATTAACACCGTCCAAAGTACCTGGGCACTGCTTGCCGCGCTTGTCATCGGGATCATAATATCCTGTGCCGTTAACTATAAACAGATGAAAGGAAGTGTTGTTAAGAGTCTCAACGCAGGTACCATCGGTTCTTTGCTGGCAATTATCAACACTTCTTCGGAGGTAGGTTATGGCAATACAATTGCCAGCCTAATCGGATTTAAAGCTTTTTCCACCGCCATGATGAATATGCCGGGCGGCCCGTTGCTCTCAGAAGCTATTACGGTAAACACACTGGCCGGTATAACCGGTTCTGCTTCCGGAGGGATGAGCATAGCCCTGGGCATCGCAGCGCCCAGATATCTGGAGTGGGCGGCACAGGTTGGTATAACCCCCGAACTGTTGCACCGAATTGCTTCGATGGCTTCCGGCGGTATGGATACCTTGCCCCACAATGGTGCGATTATTACCCTGCTGGCAGTTTGCGGCTTGACCCACCGGGAATCTTACAAGCATATTGGTGTTCTCACTGTTGTTAAAACCTTAACGGCTTTCTTGATGGTTGGGCTCCATGCTCTGATTAAGTTTAACCTGTAAAAAGAAAATGTTGTAGCCTTAATGTCTAAAGAAAGGAGTAAGAAAATGGTCAGGTTTCTAACTGCAGAAGAAGCTGTAAAACTTATTAAAGACGGGGATACAGTTGCCAGTGTGGGGTTTCTGGGCAATGTGTTTCCGGAAGAACTGGCTGTTGCTCTGGAAAATCGTTTTTTAAGTACAGGCGAACCTAAAAATTTAACCTTTGTTTATGCGGCCGCTCAGGGTGACGGAAAAGAGCGCGGACTCAATCACGAAGCACATGAAGGTTTGACAAAACGGGTTGTTGGCGGGCACTGGAACCTGCAGCCGAAAATGGCTCAATTAGCCATGGAAAACAAAATCGAGGCCTATAATCTGCCGCAAGGTACCATATCCCAACTTTTTCGGGAAATAGCCGCCAAGAGACCGGGATTAATCACTCATGTTGGTTTGAAAACTTTTGTCGATCCCCGTGTAGAAGGCGGCAAACTTAATGAGGTTAGCAAAGAAGACATTGTTGAAGTGATAAATATTGATGGAGAGGAAAAGCTTTTCTATCGTGCCATCCCATTGAATATTGCTTTGATTCGCGGCACCAGTGCCGATGAATTGGGCAACATAAGCCTGGAGAAAGAGGCAAATACCCTGGAGGTTCTTTCCGTAGCTCAGGCTGTTCGTAATTGCGGGGGAATTGTGATAACTCAGGTGGAGCGTATTGTAACCGTCGGCAGCATTGACCCCCGTCTGGTAAAAATTCCTGGTATTCTTGTGGATGTAGTGGTCACTTCTCAACCACAAAACCACCATCAGACTTTTGCGGAAGTCTATAATCCTGCCTACAGTGGGGAGATTAATGTGCCCTTAAACGAATTACCCCCGGCACAACTGGATGAACGTAAAGTCATAAGCCGGCGGGCAGCCTTTGAACTTCACTCTGATTCCGTGGTTAGCCTGGGCATCGGCATTCCGGAAGGAATTGCTTCGGTAGCGGCGGAGGAAGGCATAAGTAATTTTATGACCTTGACTGTGGAGGCAGGTCCCATCGGGGGTGTTCCTGCAGGAGGCCTGAGCTTTGGGGCGTCTACAAACCCCCAGTGTATTGTGGACCAGGCGTACCAGTTCGATTTTTACGATGGTGGCGGCGTAGATATTGCCTTCCTTGGGCTGGCCCAGATGGATAGCGCCGGCAACATTAACGTCAGTAAATTTGGGCCACGCATTGCAGGTTGCGGCGGCTTCATCAATATTACGCAAAATGCTAAAAAGGTGATTTTTTGCGGCACCTTCAAAGCGGGAGGACTAAAAGTCGATGTTGGCGATGGTAAGCTTATGATAGTTAATGAAGGTAAATCCGTTAAGATGATACCGAAAGTTGAGCAGATTACTTTCAGTGGGGAATATGCCCGCCAGCAGGGACAAAAAGTACTGTATATAACCGAAAGAGCTGTTTTTGAAATGACAGATGAAGGAGTTATGCTTACGGAAATCGCGCCGGGTATTGATCTTGAACGAGATGTTTTGCAGCAAATGGGCTTCAAACCCCTGGTTTCTCCTTCACTGCGTTCCATGGATAAGAGGATCTTTATTAATGCCCCCATGGGATTGATAAATAACTAGTGGAATCTTTGATAAGGGGGACTCCAGTAACTGTTAGTTTAGTAAAACAATTTTTTAAGTAAAAATATGTATTGTGAGCAGCTTAAAAAGGGTTACGCTAAAATGCTATGAGGGGGTGCTTGCCAGGATCATAGAACAATCTAGTTTCTTTGCATCAGTTGGTTTTTACTTAAGGAACGGTCTAACCATTAAGGGTAAAAGGTGACTGGAATCCGGTTTCTATTAAAAACTATAAAACAGGAAAGGAGCCCAGTAATGAACTTTCAACTAACTGAAGAACAACAATTGGTGCGCGGCAGCGTAAGAGAATTCTGCCAGCAATACGTGGAACCGCTAGCCCAGAAGGTGGACCAGGAAGCATATTTTCCCACAGAAACCATCAAAAAACTGGCCGATCAGGAATGGACCGGCATCCCCTATCCTGTGGAGTACGGGGGCGCCGGGGCCGACTACCTGACCTACATCATCGTTTTAGAAGAACTGTCCCGAGCCTGCGCTACCACCGGCTTCACTCTGGAGTGTCACAGTTCCCTGGCCAGCTTCCCCCTGTGGAAGTACGGCAGCGAAAAGCAGAAGCAAGAGTGGCTGGTGCCCCTGTGTAAGGGAGAAATCCTGGGGTCCTTCGCCCTGACCGAGCCCGGTGCGGGTACTGACGCCGGGTCCGGCCAGAGCACCGCGGTACTGGACGGGGACGCATACGTGTTAAACGGTACCAAGATGTTCATCTCCAACGCCCCAGTGGCAGGGGTACTGATCATATTCGCCTCCACGGACAGGAGCAAGGGGGCCAAGGGTCTGAGCGCCTTTATCGTGCCTGGGGGCACGCCGGGACTGAGTACCGGCAAACATCTGAACAAGATGGGCATCCGTGGCTCTCTGACCGCCGAAGTGATCATGAAAGACTGCCGCATCCCCAAAGAGAACCTATTGGGTGCGGAAGGCCAGGGTTTTAAGATCGCCATGAGCACCTTGGACGGCGGACGCATCGGCATCGCCGCCCAGGCCCTGGGCATCGCCCAGGCTGCCCTGGACGAGTCCGTGGCCTACGCCAAGGAAAGAGTGCAGTTCGGCAAGCCCATCTCCTCTTTCCAGGCCATCCAGTGGATGCTGGCCAACATGGCTACCGACGTGGAAGCGGCCAGATATTTGACCTATTATGCCGCCTGGTGCTACGACCAGGGGCGGAACTACAGCAAGGAGGCGGCCATGGCCAGGCTGTTCGCCTCCGAGTGCGCCGCCAGACACACCAACCGTGCGGTGCAGATTCACGGTGGCATCGGCTACATCAAGGGACACAAAGTGGAGCAGCTTTACCGGGACGCCAAGATCACCGAGATCTACGAAGGCACCAACGAAGTGATGAGGATGGTGGTGGCGGGCAGTATGCTGCGCTAGGCCATAGCCGGATCAGCGGGGCGGGCAGACCCGCGGCCCGCTCCCCGGCCCACAAGGCACACCGTCTCTCCTGTGACCTCCCCGACCGGGCCGGCCCAAGACCCTGCGGTCCTGTATTGACCTGTGGGGAAAATAAAGCAGCCGGCCTGGCGTTAGGAGGCAACTTTTAAAAGCACAAGTACAAGAGGTGAAGAACATGCCCAAGATCATAGCCTGTTTCAAATGGGTGATGGACGAAGCAGACATCAAGGCAGACGCCGGAACAGGGCAACTGGTATTGGACCGGGTGGGCTACAAGATCAGCGACTACGACCGCAACGCCATAGAAGAAGCAGTACTGCTGCAGGAGCAGCACGGGGGCAGCGTGGCGGCTGTGACCGTGGCGCCGTCGGAGGCCAGGGCCTGTTTAAAAGACGCCCTGTCCCGGGGGCCGGAGCAGGCCTACTTTATCAACGGCCCCGGCTGCGAACGTCTGGAGCCCGGCCAG
>DNIT01000125.1:14384-15002 GCA_003489345.1 Pelotomaculum sp. | reverse complement strand
TGCGGCCCGCTGCCATAACGCGGCACATCCCCTACGACCTGATCATCTGCGGGGAAGGGTCCAGCGACCTGTACGCCCAGCAGGTGGGGCCGGCCCTGGCCGAAAAGCTGGGCATATCCTGTGCCGGCTACGTTAACCAGGTGAACTGGGTGGCGGGAGAAGAACGTATCATTGTCCGGCGCAAGTTGGAGGAGGGGATGGAAGTGCTGTCTCTGCCCCTGCCGGCGTTGATTACCGTGCTGCCCGATCTGAACACGCCGCGGATACCCAGCCTGAAACAGGTCCTGGGCGCCGCCAAAAAGCCGGTGGCCAATATCAGCCCGGCAGACCTGGGAGAAAGCTTCGCGCCTCGGCTGCAGACAACCGGCGTTCAGGCCGCCACCATGGAGCGGCGGCGCCTTAAGTTCACCTCCGAGGCCGCGGACATCCGCAAAATAGTGGCGGCCCTGCTGAAAGAAGGAGTAATCGCGTAAGGAGTGGTAAAAGCAATGGCCCTCGTATGGATATTTGCAGAAAGCCGTGGCCAGAGCCTGGAGCTATTGAAGGCAGGCCTGGATCTGGCCGCAGAGATGGGAGGTGCTCGGGTGGCCGTCCTGGCCCCGGATCAGCAGTTAGCCG
>DNIT01000125.1:10551-14291 GCA_003489345.1 Pelotomaculum sp. | reverse complement strand
AGGGTGGCCGTCCTGGCCTCGGATCAGCAGTTAGCCGAAGTCTGCCTGGATCACGGCGCTGACGAAGTGCTGCTGCTGCCCCCCCTGGCCCCGGATCAGCCCCTGGAAGCCTGGGTGCCGGTGCTGGTGGAAGCTGCCCTTATAGAAGACCCCGACATCTTTTTCGTGGGGGCCAGCCAGCGGGGCAAAGAGATGGCCGCCCGCCTGGCCGCCGGTTTAAATACCGGGCTGTGCGGCGGCTGCACAGGCTTTCGTTTCAATCCAGAAACCAGGCGGCTGGTCATGGAACGGATGATCTTCGGGGGCGCCGCCGTGCAGACCGTGGAGTGCCACGGCCGGCCTCAGATGGCCACCATTGCGCCGCGCACCTTTGAACAGGCCGCAACGGTGGCCGGACATAGCGGTGCCATAAGACAACTGCCTGCCGCCCCCGCCTGCCCGGTGACCGTGCTGGAGAGAATACCCAAAACCAGCGGGACCGTGGACATCAGCGCAGCCAAAGTGGTGGTATGCGTGGGCCGCGGCATGGAGAAAAAGGAAGACATCGCCCTGGCCCGGGAACTGGCTGCCGTGCTGGACGGCGAAGTGGGCTGCTCGCGGCCCGTGGCCGAAGACCTGGGCTGGCTGCCCGAAGAGGTCTACCTGGGCATATCCGGCAAGAAAGTCAAGCCCGATCTGTACATCGGCCTGGGCGTAGCCGGCCAGATCCAGCACATCAGCGGCATCCGGGAGAGCAAAGTAATCCTGGGCATCAACCGGGACGAAAACGCCCCCATCTTCGAAGCAGCCGATTACGGCATTGTGGGCGATTTATATGAGGTGGTGCCCCGGCTGATCAGCGAGCTGAAAAACGCCTTAAAAAAATAAGTAAAAGTAGTGGTGTGAGACATGGCAGAAGAACAATTGACCGCCATCGTGGTGGGCGCCGGCCCCGCCGGTAGCACCGCCGCCTATGTGCTGGCCCGGGCAGGTCTGGAAGTGCTGCTCATAGAAAAAGGAGGCACCCCCGGCAGCAAAAACATGTTTGGGGGACGCATGTACAGCCACGCCTTGGATAAGATTATGCCCGGCTTTTGGTCCCAAGCTCCCGTGGAAAGGCTGGTGGTCAAAGAGATTATCACTTTTTTGGACGACGGCCGGAGCCTGTCCTTGAGCTGCCAGGATGCCGGATGGTTGTCCGCCCATTCCTTCACCCTTTTGCGTGCCCAGTTTGACGCCTGGCTGGCCGCCAAGGCCGAAGAAGCCGGCGCCATGCTGGCCTGCGGCATCCGCGTGGACGACCTTTTGATCAAAGAGGGTAGAGTGGCCGGCATCATCGCCGGAGAAGACCAGATGCCCGCCGACGTGGTTATTGCCGCCGACGGGGTTAATTCCATCATCGCCCAGAAAGCCGGCCTGAGAGAAAGAGCGCCCCAACCCCGGCAGGTGGGCACCGGGGCCAAGCAGGTGATCAAGCTGCCCGGCCAGGCTGTCAGCCAGCGCTTTGGCCTTGCCGAAGGTAACGGTGCCGCCCAGCTTTTCGTGGGCCAGTGCACCAAAGGCATGGCCGGCGGCGGCTTTCTTTACACCAACCGGGACAGTATCTCCCTGGGTCTGATAGTGAACGCACGGGAACTGCAGCAAAACAAGTACAGGATTAGCGACCTGTTGGAAGAGTTCAAAGAAAACCCCTGCGTAGCCCCCCTCATTGAGGGGGGAGAGGTGGTGGAATATTCCGCCCACCTGGTGCCCGAGGCCGGCCTCGGTATGCTGCCCCGGCTCTGTGGCGATGGGATTCTGGTGGCTGGTGACGCCGCCGGCTTTGTACTCAACCTGGGCTATGTGGTACGGGGTATGGATTTCGCCATTGCCTCCGGCGCCGCCGCGGCCAAGGCAGTAATCGCGGCCAGGGCGGCCAAAGACTTTTCACAGCGGCAGCTGGGCCTCTACCGGCAGTTCTTAAAAGAGAGCTTTGTGCTCAGAGATCTAGAGGCTTACCGGGGTGCCCCCCACTTTTTAGAAAACCCGCGCCTGTTTACAACCTACCCGCGGCTGGCCGCAACTCTGGCCGGACAGCTGTTTACCGTTGACGGCAGCCCGCCGGAACATCTATTGGGGAAGATATTGGGTCAGATGAAGAAGGGCGGTCTTGGTTGGGGCCAACTGGCCCGGGACGGCTGGAAAGGAGCGCGGCAGCTATGAAAAAGTTGAGCATTGAACAGCTGTTAGGGGTTGACAAGTTTATGGTGGACGATGCGGAGGCGCACATTGTTTTAAACAAGGAGATCTGCGCCACTTGTGCGGCCAAGCCCTGCACCTGGGCCTGCCCCGCCTGTCTGTACACCTGCAGGCAAGACGGGGAGATCTCCTTTGACTATGCCGGCTGTCTGGAGTGCGGCACCTGCCGTCTGATCTGTCCCAGCCCCGGCGCCATCAACTGGCGTTACCCCAGGGGCGCCTGCGGCGTTACCTTCAGATATGGCTAAATGTGGAGGTGCATATATGGTGCGTTATACATCAGAGTGCCTTGATTTCTTTGCCACCCGGCAGCTGTCTAAAGCCAAGTAACCATGGCGCATGTAAAAAACAAATCAGGTGGTGGAGGATGTTTTCATTCCCAACAAAATATAAAAGAATGGGAGGTTTTTAAAGTGACTGAAAAGTTCGTGGAACTGAATATGGAAGAAGGCATTGCCACTGTTACGATCAATCGCCAGAAAAGTCTTAATGCCTTGAGCCAGGAGGTTCTGGAACAATTGGGACAGGTTATTAAGTATGTAGGACAAGACGATGAAGTAAGGGTTGTCATCATTACCGGAGCGGGAAGCAAGGCTTTTGTAGCCGGGGCAGATATTGGGGCCATGGTAAATATGACCGCTCAGGAGGCCAGGGATTACAGTATTTTTGCACACAAGGTATTTGAATCCATTGAACAACTGCCCAAGCCGGTTATTGCTGCCGTCAATGGCTATGCCCTCGGCGGGGGCAATGAACTGGCCTTGGCCTGTGATATCCGCGTGGCTTCGAGCACGGCCAATTTTGGTCAGCCGGAGATAACACTGGGTATTATTCCAGGATTTGGAGGGACTCAACGGTTATCGCGTCTGGTTGGAAAAGGGAGGGCTCTTGAGTTGATTTTAACCGGGAAAATGATAGACGCCAAGACTGCTGAAGCAATGGGGCTGGTAAATGTTGTAGTGCCTCCGGAAGAACTGATGAATACGGCCAAAGGAATTGCCAAAAAGATTGCCGCTTTCAGCCCTCTGTCAATAACTTTTGCCAAGGAAGCGGTGAATCGCGGCCTGCAAATGACTCTTAAGCTAGGCTCTAAATATGAAATTGAACTTTGGACGGACTGCTTTACTACCGAGGATCAGGACATTGGTATGGCGGCCTTTCTGAATAAACAAAAACCAGCCTTTAAAGGTGCTTAACAAAAGAAAAACAGTTTAGGTGAAGGTTTACTTTTATGCTCTATAGGAACATAAAGCCAAAGTTGTAATTCCAGTCAGTTTTACCAGTCATATCAAAGAGCCCTTCTAAGGAGGGCTTTTTTTTTATATAATTTTTTTTATATAATTAAGGAAGAAAAAGTATCATTCGGTAGACCTGTAAAAACGGAGAGGGCAACCTTGTGGTGATGGATAACGTTTTTCTTAAAAGAATTACCATTAAAAAAGTAATAAAAAGAACCGGAGGAAAATTAAATAAGGTATTAAATTTTATTCCCATGAGTGCTGGCTTCCGTGCAGACCATGGGC
>DNIT01000125.1:7837-10481 GCA_003489345.1 Pelotomaculum sp. | reverse complement strand
TTCCGTGCAGACCATGGGCCGGATAAACAAATCTTCTTGGAACGCTTGATTAAGCTAAAAAATCGCGCCAAACCGAAAAGGAAATTAACTTGTGTTGTAAAATACGGAAGGAGAGCAAACCACATGAAACAAAAAATCGGCGTTATTAAATTTGGTGGAATTACATTGATCATTTCTGGTGTTCTCTTTTTTTGCCAATATCTTTTTGTTCTGCCCATGCCCAGTCCCCCGTTGGCGGATGTAGATCTGATGACATGGCTGCTGGAATGGCGGTTCAATATCGCAATGGCAGACGAATTGTTTTTCTTTGCCACATTATTTTTGATACCTTCAATCGTTGCATTGTACCGAATATTGGTGAAGGTGGATAAAATTAAAACATTGCTGGGATGCGGTCTTTTGGCTGTCATCATACCAATCAATTCATTCTTGGACATTATCGTGGGGCGATTGGTCTATCCAGTGTATGATATTGAACTTTCACCTGATATCTACAAGTTGGTACTCAGCATATACTATGGAGGCATGCACTCTGTAGCCATCATACTGAGTGTGGCTACCATCATATTGTGTTTTGTAATAAGAAGAAGTGTGATTGGCAAGTTTGCAGCCAATTTTGGATTTGTGGTAGGAATGTTGGACTTTATCGGAGCCTATCCCTGGTTGATTGGAACCGCTATGGTATTTGTTTCGCAGCTGTTTTTCTCAGCATGGTTTGTCATTCTGGGTGTGAGGATGTTGGGCAGAGCGGAAGAAGTAGAAGGATGATTTCAAAAAGCTTAAAGAAAGGGGGTTAAAATCTTCGCAGCAGTAGGAAGAATATCGATTTACAAAAATGATTCTATGCTCAAACTGTACTGGGACTTTCTGAAAAATTGGTGCGAAATGGCTTTTTTTCCAGATATCATGGAGCCTTTATGGATATGGATGCTCTTGCAGTCTGTCTCGCAGAAGAAGGCGGACATCTGGATCGATGACAAGCGAGACACGATCGGCGATCCAGAATTCTGTGACATCTACTCGATTATGCGCGGCATTCGACTGGTCTTCGGACGATCCGCGCCGGCTGGCCCACACCCAGCGGTGGATCGCCAACCGGAACGGCATATCCAAGGGCAGTGAGAGGCCGACCAACATTTCCCATTATGTACTCTTCGATCTTCGAGATGCGGACAGTTCCAAAAATGACCTTTTCCATCAATATGGAATTCTGCGTGATGACTATATACCAAAACCAGCCTACGCGACATTTAAGAAGCTAATACAAGAACTGGGAATTTAAAGTTTAAAACTTCTTTTTCCATAACACCATAACAATAGAGGGTTTAATATAGATATAATAGATTAGTAGATCTATTTTCAATAGCAAACAAATGATGTCATGAGCTATTGTGTTGAAAAAGCGTGTTGTTAATAGGGGGCAGACTTCAATCGTCTAAAAGGGGACAAGGTTACGATGCTGTAAGGGTTTACACATCATACTGTATGCAAAAACGCAATGGATACTTGCTAAAACTTCGGAAAACACAGAAAAGCATGAACTTATGGAAATGCTCGGTCGTCTTATTTAATGATAGTTTTTAACATAGCCATTCAAATTAGGGCTGCTGCCGGAAAGGAATATCATATGGAAAAGCTGTTCGTGGTTTTTCTCATGGTTGTTCTATTAACAGGGTGCTCTCCGACAAAACAAACCTTAAGGACAGGGGATGCCATCAGCATATCAGGTGAAAATAATAACTTTTCACTGCACTCGGTCGACTTTCCGGATAAGATTAACGGCTGGGTAATCAGGGACAAAAACAATAACGTATATACAGAGACGAAATCACAGCTTTTGAAGACGCAGGACGGGGGAGCGCATTGGGCTGAAATCGGGTCTGACAGCTATACGTTATATGCGGTTAAATTTGTTGATCCCAATGAAGGCTGGTCAATTTCCCAGGTCGGCAACAAAGCTGAATTGAACCAGGGTTCGGATGACGCAAAAATTCAGTACACTGTCATGCATACAACGGACGGCGGCGCCACTTGGAACGTCCAATGGGAGGGCCAGCAGACTTCCACTTCGGATCTCAGCTTGTGGTTTCAGGATACATCATACGGTTTCGTATTGGTCGGAAACACCCTGCTTGCAACGCAAAACGGCGGCAGGCAATGGACGCCCGTTTCATTCGGCATCAGTGACTTTACGCCGCAAAGCATGAGCTTCACCGATATGAAAACCGGCTGGGTCATGGGTGTCAACGGCAAGGAGGATGAGATATACGTCCTTAATACAAAAGACGGCGGCAAAAGCTGGCAGCGGCAATTTCAAAAAAGTTATTCCGATGGTCCCGTAGGGAGTATTGGAATCGATTTTACGGATTCCAATACCGGCTGGTTTTTAACGTCCGACCTGGCTACCTGGAGCGGAGAATTATATTATACGAATAACGCCGGAGTCAGTTGGCAGAAAATCAATCAGATCAAATGCGTAAGGCCGACTCCCACAAGCATTCATTTCATTTCGTCAAAGGTGGGCTGGATTCCCCTTGATGTCGGCGCGGGGCCGATCACGGGCGGTTTGATGTATACCCGAGACGGCGGAAAAAGCTTTCAGGTCCTTGGCGACACGGCAAACGGCGTCCCGGAGGAAACCCGG
>DNIT01000125.1:3960-7751 GCA_003489345.1 Pelotomaculum sp. | reverse complement strand
GCCAGGATGCTGAATATTCGGACGCCACCCAGAAAATTACAAGCGCGCGAGAGGTCGATTTTATCTCCGAGCAACAGGGCTGGGCAGTCGGGTTAAGCATGAATAACGGTGATTATTTGCTCCGAACCGATAACGGTGGTAATACCTGGACGCAGGTGTATCCCAAGCTCATGCCGACCCAGGACATTTCCTTTGCGGACGGCCAAGCTGGCTTTGGCCTGGGAGCGCTTTCAGATTTTGGTGCGCTGCTCGCTACCTCGGACGGTGGGAGCAGTTGGCAGAGTGTAAAAAGCTTTACTCAGAAATACCGGCCGGATAAACTCTCATTTATTGATTCCAAGACCGGGTGGATTCTGTCTTCGCCCGTCGCTACGAATAAAACCGTCATCCTGCATACCTCGGATGGCGGCGGATCATGGGAAGAGCTTGGGAGCCTTCCAGATTATATGGAGATACACTATTTCAGGTTTTTTGACACTGAAAACGGCATTGTTATCAGCGGGGGGCAAAATGGCGCGCTTTACCGCACGAAGGACGGCGGAAAGACATGGGAGTCTGTTTCCCGGAAAATACCGGCAAACGGGATCGAGCAGTTCGCGTTCATATCCGAAATCGAGGGGTGGGAGATCTGCAATCCTGGGGATTACAAGACTCCCTACGATATTACCATCAGTCACATGACGGATGGAGCGGCGTGGCAGGAGCCGACAGAGGTCGAGCAGGGCGCCTGGTCTTATGCTCTTACTTTTCTATCCGATCAAAAGGCAGTAATGCTTGTGGAAGAGCCTCCGTTTAAGCCGGATAGCAGGATGAAACTTTTAGTGACGGAAGATGCCGGTAAGACGTGGGAGCCCCACCTTCTGCCCGAGGGAATCAACGGGTTTACCATAGTCATGCTGCAAAACCAGCTTCCCATGCAGTTTGCTGACGATCTGCACGGCTGGATATTGTCCGCCTATGGACTGCTGGCGACGCAGGACGGCGGTAAAACATGGGCCTGGCAATAAAAGGGATCGGAAAGTTTCCCTTCTTAAAATAATTTTAATTGTGTTTTTTTGTTATCAAAATAAAATTAATGGTTTACAATTATTTTTTATTTCTGGTAAAATATAAAAAAAGCCGGGTATAATTTGTCCATATTGTTAACCTGATATAAATACCTGGTTAACGTTTTGGTTGATAAAAATATGTGATCTTAATCTTTAAGTGAGGGATAAAAATGGACTGTCTTATGAAATATAAGAAGAAGTCAGCTTGGACAATTGCATTAATGTTCCTGATGGCGTTACTGCTTGCAGGATGTGGAAGCATACTTGGAGTTACAAATAGTACCGACAGCGAGCCTCCAAAAGATAAACCGATCGGGGCCGACGTTGCGGCAGAAAGTCAAAATTTGCCCGGACAGTTCCTGCAAAAGCTTGAATCTGCGACCGATGAAAAGATCATCAGCGTTCAATATGACGATTTTGACGGCGACGGGAAATATGAAGCGTTTACACTGACCGGAAAGGAAGGCGCTGTTGAGGGAGGTAAGCCATGGTTTGTTTCCGAAAGCGTACTGACCAAACTGGTTGATACGGACTTGTGCTCACCGCCGGAAGTTGTCCTCATTGGTGGTAAAAAGTTTATAAAATATGAAAAAATCTATGCAACGGGCCGTCCCCTATTGTTACTATGCGTAGAAAACAGTATGCCAAAATCGGTCATATCGGGCAATGCGCAGAACCTTACGCAGATGCCAGACGGCACTTTCACTGTAGAGCAAAATACGCTTGACATGTTGTCCGACGGTACAGGCCGCACGGTAAAACCATACTGGCTTTACTATGACAACGGATTTCACGAGTACGGCGGATTCGAAATCACGCAGGCGCAGCTTCTTGAGTTTGACAGCGCGGACAATATTTTGAAACAGATCAAAGCGAATGACGGCGTTATCAAAAACATCCTGTACCGCGAAAATAACATTATCAACATCAATTACCAGACAGCGGATGGCATGAACCGTTACATCAGCCTGAAATACGACGATACGTCCGTATCCGTCCTGCAGACGGGAAGCGGCGTCTATCTTACGGCTTTGCTGCCCGATATTGCTACCTATCCCACCGGCTTCCTCCATCCGAACAAATAATAAGGGGACAATTTCCCTTGAGCAGCAAGGACTGAAAAAAACCTGATAGGGTTCGTCCCCTTCATCCTATGCCTTTTTACTGTCCGCCTGCCTAGCTCCATCTGCCTCGGATGCGAAGTAACAGCTCGCAAAGCATACCTTCGTCAGGAAGCGAAATGGCGGCGTCCGCCGTGCAGCCCGCAATTCATCCGTTTTCTCTAATTCGTTAAGCTGACTGTCAAACTGGGGTCGGTGCGTTGTTTTTTTATGTCTTTATGTGGAAAAAAGAATTGGTCTACCGAAATAAGAAAAGGGTGACAAGCTCATAGTTGCGTATTAATATTTTTCTTTGAACACTATTGACAATTTGGTTTAATGGCAGCAAACTGATTGTGTGGTCTAACGACATTAAACCAAAGGAGCGGTCATTTTGGAAGATTATAAATTGGGAGCTATGGAAACAAAGTTTGCAGAACTTATGTGGGATAACGAACCTATTGCATCAGGCGAGCTGGTGAAGCTCTGTCAAAAAGAGTTGAGTTGGAAAAAATCGACCACCTATACGATGCTTAGGCGGTTGTGCGAACGTAATATATTTCAAAATAAAAACGGTGTGGTTTCCTCTATCATAACCAAACAAGAGTTTCAGGCATTGCAAAGTGAGCAATTTGTAAAAGAAACTTTTGGCGGGTCACTCCCACATTTCTTAGCAGCGTTTGCTACACGTAAGAAATTGAGTGAAAATGAGATTGAAGAACTGCAAAGGTTAATCAATCAGCATAGGAGGTGAAGAAATGAACGCGGTATTTTTACAGGTTTTGAATATGAGCCTGACGTCAAGCTATATCTTATTTTGGCTGCAAGGCTGCTTTTGAAAAAAGCTCCGAAACTATTTTTATACGCATTGTGGAGCGTCGTTCTGTTTCGGCTGCTCTGTCCGTTCTCTTTTGAGAGCCTGTTCAGCCTGCTTTTTATAAACGCCAATCCTATACCTGGCAATATTTATGTATGCGGAGGCTCCGCAAATCAATACAGGCATAAACTTTGTTGATAACGCGGCAAATCCGATTTTGTCAACCCAAACCGCCCTGCCAGGTGCAAGCGCCAACCCCATGCAAATATGGGCCTTTACGGGCAGCATGATTTGGCTGGCGGGGATAGCCGTATTGCTGATTTACAGCCTGGTATCCCTTCTCCGCCTGCGATCCAAGCTGGTCGGTGCGGTTAAATTACGCGACAATATTTACCTGGCAGACCATATCACGTCCCCTTTTGTGATGGGCGTGATCCATCCGAAAATCTATTTGCCGTCCACGCTTTCCGAACGGGAGCAAGATTATATCATTCTGCATGAAATGATTTTTTGGTGGGACTTTTTAGAATGTAGAAAGGCCGCTCCATCACTTATATTCCTGATACGACCACGGCTGCTATTCCGGCTACTGTCTATTTCAATTTAGCGATAGATATTATCCTTTCAGTTTTTTGCATCGGACTTAGCACATGGCTTCTTTTACCTAAAGCGAAATGCGAAAATCCTATAAAATACTTATTAGCATAGGTCTAATAATATTAACCTTCGTTAAATACTTTTGTGGGATGCCGCCACTTATTGAATTGTGGTGATACATAAGAGTAATCAACTTGAAAGGGGGTCTTGATGTTGATACGGTTGCTT
>DNIT01000125.1:0-3887 GCA_003489345.1 Pelotomaculum sp. | reverse complement strand
TCTTGATGTTGATACGGTTGCTTCACCAGAAGTGGTATTTTACCCTCATTCAGGAAAAATAAGAGTTATGTCTGGAAAATATCAAAAAAATTTTAAGGATGATACAGAAGTCAATTATCTTTACGGTGAATAACACAACTGGCCTGGATTTACCGGCTCAGATATTCATGTGTAAACGGTAAAATAAAAGAGATTTTTTGTGCATCACTCTATCACTCTATTTGATTTGATGCGCATCCCGGTATTCCCTTGGCTCCATGCCATAGGTATCCTTAAACAGTTTGGCAAAATGACCTGAATAATGGTATCCGACTTTAGCGGCCACCGTTTCGATACTGAAATCGGAATCTTTCATAAGCAGCAAAGCATAATTCAGCCGTGTTACCAAATAGGGAATAAATCATTAGCTAAGTTTTTGGAAAAGAGGTTGATGTTTTGTACTTCCAGCAACATATTAATTTACTTCTTGAAAGCTATAAAAAAACCGTTGTTTCGGCGGTAGAATCATACGGATAGTAAGATAGCGAATGTCAAACGGTGGTTTTGAGATAAAGCAATTCAAAGCCGCCGTTTCCTTTAGGCGGTTATGTTACTGATACCCAAAGATGCAAGTAAACCGGAAGATGCGAGACGAAAAGAAAATAAAAAAACTTTGAAACGCTTTTTATAGAAGCTAAGTCTTATGGGCAGGAGGTGAGAAAGTGACGGACTTCGGAGAAATATATACAGAATACTTTTCTGATGTATATAAATATGTGCTGACCCTATGTCGGAACGAGGCCATTGCGGAGGAGGTTACGCAGGAAACTTTTTTCAAAGCCCTGCGGAATATAGATCATTTCAATGGAAGCTGCAAATTATACGGATGGCTTTGTCAGATCGCTAAAAATACGTACTTCTCACTTTCCAAAAAACGAAAGCGGATGGCTCTGGATATAAATGCGGATTTTCCAGATATAACATCAGACTTAGAAAAAGATTACTTTGATAAAGACGCGGCCAGGCGATTACACGTTCTGCTTCATAATCTGAATGAGCCATACAAAGAGGTTTTTACTTTACGGGTCTTCGGAGAACTGCCATTTTCTCAAATCGGTGAGTTATTCGGGAAAACCGCTAGTTGGGCAAGACTGATTTTTTACAGGGCAAAAAAACAATTACGGGAGGCAATGAAATGAAAGTATCTTGTGAAATCGTTAAAGATTTGCTGCCGTTGTATCACGATGGCGTTTGCAGCAATGACAGCAAAACGATGGTTGAAGAACATCTTGCTTATTGTGATAGCTGCAAAGCCGAGCTGAAAGCAATGGTGGATACGTTATTCATTAACAAAACGGAACAAAATTTGAACGAGGCCGAGGCGGTAAAAAAACTGTCAAAGAGGTGGAAAAAAGGAATGTTAAAATCGTTGCTGAAAGGCGTTTTAATTACTACTGTAGTCATTGCCCTTGTTGCCCTTGTTCTTTATTGCTTTATGGACATCAGATTTGTACCCAAACCCTATTGATTGGAGGGAAATAATTTGAACCATTACGTTTTAACAGCAGAGCATATCCAAAAAAAGTACAACGGAAATACAGTTTTGCGGGATGTTTCCATTCATGTGAAGAAAGGCGAAATTTACGGATTGATTGGTAAAAACGGTTCCGGGAAAACGACCCTATTTCGTATTCTGACAGGACTTATTCCAAGATATAACGGAACAGTTTCCGTCGGAGAATCTGGCGTTCAAAAAAGCAAGGCTTCTGCGGTTATTAACTCTCCGTCGTTGTTTCTTAATTTGAGCGCATTTGAAAACATGAAAGCGCAAGCCTTCCTGTTGGGAATGCGCGATGACAGCCGGATTAAACAAACCCTAAAGACTATTGGATTAGAGAACTGCAATAACAAGCTGGTGAGGGATTTTTCACAAGGCATGACGCAAAGATTGAAACTGGGAATGGCATTGTTGGAGAACCCGGATATTCTCATTTTAGACGAACCTGTTAATGGACTTGACCCCGATGGTATTGCAGAACTACGGGAACTACTGATCCACTTAAATCATGCCAGCGGAATGACAATTTTGATTTCCAGTCATATTCTAAGCGAACTGGAACAAGTAGCCACTTGCTTTGGTATTTTGCATGATGGAGAAATCGTTAAAGAGGTGTTTATCCAAGACATTCTTCAAAGCGGGACTACTTTAGAACAACTCTATATGCAGTCCATCAAAGGGGGAAAACAGTGATGACGAATATATGGAAAAGCGACCTCTACAGAATGGGAAAAAGCAAGCTGTTTTTTGGTGTTGCGGCATTTACATGTATCATAGCCTTCTTGCTTATCATGCTCATGCGGCAGGATATTCGTTTGGGTATTTCTATTTTCGGAGATGTAACAGCATTCAAAAAAATCGACGATATTATTCGAATTGGTATAGAGTATCAAAAAGGGTTGGGAATTCTCGTTGCCGTTTTGATTTCCGTTTTTATCGGTCAGGAATACCAATGGCAAACATGGCAGCAGAAATGGATGACAAGCAAGAATCGCATTTTTATTTATTTGTCAAAAGCGGCGCTTTCGTCGGTGGTATCCGCCGCAATCTTCCTGATCTTTCAAATCGTTGCGCTTCTTAGTTCCGGCCAGATACAGGAAATGTTGACGCCGGGATACGCAGGCATAATGATAAGCGGTGTTTTTATTTACGCCGCATTGGGATCGGTAATCTGTTTGCTCTCCATGCTGGTCAAAAGCAGTACGGCATCAATTATTGTTTGACCTTGGCTATGTGTTGTTCAGCGAAACACTGGTGTCCGTGATAAAAAATTTGTGCAGTTTCTCCGATACGGCTGCAAGGCTTGTGGAATGGGTGGTTCAGCATTCGATTTACGGCATGTCGTCGATTGTTTCCGGAGCATCGGTTTCAACAGACCTCGCAATAACCATTTTGATAAATTCACTGGCAATCATGCTTTTATCTACCGCGATTGGCTTATTCCTTTTTCGGAAGTACGAATTATAAGATTATGACAGGGGCGATATTATAGCAGCGATCAGATTTACAATAAAACCGTTGTTTTGGCGGGAGAATAATCATACACCTAAAAAAATCAGTTGATAAATAGTTGATAAATATACTGTATCCTCTCAGAGTATAGGGGGTGTTATGTGAAATGAAAAATCGAATTTTAATCGTCGATGATGAAAATGATATCGTTAATTTATTGAAAGATCATTTTGAATATAGCGGCTATGAAGTGCTAACTGCTGAAAGCGGCGAAGAAGCGATTAAAAAATCTGAGCAGCAGCCGGATGTCATTCTGCTTGACATCAATATGTCCAGGCTTGACGGTTTTCAAGTTTGTAATCGCATCCGCAATTTTGTTTCATGAACGGGTTTTTTCATTATCCGGTAAGCAGCAATAGCGATGCTGAGGCATTAAGCAACAGCGGAAATATGGAATACCTTTGGGTTCCGGCTTCGGAGGCCGAGTTAACATCCGGCACGATAAATTACCTCCAGGAAAATATCGGCAATGGCAGCATTCCTGCGGAGAAAGCAAAAACTTTTTCAGAAATTTTGCCGTTTACCTGCTGCCGACCATTGTGTTTTTAAGTGCATTTATCATGTTCATCATGCTTTTATTCAAAAAAGCCATTGCCGTATTTCCCATCTACATTGCTTACGTCATTTTTAACGTAACTCCAAAGGCCTTTGAAAACGGCGACAGCCTGGGGGTTTTGTCCAGAGCGATTATCCGGCTTGACGGGCAGTTGGTAAACACACAGGATGTGATGCTGAATCGGGTAATCTATCTGGTGTTGGCGGCGGTATTGATTTTTGTTGCCTGCAAGTTGTATGACCGCCTGAAAAACAATTTAAGAAAGGCCGTTACAATATGAGA
>DNIT01000120.1:1727-11670 GCA_003489345.1 Pelotomaculum sp. | reverse complement strand
TAGCTGCCGACGACGGCGTAATGCCTCAGACCATAGAAGCCATCCATCACGCCAAGGCCGCGGAGGTTTCCATCATCGTCGCGATCAACAAAATAGATAAGCCGGGCGCTGATCCAAACAGAGTCAAGCAGGAGCTGACCGAGCACGGCCTGGTGGCAGAAGAATGGGGCGGGGAGACCATCTGCGTTAATGTTTCGGCGATTAAAAGAGAAGGCTTAACAGATCTTCTCGAAATGATCCTGCTGGTGGCTGAAGTCGGCGAATTCAAGGCCAACCAGAACCGTCCTGCCAGAGGTACGGTTATTGAGGCGGAACTGGACAAGGCGCGTGGACCGGTTGCCAACGTACTGGTCCAAAACGGTTCCTTGAACATTGGTGATACGATTATTGCCGGAGTTGCTTTTGGCCGGGTCCGCGCGATGATGGACGATAAAGGCCGCCGCATTAAAAAAGCCGGGCCGTCTACTCCAGTAGAAGTCATTGGCTTTTCAGATGTCCCGCTGGCCGGGGACATATTCATGGCGGTTGAGGATGAAAAGCTGGCCAGGACTATTGTCACTCGCAGGCAGACCAAGAAGCGTGAGGAAGAACTCAAAACAACCAACCGTGTATCTCTGGAAGACCTGTTTAAACATATCCAGGAAGGCCAGATTAAGGAACTGGGAATTATTGTGAAAGCAGATGTGCAGGGATCGGTTGAGGCGCTGCGCCAGGCCCTGGAGCGTCTAAACACCGGGGAGGTTAAGGTTAATATCATTCATGGCGGCGTGGGAGCTATTAGTGAGACGGACATCATGTTTGCCTCAGCCTCTAATGCCATCATCATAGGTTTTAACGTCCGTCCCGACATCAACGCCCGAAAAGCTGCCGAAAGCGAAAAAGTGGATGTGCGTCTCTACCGGGTCATTTATGACGCTATTGAAGACGTGAAAGCGGCAATGAGCGGATTGCTTGATCCGGAATACAAGGAAGTAATGCTTGGAAGGGCCGAGATACGCAAGATCTTCAGGGCCTCCAAAATAGGTACGATTGCCGGATGCTATGTCCTTGAAGGCAAACTTGAAAGAGACGCCGGGGTAAGGGTAGTTCGTGACGGGATCGTAGTGCATGAAGGAAAGCTTGATTCTCTGAAACGTTTTAAGGACGACGTTAAGGAAGTCGTCCAGGGCTATGAGTGTGGCCTGGCCTTGGAGAAATTCAATGAAATTAAAGAAGGGGACATTATCGAGGCATTTTCCATTGAGGCAGTTAAGCGTGAGCTCTCCTAACCCGTGGGGGAAATTGGAAAGAAATACTGCTTTTTTAAATAAGCCTTGGGGAAATATATATTTTAGCAACGGAATTTCTTTGGATTCATATATTCCACTTCCGCATCAAACTGAAGGTGGTGTTTGCGGTTATGTCCTTTCGTCCTGAGCGGTTGGCAGAGGCTATAAAAAAAGAAGTGTCTGAACTGTTGACAGAAGAGTTAAAAGATCCGAGGATCGGCTTTGTTTCCATCACGTCGGTGGAGGTATCCAAGGACCTGCGTTATGCAAGTGTTTATATCAGTGTTTTTGGCGAGGCGGCTGAGCGGAAAGCTTCTTTTGAAGCGCTTCAAAAAGCCCATGGTTTTATACGGGGGGAATTGGCTAAAAGAATCCGGCTGCGCTACATGCCGGAGATTACCTTTAAACTTGATGAATCTATAGAGAGAGGCTCAAGACTGATAGCACTGATGAATGAAGTCAAGGACAAGGACGCCGGGCCATATGACTAATCTGTACGATATAGCCACTGCCATTAGGCGTTCCGAGAGTATATTGATTTGCGGTCATATTATGCCGGATGGGGACTGCCTGGGTTCAGTTCTGGCACTCGGCCTGAGCCTGGAGGCTATGGGTAAGAAAGTGGTCATGGCCGGACCGGACCCCATCCCGGCTATATATGAATTTTTACCGGGGGTTGAACGTTTTAAGACAGGCGCACCGCCGGATGGCGTTTATGATACATTCATCATTCTGGACTGTTCGGTACCCGAGCGGCTTGGCAGGGACTACCAGGAGCTTTTAACAACTAAAAAGGTCGTAATTAATATTGACCACCATGCCGGTCCCGGCATCTTGGGGCCGTATTGTTACATTGACACGGCGGCGGCAGCCGTCGGGGAAATAGTTTTTGACCTGCTAAAGCTTATGCAGGTAAGAATTTCTGTTGAAACAGCCATAAACCTTTATACTGCCATTGTAACGGATACGGGTTCCTTTCGATACGATAGCGTTACTCCCGGTACCCACCGCCGCATAGCGGAACTGCTCGAATCCGGTGCTCCGGGAGCCCAAATCAATATCCTATTACATGAAGAAAAGCCAAAGGCTGCCCTGGTTTTATTGAGGGAAGCATTACATACACTGACTGTGGCTCCCTGCGGAAAAGTATGCTGGATGACGGTTACACTGGAAATGCTAAAAAATACCGGCGCCCTGGATGAGCATACGGAAGGGCTGGTAACCTACTGCAGGTCGATCCGAGGGGTTGAGGTCGGACTTCTTTTTCGAGAGATTTTGGAGGATACTTATAAAGTTAGCTTGCGCTCCAAAAATATTGTGGATGTAAACACGCTGGCCGTTCAATTCGGAGGCGGCGGTCACCCAAAAGCGGCCGGATGCATTTTAAAAGGCGCTCTCAGGGAGATCCAGGATAAGGTAACCAGGGCAGCTGTTTTAGCAGCCGGGGGAACAGCCTGATGAACGGTATTATAAACTTTCTCAAACCACCCGGCATGACTTCCCACGATGTGATTCATTTTGTGCGACGTACAACTGGTATAAAAAAAGTGGGGCATACTGGAACGCTGGACCCTGGCGCGGCCGGAGTCCTGGTCGTTTGTCTGGGGCAGGCCACCCGCCTGTCACAGTTTCTGGTAGATGATACGAAGGAATACCGTGCTGAAATAACCTTTGGGCTGACTACGTCAACCGGAGATTCCTTTGGCCTGGCCACCGCGCAGGGTAACGCGGCAGGACTTAGCGAGAAGATTGTTCGCGACTCTCTAACTGCTTTTACCGGAGAGATCAATCAGGTTCCGCCGATGACTTCCGCCATTAAACAACAGGGGAAAAGGCTTTACCAATTAGCCAGGGATGGAATTGTGGTAGACCGCCCGGCACGCAAGGTAACGATTTATTCGCTGGAGTATATATGGGGAACCGGGTGGGGCGGTACGCGTCCAAGAGCTTTGCTGCACCTATCCTGCTCAAAGGGAACCTATGTGCGGACTTTATGTGAAGACCTGGGCGGCTACTTGGGTTGTGGAGCGCACATGTCATTTCTGGTGCGTACCAGGGCTGGAATTTTTAACATATCCGATTCCGCAACACTGGAAGAAATTAAGGCCGCGGCAATTGAGGGCAAACTTATGGATAAAGTCATACCTATGGAAAAGGCGCTTCCCGGCTTACCCGTAGTAACAGTAAAAAACGGTGCCGCTACTGCTGTCGCGTCAGGTTCAAAGTTATATCAGCCGGGAGTTTACCAGATGCCGGAAAATTTGTCTGAAGGGGATTTGGTACAGTTGGTAGGACCGGGGGGACTTTTGGCGGTGGCTGAAACCATCTTGGACCCGGAATATCAGGACAGGCTGTTTTTTAAACCGGTCTGCGTTTTGCAAGTCCGGGCAGGGGGGGATTAAATTGCAACTATATCATCACTGGCATGGAATTAAGGAAAAGCATAACAAGATCGTAGTCGGCCTGGGTAATTTTGACGGTTTACATATAGGCCACCAGAAATTGATTGCCGATCTGGTGGCCTTGGCCAGGAAGGTTGGAGGAACACCTGCCGTATTCACTTTTCATCCTCATCCTCTGGCCGTACTAAAGCCTGAAAAAACTCCGCTCCTCCTGCTATCCCAGAAAGCCAAGCAAAATTTCTTTGCCAGACTTGGAGTCGAGGTACTGCTTCAGATACCTTTTGATCTGGATTTTGCAGGTATGTCGCCGGAAGACTTTGTTAAAAATGTCCTTCATGAAGAAATGGGCGCCTGTGGCGTTGTAATCGGATATAATTACACCTTTGGCCGTTACGGTCGCGGAACGCCTGCATTACTGGAAGAATTGTCGACTGTCTACGGGTTTGAGCTCAGAGTGATACCTCCCATCGCCATTGACGGGCAGCCTGTCAGCAGCACCCTGATCAGAGGTCTGCTGGTCAGAGGTGAAGTGACCGCAGCTGCAAAATACCTGGGATATTATCCTTTTATAGAAGGAGAAGTAGTAACCGGCGAGCAGCGCGGCCGGAACGTCCTCGGCTTTCCCACGGCAAACCTGAATATAGACCAGACCTTGCTGGTTCCAGCAAATGGTGTCTATTTAACAAAGGTACATATTGACGGGGAATCTTATTTCGGAGTTGCAAATATTGGTGTTAAACCTACTTTTAATACTAATAACAGGAATATCGAGGTGCACCTGCTGGATTTTTATAAAGATCTTTATGGCATTCACATAAAAGTAAGTTTTACCAGGAGGTTAAGAAAAGAAAAAAAATTCGCATCACCCTCAGAACTGGCAAAACAAATTGAAATAGACATATTAGAAGCCAGAGCGGAAAGCTTGAAAATCAAAGAATAAAAGAGGTGTGGTCTAAATATAATTTTGAGAGGGCGACGTTTACATGCACACCAGATTGTGCTACAATTAACGCGTTAAACGTCCCGGATCATAACAATAAGGAGACGTTAACCGTGGGGACCCCTAAATTCGACCCTCCAGAAGAAGAAATAAAAAAATTGCTCAGTCATATCGCCATGATTTGTTTGAGCGAAGAGTTCCAATCTCTCAAACTGGAATTGGAAACTATCTACAACCAGTCGAATGTAGAGAATGTTCGGTTAACAGCCTTTCAGGATGCTCTTTATGCCTTCCTGGCCCAGGAAGAAGATGAACAGTCTTATCAGTCTCATGTCTATTGAGCCAGATGAAGGTAATCATTACCGAACACGCGCGGAAGCGACTAAGGGACATCAGACAGGACAAGATTACGGTTGCCGATATCGTAAACGCGGCCAGTGGATTGCCTGGACGCATACCGACAGCCACCCGCTTCAGGGGGTTCTTTGCCAAGTCAGGCCGTGTTTTTGATATAGTTGCGAAGGATATTCCGGGGGGGCGACTTGTAATAACAATTATTGGGAAATAAAACCCATTAATATTGAACTGTCGGCTAGGGAACTCGTTCTCCGGCGGTTAACTTGGCCAACAGCGATTGAAGAGAAGAAGGAGGTGAACGGCATGGCCTTGACCAGCGACCATAAGCAAAGTGTGATCACAAAATACAAGTTGCACGAGAATGATACGGGTTCCCCGGAGGTGCAGGTGGCGGTTTTGACTGAAAAGATCAACGTCCTTACAGAACACCTTAAAATCCATAAGGGCGACCACCACTCCAGGCGGGGATTATTGAAAATGGTTGGCCAAAGAAGGGCTCTGCTCAATTATTTGAAAGACCGTCACTTTGACCGGTATCGTTCATTAATTGAGAAGCTCGGTTTAAGGAAATAGATGTTTTTAAGGAAGCGGGTTCACCCGCTTCTTCTTAATTGTATGACGAAAACCACCCGCTGAGCGGGTGACATGATCTAGGACCAGGTGTTATTTTTATCCGAAGAGAAGGAAATACTATTAAAAATGTCGAATAGCATTATTTTGTAAATATTTTCTTATTGCACAGGAGGTATATCCCATTCATGTCAGATCACCCGGTTTTAAAAATGGAATTCAACATAGGTGGACGACCTATGACCCTGGAGACAGGAAGGCTGGCGAAGCAAGCAGGCGGGGCTGTTTTTGTCCGGTATGGTGATACCGCCGTCCTTGTTACTGCGACGATGGCGCGTACGATCAGGACCGGTATAGACTTTTTCCCCTTGACGGTCGACTATGAGGAAAGATTTTACGCGGTAGGCAAAATCCCCGGAGGCTTTATTAAGAGGGAAGCCCGCCCCAGCGAGAAGGCCATACTTTCAGGCAGGTTGATTGACAGGCCGATTCGGCCGCTTTTCCCAAAACAACTCAGAAATGAGGTGCAGGTGATCGCCACGGTCATGTCGGTTGATCAGGACCACGCTCCGGAGATAGCCGCAATGATCGGCGCCTCAGCAGCCCTGCATATTTCTGAAATACCCTTGCAATACCCAATCGGTGGTGTTATTGTCGGCCGGGTCAACGGGGAGCTGGTCATTAACCCTGTCCTGGCGCAAGCCGAGCAGAGTGACTTGCACCTTGTCGTCGCAGGAACAAAAGACGCGGTCATGATGGTGGAAGCCGGAGCCAAAGAAATACCCGAAAAGATAATGCTTGATGCCATCGCTTACGGCCATGGTGCCGTCAGGGATATTGTTGATTTTATTGAAAGTTACCGCGAGGCGGCATTAGCAAAAGGACTGGCCAAAGAAAAAATAGTACCGGAAATCACTGAGCCGGCACCGGAATTGGTGGATGCCGTTACCCGGTCGGCCACGCCCAAAATTGAGGGAGCACTCATTCGCTGCAGCAGCGAAAAACTCTCCAAGCTTACCAGGGATCATTTCCTGGACGAGATGAAAGCTGAACTGGTGGAGCAATTTCTGGAGCAGTTCCCGGAGCAGGAAAACGATATAAAAGACTTGCTGGAATCAATAGAAAAACAATTGGTGCGCAGAATGATCGTAACCAGGGGATTAAGGATCGACGGGCGGGCCCTCAACGAGGTAAGGCCCATAACGGTGGAGGTAGGCATACTTCCGCGGGCGCATGGGTCCGGCCTTTTCACAAGGGGACAAACCCAGATCCTTTCGGCGGTGACCCTGGGGACAATATCGGAAGAACAGATCCTTGACGGTCTAGGTGTTGAAGAATCAAAGAGGTTTATCCACCACTACAACTTCCCGCCTTTTAGCGTAGGTGAAACCAGGCCGATGCGGTCGCCTGGGCGCCGGGAGATAGGACACGGGGCTTTGGCGGAACGGGCGTTGTCGGCAGTGATCCCGGATGAGGGTGCTTTCCCTTATACGATCAGGCTTGTTTCTGAAGCGCTTGAATCAAATGGCTCAACTTCCATGGGGAGCGTGTGCGGCAGCTGTTTGGCCTTGATGGACGCAGGTGTTCCGATCAGCGCCCCGGTTTCAGGTGTAGCCATGGGTTTAATTAAGGAAGACGAGCGGCTTACAGTCCTGACCGATATCCAGGGCTTTGAAGATCACCTGGGGGATATGGATTTTAAAGTAGCCGGAACAGTAAAAGGAATTACCGCGCTGCAGATGGATATTAAAATTGCCGGAATCAGCCAGGAGGTATTTGAACAAGCGCTGGCCCAGGCTCATGAAGGCCGCATGCATATATTGCAGAAAATGCTGGATGTACTCCCCACCTTCAGGCCCGAGTTGTCTCCCCACGCTCCGCGTATTATCCACACTACTATTGACCCGGAAAAAATAAGGGATGTAATTGGTCCGGGCGGTAAAATAATCAAGAAGATCATCGAGGAAACCGGGGCTGATATAGATATAGAGGATGACGGTAGAGTATTTATTGCCGCTGTGGATCAGGAAAAAGGCAAGAAGGCGCTGGAGATTATTGAAAGCCTGACCAAGGAAGTGCAGGCCGGGGAAATATACAACGGCAGGGTAGTCAAAATAATGGACTTCGGCTGCTTTGTAGAAGTCATACCCGGCGTATTGGGACTGTCCGGCAAAGAAGGCCTCGTTCATATTTCTCAGCTTGCTCACCACAGGGTGAACAAAGTGGAGGACGTTGTTAAAGAAGGAGATATGATCCTGGTCAAGGTTCTCGGTTACGACAACCAGGGCCGTCTGAAGCTCTCCAAAAAAGAAGCGATGCCGGCGCCCGAGGGGGGCGAGGAGAAAAACGACCGGCAAAATCGGCCGTCCAGACGCAGGGAATAACATCCCATGCTCCCCATCCGTCTCAAAACCCCTTATTACATTAGAAAACCTCATTAAAGAGGTTTTTTCATTTTTGAAAAATATTCTTGCCTGTTTCGGCATAGGTTTTTTCAAGAACGGAATAGGGGGTTGAAAGAATTGAGGCTATTCATATTGTCTTCCGGCAGCAAAAAAACAAGGGTGAGTTTTTTCGCTCTGCTGGTCCTCATAGGTATGGCAGGGTATTTCATCAGTGCCTGGAAACAACCGGCCGCCACAACCGGAGCACCGGTTTACCAGGGCAGCGGCAAGGAAAAAAATGTCGCCCTGACCTTTAATGTGGTCTGGGGGGAGGAATATGTTCCCCAGCTCCTTGAGACGCTAAAGAAAAATAACGTGCCGGCTACTTTTTTCATCGGTGGACAATGGGCAGAAGATTTTCCCGCCTTAACCAGGCAAATTGCCCAGGATGGGCACGAAGTCGGCAACCACGGCTACTCACACCCTCATCCGGATGGAATTTCCCGCTCCGCAAACTTAGATGAAATTAAAAAAACTGAAACTGCAATCGATAATTCTTGCGGCATTAAGACTAAATTGTTCGCGCCGCCATACGGCGAGCGGGGAGATGCGGTATTAAAGACAGCTGAAGATGCGGGATATCAAACGATACTTTGGAGTGTCGACACCATTGACTGGCAGCGACCGGAGCCCTCTGTAATTGTAAAACGGGTTGTTGAAAAAGTACACAACGGCGCTATCGTCCTGATGCATCCCACTGCCCCGACTGTCCATGCCCTTCCTGAAATAATCGGGGAACTAAAAAAAGAAGGGTACGAAATGGTCAAGGTTTCCATACTTCTTGAAGGCCTGAAAACAGAATGAAAGCGAATCGACCGGCTTAAAACTAATAATCAGCCACAAAAATGGGAAACCTGATCACGTAAAAAAGGTGGTCAAAAAAAATGCGCCTGAGAAACCGGGCATTTCCATTGCTGTATCCGTTCTTAATTATATCAATAATTAGTTCTTGCTGCCTGCCGGCCTACCCGTCTGAGCCAGCTTGCTGTTTTATTCCATCAATTACTGCTAACGCCGCTATCCTGATGGATGCCGGAACAGGCCAGGTCCTCTTCGAGAAAAATGCCGGCCTAAAAAAACCCCCTGCCAGCACCACCAAGATTATGACAGCCCTGCTGGCTCTGGAGGGCGGGAACTTGCAGGAAACTGTAACAGTAAGCCCCCATGCCGCCTCAACAGGTGAAGCCAGCCTGGAGCTTGCCGCCGGCGAAATGCTTACCCTGCAAGCCCTTTTATATGGCGCCTTGCTTGAGTCCGGTAATGACGCTTGTGTCGCCCTGGCCGAACACATTGGCGGTACAGAGGAAAATTTCGTGCTGTTAATGAATCAAAAAGCAAAACTAATCGGAGCCGACTCTACCAATTTTAAAAACACCAACGGCCTTCCAGCGGCAGAACATTACACCACGGCAAAAGATTTGGCGACGATTACACGCTATGCTTTTCACAACCAGGTTTTTAAACAAATTATCGGTACCCACAATATAATAATTGAGAGCAGTATGGGAACTCGTCATTTGAGTAATACCAACCGCTTGCTGTGGAGTTACGATGGAGCAGACGGCGTCAAAACCGGCACTACAGTGGAGGCTGGGTGCTGCCTGGTGGCGTCGGCTGCCAGGGAAGGCAGAAAATTAATCAGCGTGGTGCTCAACAGTGATGATCGCTGGACAGATTCCATAAGACTCCTTGATTACGGTTTCGAACGGTTTGAAAGCTTGCGGGTAATTGAGCGGGGTGCTGTGGTTGGAAGCGCCGTGGTCGAGGAGGGTAGCACCGATGAGGTTTTGGCGGTCGCCTCCGCCGAACTTGACGTGGTCGTTCCCAGAGACGGGGAAGTCTCTCTGGAAAAGGTGGTTTCAATTGAAAGGCAAATAACTGCTCCAGTAGTAAAAGGTCAGCCAATCGGCAGAATTACAGCCAAGATAAAAGGGGAAGTCGTTGGAAGCGCTGAGCTGGTTT
>DNIT01000120.1:967-1615 GCA_003489345.1 Pelotomaculum sp. | reverse complement strand
GATGTCGACAGAATGCCGGATTACCGCTTGTTTTGGGTAAAGGGGAATTTTTTGCCGATATAAAAAGGAATTATAACAAATTTGACGAATTGCTGTAGGATTGTACTTTGAGGAGGTTTTACCATATGTTCCAGAAGGTAACATTAGATAACAATGTGCATATTCTAACCGAGGATGTCCCCCACGTCCGGTCTATTGCAGTGGGTTTCTTTGTAGATGTCGGCTCTCGCGACGAAGACAACGAGGTCAGCGGTGTTTCGCATTTTATCGAGCACCTTATGTTTAAAGGTACCAAACGGCGTACAGCCAAAGATATAGCCGAAACCCTGGATGCGGTCGGAGGCCAGTTGAATGCGTTCACTACGAAAGAATTCACCTGCTACTACGCGCGGGTTCTTGACGAATATTTTGACCTGGCTGTAGACCTCTTAAGCGATATGTTCTTTGACTCAAAATTTGAGCTTCAGGATATAGACAAGGAACGGAATGTTATCCTGGAGGAGATTAAAATGTACGAGGATGCTCCTGATGAACTTGTCCACGATATTTTTGCCGGTTCAATGTGGAAGAGCCATGCTCTGGGCCGGCCGATCATCGGAACAGCCGAGGTCATAGCCGGCATATCCAGAGATAAGATTATGGATTATT
>DNIT01000120.1:0-846 GCA_003489345.1 Pelotomaculum sp. | reverse complement strand
CCACAAGTATTATAATCCCGCCAAACTTACCGTGGCAGTAGCGGGGAATATCGACCATGAGCGTGTTGTCAACAAGCTCCGGCCAATCCTTGAGGCAAAACAAGGCAACCCAACCGTGCGGAGGATGATCACACCTGCCCCGCATCGCGAGGTAATATGCCGCAGCAAGGAAACTGAACAGGTCCACCTGTGCATCGGTACGCCGGGTTTAAAACTGAACGACGACAATATTTATGTCTTCCAGGTCGCCAACACAATTTTGGGCGGCGGCTTAAGTTCAAGGCTCTTTCAGGAAATCAGGGAACAGCGGGGACTGGTGTACACGGTTTATTCCTACCATACCTCCTACCACGATGCCGGCTTGTTCTGCATTTATGCCGGATTAAGTAAAGAAAACATTGATGAGGTCATGGAACTAACCTTAAAACAGGTTAGGGACATTCAATTCAACGGGGTAGAGCAACAGGAACTACAGAGGGCTAAAGACCAGCTAAAAGGAAACCTGCTGTTAAGCCTCGAAAACGTCAATACCAGAATGAGCCGTTTGGGCAAATCACAATTATATCTGGGCAAGGTTATACCGCCTGAAGAAATCGTGGCCCTGGTAAACAAGGTGACAGCCGATGAAATACAGGAGCTTTCCAGAGAAATGCTGAAGCCTGAAAATTTCTCACTGGCTGCTATTGGGCCATGGGAAGACTGCGGCAACCTGAAAAAAATTCTTACTGGATTATGGAACTAGGGCATGGAAAATCCTCTCTTGGAAAGAGGATTTTTTTACCTGCAAATTGGGATTTTTTATATGCAGTGAAATGGGGGACAAAAGCATGGAACTTATCACAAATA
>DNIT01000177.1:27605-27857 GCA_003489345.1 Pelotomaculum sp. | reverse complement strand
CTGCTGCCAGTACGGTTGAATTGTCAAGCGATTTGAACCGTTACCGGGGTGTGTGGGTTTATATAGAGCAGCGGGAAGGCCGGGTTGTGCCAGTTTCCCTGGAATTGCTCGGAGCAGGGCGACAATTGGCTGAAAAAATGGGGGTGGAACTTTCAGGCATACTCCTGGGTGACCTGGTGGGAACCCTGGTAAACCAGATCTTTGAATATGGCGCGGACAGGGTTTATCTTACTGATAATCCGGCTCTCCGTT
>DNIT01000177.1:27164-27541 GCA_003489345.1 Pelotomaculum sp. | reverse complement strand
TACTGATAATCCGGCTCTCCGTTGCTACCGGACTGATGCTTACGCTCTTGCTTTCCTGAAACTGACAAAAGAATACCTGCCGGAGATAATCCTGATGGGGGCTACCACGAACGGTCGTGATCTTGCCGGGGCCGTGGCGACCGACCTGGCCACCGGTTTGACCGCCGACTGTACCGGCCTGGATGTCGATCCACAACAGCGACTTCTTTTAGCTACCAGACCCGCATTTGGGGGCAACATCATGGCCACCATTGTGAGCAAGAAGCACAGACCGCAAATAGCTACGGTTCGCCCCAAGGTGATGCGGATGCCTAAACCGGAAGCCGGACGTAAGGGTGAGCTGGTAATTAACAATATTGATTTGAGAGAGGTTGAGC
>DNIT01000177.1:3610-27068 GCA_003489345.1 Pelotomaculum sp. | reverse complement strand
AGAGGTCGAGAATACGACCAGGATCCTGGAAATAGTGAAAGACAAAGAGCATATATCACTGCCGGAGGCTGAAATCATCGTGGCCGGGGGACGGGGA
Organism: Pelotomaculum sp.; assembly: GCA_003489345.1. GTDB lineage: Bacteria > Bacillota > Desulfotomaculia > Desulfotomaculales > Pelotomaculaceae > Pelotomaculum_C. The sequence continues at coordinate 26,971 of DNIT01000177.1, read as the reverse complement.
CTGGGTGACAAGGCCGGTTTCGAGAAAATATGTTACGGCCTGGCCGGAAGCGTCGGCGCTAAGGTTGGCGGCTCGCGCGCTGCTGTTGAAGCAGGCTGGATCGGGCCAAAATACCAGGTTGGGCAAACCGGCGTTACCGTAGCTCCCAGGGTCTACTTTGCTCTGGGAATCTCCGGGGCTGTTCAACACCTTGTGGGTATTAGAGGCTCCGATACTATTATCGCCGTCAATAACGATCCCAATGCCCCGATTTTTTACGAGTGTTCATACGGCATAGTGGGAGACGTGTTCAAGATCGTGCCTTTATTGACAGAGCAACTAAAAAAACGGTTGACTGGTAAAAATGTTGGCCTGACCGGACAAGTCAACAGTCGGGAGGAGATAAGTTTTGCCTGAGAAATTTGACGCCATTGTTATAGGAGCAGGTATGAGCGGCCTGGCTGCCACGTATAAAATGGCCTCGGCAGGTCTTTCTGTCGCTTTAATTGAGCGGGGGGATTACCCCGGGGCAAAAAACGTTATGGGTGGAGTACTCTACCGGTCCATGATGGAGGAATTAATTTCGGAGTTTTGGAAGGAAGCCCCCCTGCAGAGGCCGGTTGTAGAGCAAAGGTTTTGGCTGATGGATGAGAATTCTGTGGTAACTACCGGCTACAAATCTCAGGAATGGGCACAAGAACCCTTCAACTGTTTTACGGTGTTCCGCGGACAGTTTGATAAGTGGTTTGCCCAAAAATGCACGGATGCAGGCGCAGTTATCGTTAACGAAACAGTAGTTGAGTCCTGCCTTAAGGAAAAAGGCCGGGTGGTAGGTGTGCGTACCAGCCGGCCGGAAGGAGACCTTTATGCTGATGTAGTGATTTTGGCTGATGGTGTAAATTCGCTTCTAGCCAGGCAGTTGGAATTTCACCGCGAATGGCAGCCCGGCCAGGTAGCCCTGGCTGTGATGGAAGAGCTGGAATTGCCTGCTGAGATCATCGAAGAGCGATTTAATCTCGACAAGGGGATGGGCGCCACCATCGAGATTTTTGGAGATGGTTCGCTGGGTCTGGTTGGGACCGGTTTTATATACACCAACAAGAAACACATTTCCATCGGTGTCGGCACACTTTTGTCTCAGATCATCGAGGTGAAGGCGCGTCCCTACGAGATGCTGGAATACCTGAAAAAACACCCCATGGTAAGCCCGCTAATCAGAAACGCCAGGCCAGTGGAGTACTATGCTCATTTAATACCGGAGGGAGGCTACCGTGCTATTCCCAAATTAGTTGGTGACGGTGTGGTCGTGGCCGGTGATGCAGCCCAGTTGGTCAACGGCATCCACCGGGAAGGTTGCAACCTGGCCATGACATCGGGCCGCCTGGCGGCCGAGGCTGTAATTAAAGCCCATCAAGCAGGCGACTTTTCAGCCGGGCAGTTATCCTTCTACGAGGAAAGCCTGAAGGACAGCTTTGTTGTGGAGGATTTAAAAAAATATAAAGACACCACTCACCTGCTTGAAAAGAATCCACAGTACATGAATCAATATATTCCTTTTGCCAACAGGGCCATGCACGAGATGTTTACAGTTGACGGGGTAAGCAAGAAGAATAAGCAAAAGAAAATAATGAAGAGACTTTTTACTGACAAATCAATATTCTCCGTTGGCAGGGATGTTTTCAGGCTTATCAAGGCGGTGAAATAATGAAGCAAAAAATAACCGAAAAGATCAAGAAGCTTAATCTGGATATTAACATCGACAACAAACTCTACCTGAATCGCTGGAAAACCGATGAGGATTCACATCTTAATGTACTGGATAATACCGTTTGTGCAGAACACTGCCCGCAGAAAGATTGTACGGCCTTTTGTCCGGCCAGGGTTTATGAATGGCGCGATGGACGAATTATGCCGGGCTACGAGGGTTGTTTAGAATGCGGCGCCTGCCGGATCGGCTGCCCGAACGGAAACATCCAGTGGCGTTATCCAAGGGGTGGATACGGAGTCCAGTTTAAACTTGCTTGAGTTGTAACTATTCAGTGAACCCGGCGGTTGAGGTACGGTGTTATCAACGCTCACTCCAGTGCTCACATTCATATTTTATTTTTTTGTTAACCTTCCGTAACAATCTTGTGACATTAATAGTTCATAATAGCAGTAGCACATTTGAAAGGAGAAATCAAATTGGACAACTATTCAGCTTATGGACTGTGGCCGGCTGTTATAGTCAACTCGTTTGTTTTTATCTTTTTTGCTTTCAGTTTTACACGGTCGAACACTACCCGCGATTGGCGTTCTTTGGGTGCTTTCTCAGCATTCATAGTTGCGCTATTTTCAGAAATGTACGGATTCCCCTTGACCATCTACCTTTTATCCGGTTGGCTCGGTTCCCGTTACCCCGGCGTAGACCTGTTCTCACATGAAAGCGGTCACATTTGGTACACGCTTTTCGGTTTACAAGGGGACCCGCACAGTGACCCGATTCATTTGCTAAGTAATATTTTTATCTTCACCGGTATGGCTATGGTTTTCTTTGCTTGGAGGGTACTCTATAAAGCCCAGCAGGAACACACTCTGGCGAAAACCGGCCTTTACAGGTACATGCGTCACCCGCAGTACACTGCTTTTATCCTCGTTATGTTTGGTTTCTTAGTCCAGTGGCCGACATTGTTAACCATGCTGATGTTCCCTGTCCTGGTTTGGGTCTATACCCGTCTTGCCCTGAGGGAAGAGCGCCAGGTAATTCAGGAATTTGGTGAGGAGTATACAAATTATGCCAAGGTGACGCCGGCATTTATTCCTAGACCGGCTAACATAAATTCTGCAGATAAAAATGTAAACAGAATTTAAGATAGGTTTTAATTGGTGGTTGTTGACTAGCAAAATAAAAGCAATAAATTATATTTTATCTAAAACGTAGGAGATAATTTACAATTTAATATTATTATATGCTAAATTTAACCTCTTTCATTTTAGAAAGAGGTTTTTTAATTGTAATATCCTATTTTGTTGGGGCTTCTATAGTAATTTTTATATATTTACTAGGAGTTCCTAAAAAAATACATAAAAAATTCTTTCTAATGGCAAAATAATTAGTGTTTTGAAAGGGGGTGAAAATATTGCAAAATATCAAGTGCAACGTTACGGAATGTGGATATAATAAAAACATTCAATGTGACGCTCCAATGATTCAGGTTGCTAGGGATGGAAACCTCAATCATTGCAAGAATTCAGACAACACAAAATGCGAAACCTTTAAACCGAAAAGCTAAATTAAAGGGCCAACCTTTTTTTCACGGGTTGGCCATTATTTACTTACTTCAGGTGAGAGGATGATCCATTAAATGGAAACACCTATAATAGATAGTAGTGACATTGTTAATGAAGAACTCTTTGGTTGTTGCCCTGGGTTAAATTATGCAGCAGGCTATGATCAACCTGATGCAGGATCCCAAGATGCAGCAAGCGATGTCTAACACGATGGCAAGTCCGCAGATGCGCAGTGCCATGCTAAATATGATGCTGCTCCTGGAATGAAAGATGTTATTTATGATATGGCCAAAGACAACCGACTGAGACCGGTGATGACAGAAGCACTTAAATGAGCAAGATAAGTTGTATGTTTTTCTAATTACATGCAACAGAAAACTCTTTTACTTAAGCAAAAGAGTTTTTCTGTTGCATAATAAGAAACTTGGATTTAACTTGATTTTTCAGGTAAATTCTTATCCTCCTTGGATGAACCAGTATCTTCTTTTTTATATTCGGTGTGACCACCGCCGCAACAACCACCGCCGCGGCGCATCATGAGTAACATCAACACACCGAAAAGCAGCCAGGGGCCGTAACTCTTTAAGAATTCTTCCACGAAAGCACACTCCTTTCATTGCTTCATTGCTTGTCGAAAATTCATCGCTGAGGGATCGTCGTTCTAATACTCTAAACTACCTGTATCTCTTCTTAACCTGGGGGATTACCACGGGCATGGTTATAATCATAGCCAGGATGAAAACCCAGATGGCCCCGCCGTAGCGGGCGGTCGTGTTATACGCGCTACCGCCGGTAGCCGCGAAAAAAGCCAGAGCGAGGACTACTGAAATACCTAAATAGATAACAGCGCTTATGGTGGTAACTTTTTCTTCGCTCATGCCAAACCCTCCTTAAGCCGTTTTATCTCAACCGTCCGGGATTTTTTCAATGATGGTACGAATCCCTTCAGCAGCAGCGTGTTCATGGTTACCGAAAAGGAACTTAAGGCCATGAAAAGGGCTGCCAACTGCGGGCTGACGATCCAGCCGGTCCAGGGATAAATCAGGCCGGCCGCAATGGGAATACCAAGGGTGTTGTACACGAAAGCCCAGGTAAGGTTTTCCTTCACCTTGCGCATTGTGGCTTTACCTATTTCAACAGCTGAAGCCACATCCCGGAGGTCGCCTCTGATCAGGATGATATCGCCGGTTTCCTTGGCCACATCCGTACCGCTGCCGATAGCTATTCCCACATCGGCCTGGGCCAGCGCCGGAGCGTCATTTATCCCGTCCCCGACCATTGCCACACGGTCTCCCTGCTCCTGCAGTTTAATCACTTCGTTGGCCTTGTCCTCGGGCAGCACCTCGGCAAGAACATGATCAATGCCGGCCTGTCTGGCAATGGCTTCAGCGGTACGCCTGTTATCACCGGTAATCATGCTGACTTTGATTCCCATCTCTTTGAGTAGGCGGACAGCTTCAGCTGAACCTTCTTTTATTGTATCGGCCACGGCGATCAGTCCGGCAAACATACCGTCAATCGATATAAACATCACTGTCTTGCCTGCTTCCTCAAGTTCTTCCACCTGCTGCAAGGCGCCGGAGAAATCAATTTTCCACTGTTGCATCAGCCGACGGTTACCCAGCAATACCTGGCTTCCTTCCAATTCGGCTTCCAGCCCGTGTCCAGGGATGGCTTTGAAGGAGGTTGCCTTGCCGATAATCAAGCCTTTATCTTCGGCCTCTTTGACGATAGCTTCCCCGAGCGGGTGCTCAGAGTTCTTTTCCGCTGCTGCCGCCAGCTGTAAAATCCGGTCTTGTGAGAAGGAGCCGATTGCGATTACGTCGGTGACAGAAGGCTGGCCCCTGGTCAGTGTACCGGTTTTATCAAAAAGTATGGCGTCCAGACGGGAAGTAGTTTCAATGGCTTCTGCGCCCTTAAACAGAATACCGTTCTCAGCGCCTTTACCTGAGCCGGCCATAATCGCACTAGGTGTCGCCAGGCCCCCAGCGCAGGGGCAGGAGATTACCAAAACGGTCAGGCTTAAGAGCATGGAGAAACCGAATACCCCGATTGTACCTATGGTTGAAGTTGAGAGCAGGAAGGTACTGTTGGGAGTAAACCACCAGCCATAACCAATAAAGAACCAGAACAGGAATACAGCGAGTGCCAGCAGGTGCACACCAAGGATAAAGTGGCCAGCTACCACATCAGCAATTTTCTGAATTGGAGCTTTTGAACCCTGAGCATTCTCCACCAGCTGGATAATCTGGGCCAGAGCTGTTTCCTTACCTACCCGTGTTGCTGTAAATTTAAAGGCTCCGGTTTTATTGATGGTTCCGCCGATTACTTCATCCCCTTCTTTTTTCTCAATGGGGATACTTTCACCGGTAATCATGGACTCATCTACGGAAGAATATCCTTCAGTAACTTTGCCGTCCACGGGTATGCTTTCGCCCGGTCTGACTGTTATTAAATCACCGATCTGTACCTCATCCGCGGGTATCTCTATTTCTTTACCATCCCGGACAATCCGGGCGATTTTGGCTTGCAAATGCATAAGTTTTCTGATTGCCTCGGATGTGCGTCCACGGGTGAGAGCCTCCAGATAACGTCCCAGGACGATGAAGGCGGTCAAAAGAGCTGCTGATTCATAGAAGGTAGCCTTCGGCCCGCCGAAACCGGCGTTGGGCCAAAGGGTATTGATCAACGCAATCATGTAGGAAGCGCCAATTCCCGTGGCGTACAGCAGGTTCATATCGGTAACGCCATGTTTTAAACCCCGCCAGCTGTTGACAAAGAACTGCCAGCCCCCTATAACGACTACTGGTGTTGTAAGGAACCACAAGGTGTAAGGAGAGGCCAGCCAGGCCGGGACGAAGCGGTCAAAAATCCACATTTCTCTCATTGTTCCCAGCATAGCGATGAGACCCAGGGGCCAGGTCAGCCACATATTTACGCGTTGACGGCGGATTTCAGCTTCCCTGGCCTCACGTTCCCGGTCCAGCTCGGACTGCGCGTCCAAACGCTCACCGGTTTGATACCCCAGGGTCTCAACCTTCTTTTTTATGTCAACCCCCTCAACAACCGCGGGGTAATATTCAACCCTGGCGCTTTCAGTAGCTAAATTTACTGCTGCATTTTTTACACCCGGCAGAGAGCGAAGTGCTTTCTCCACCCTATTTACACAGGCGGCGCAGGACATCCCGGTTATTTTAAAAGAGAAGTCTTCAGCGGCTATCTGGTAGCCAAGATCAGTAATGGTCTTTGTTGTTTCGGAGATATTGATTTGCTCAGGATCATATTCGACAGCGACCTTACCGGCCGGCAGGTTAACCCTGGCTGCCTTTATACCCGACATGCTTTTAAGAGCCTTTTCGATTTTAGCTGCGCACGCGGCGCAGGACATGCCCTGCACTGCAAGCATCGATTGCTTATTTGCCACTATATTCCACCTCCATATTATAGAGAATTAGAAAAAGGCTTTGTATCGGTTTCATTATAAAAAACTATTGTTACAAACCTGTCACAAAAGAATTAAGAAAATATAAATCATTGGATATCCATGTATGAGCATTATCTTACTGAAAAGGCCCCCTCTATGGGGTCCTTTAACAGAAGTTATAACTGATTTAGAGCACTCTGGCACTGTTTGATGCAGGTGTCGATGGACTGGTAGGCTTAATCCAGGGATTGTTTTACCGGTCCGGTGGCGTCCGCAGACATTTGTTTAATGTCGTTGGCAGTTGCCTGGCAGTGTTGAATGCAGGACTGGATTGTCTGTCTTGAATGCAATATAAACACCTCCTTTGATGGTATTATTGGCTCGAGCAGGCATTTTTATTTGCTTTCCTTTGATAAGACATTGAGCATTTGATATAAGCTCAACTTTCAATTAAGGTCTCCTATATTGTTGCCCATGCTATACATAACGGAACCAATTTCTGAAGAAAATAATTTTGGCGTTTTACACGGAAGGAGAAAGTTATGCAAAAGAGCTTGCTTCAAAACTGGGTTTAGAAGATCGGGTGGAGGTAGAGTTAATGGATTACCGGGTACTGGGCGGAAGCGGGCGTACTTTCGATAAAATTTCAAGCATTGGGATGTTCGAGCACGTAGGCCAGGCTAATTATCCTCATTTCATGCTGGCGCTGCAAAAGCTTTTAAAGAAAGGCGGTTTGACTTTGCTTCATACCATAACCCATCTCAAGGAAGGACCGGTCAACTCCTGGATCGAAAAGCATATTTTCCCCGGGGGTTATATTCCGTCTTTGCGTGAAATAATCGGGTTGCTGCCTGATTATGACTTCCATGTTATTGATGTGGAGAGCTTGCGGCTGCATTACGCTATGACCCTGGAACGCTGGGCGGAAAACTACGAAAAACACGCAGACAAAGTGCGGGAGATGTATGGTGACCGTTTTGTCCGTATGTGGCGGCTGTACTTGCGTTCCTGCGCCGCCTCCTTCCGGGTTAGCGGCCTGAACGTTCACCAAATTCTTTTCTCCAAGGGCTTAAACAATGACCTCACCCTGACCCGGCGGCATCTATATATCTAGCCTGGGTCAATGCTTGTAAAAGGATATTGGTAATCGAATTTAGTGCTCCCATATAAGTTTAAGGCAATTATTACCCTTGTTAAAAAAGAGTTGGTCGATTTGGCGCATGAACTGCAGTCTTTGGTGCCGCTGCATATATGCGGCAAGACTCACAAAATAGTTGACCAAATGACTGATACGGGAGCCGATGTAATTAGCATTGATAAGTGTGACTTGGGCTTAGCAAGGGAAAAAGTGGCTGGAAGGGCGTTGATTTTGGGCAACATCGACCCAGCGGATGAAATGCTCTTTGGCCCTGCTGAACGTATTCACAGCGCTTGTATAGAGGCAATAGACACGATGAAGGGCTACTCATATAGGGTTTTAAGCCGGTGCAAACCGGCTTAAAGATGTTAATAAGTGAAGTAGTGTTTTGGGGGTTTATAGCGACTTTTGAGGACTATGTCCTCAGACAATAGGTTCCTACAGGGGGTCAAACAATGATAAAGGTTGATGTAGTTTCAGGTTTTCTGGGCGCCGGAAAAACCACCTTAATCAAATTACTCTTAAAAGCGTATGAAAACGAAAGAGTGGTGCTGGTTGAAAACGAATTCGGGGAAATCGGCATAGACGGAGAACTGGTGGAAAGAGACGGCTTTGATGTGTTTGAAATATCCAACGGCTGTATCTGCTGCATCATGAAAAAAGATTTTGTTCAGGTACTGGCCAGGGTGATTGAAGAATTCAAACTGGAGCGAATTATCATTGAACCTACGGGAATCAGTATTCTCAGTGAAATTATAGATATCTTACGAAGACCGGAATTTGCCTCCCAGTGCTTGATAAATTCCCTTCTCACCGTTGTGGATAGTGTTAACTATCTTGCGAATATGATACTTTCGGCGAGTTTTTCGAAGATCAGATTACCAATGCCTCCATGTTGGTACTCAGTAAAAGCCAGTTAACAGACGAAGAACAGATTGGAAAAATCACGGAATCCTTAAGGCAATTTAACAAGGAAGCGGATATTGTAACCAGGCCCTGGAGCCGTTTTGGTCACAACGAAATTAAAGGGCTCCTTAAAAGTGATAATCTTTTATCTGGCTTTGGCGATTTATTGCATACGGAATACAAGCCCTGCAGTGAAAATGAATTTGATACCTTAGCTATAAAGACCTCTAAAGAATACACTGTTGAGGAACTGTAATTTTTATTAAGCTAATCATAGCCATTGGCGCCGGAAGTCTGGTCAATGCGGTAATAAAGGAGAAAAGAAACAGAATTAGAGGCTGCGGCGTGGATTGTACCTGTCCAAGGTGCCGCAAAGACCGCAATTTCTTATTGGGAGCATTCAGTAATACTGTCAAAATCACGTTTTTTTTATTTCTCACTGTTTTTATCATTAATATGGGCCTGGAAAAATTCGGCAGGAAAGTTTTTATCAACTAGTTGGGAAAAACAATTTTCTTCAGCCTGTCTATATATCCTTAATAGGGGCTATACCCAGTTGTTTTTCCTCGGTATTTGTGGCCGAAGCGTATATTAAAGGAGTTATTGGTTTCGGGTCGATGATGGCCGGGCTATGTGCCAATACCGGTTATGGCGTTTTGGTGATTTTAAAAGAGGTTCCTTTCAGTAAAGCAGTTAAGATTTTTCTTTTTATAATGGCTGTGAGCATCCTGGTCGGAGAAATTATCATGGCCTTGGGAGGGAAATAAATTGGAACAAGTGATCGATTTTAAATGTCCAGGGGAAAACTCTAAATCACAACCCTGGATCCTTGGAAAAAACCGACAGGTATATTAGCCCAGGGTTAAAACATGTGTTGGGTGGGGTGTATAGATGATTTCGAAACGCATAATTAAACAGCTTATCTAACTAAAACCACCTGGCAGGTGGTTTTTTTGATATTACCATTTAAAAAGGTCTAACCATTTTTTGGTTTCACATAATTGGTATGTTACAAATTTATCAAACTTTCGATAATGATTTGTAACATTAATTTAGTAAACTTAAGTCAAGCATTAGTAAAGGAGGTTACAATCATGATGGCACTAGGATTTAACAACATGTTAGGTGATGTTACCTGGGGCCTGGCTATGCTGATTATGATGCTGATACCAGTGGTAATCTTGGTGGGTGCAGTTTACTTAGGATATAGATTATGGGAAAGAGGTCATAAGAAAGACTCATACGAGATGCCTGCTCAGGAGCCTTTGGAAGTAATTAAGAGGCGTTACGCAAGAGGGGAAATAACCAGGGAACAGTATGGCCAAATGAAAGATGATTTATTGCTAAAGTGATAATGAGAAAGTATAATCATGATGTTTTTCGTTTAAGGATAGCAAAAAGTATTAAACTTTCGTGATAGTTTTGTAACAATCATTTGTTAAATTAATAATGCTCTGCAAAAATGAGCCACGAAGGTCTTTTGCTGAATGGTACGAGGGACAGCCCAGCATATGTCATGGAGGTTTTTGCCGCAGGAGTATAAAGCGGGACTTCATGACTTTAATTTTGGGGCTGAATTAAAAGGAGGATAACAAATGAAAGAAGTGTTCTCATTGGGTCATATACACATTTATCTCTTTGGTATAACTGCTGCCATCGGGATATTGACCGGGATACTTTTGGCATCAAAAGAAGCGAAAAGACTTGGTGTTTCCGAAGACCCTTTTTTTGACGTTGTTATATTTGCAGTAATCGGAGGTATCATCGGTGCACGCCTCGTTCACGTCCTTGTTTATGAGCCCTCATATTATCTGGCTAATCCCCTGGAGATTATTTACATTCATAACGGTGGCCTCTCGATCCATGGTGCCATACTTGGCGGTGTGCTTCTCGGGCTATGGCGCATAAAAAAGCACAGGCTTTCTTTGTGGAAAATAGCTGATATCATTGCCCCAGCGCTTATCTTAGGGCAAGCCATCGGCCGTATCGGTTGTGACATCTTTGGTGTACCAATGATAGGGGCATATCCCTGGGGAGTTAATGTTAATGGTACATTAGTTCATCCAGTCCAGGTATATGAATTTATTTTAGACTACCTGCTTTTTGCCTACCTGTGGACTAAGCGGTACTCAAGTCGTTACCAGGGGCAAATCTTCGTACATTACCTAATTGGCTTTTCTATTATAAGGGGTTTTGTTGAGTATTTCCGTACCGATCCTACAGTCTTTGGTTTTGTTTCCGTAGCCTACCTTTTAAGCTTTGCGGGGATAGTGGCTGGTTTAATTATTTATCAGTATCTCAAAAATAGGTATCCTCTGAAGCAAAATTCACATAATAAAGTGTTGCCAGCCATTTATACTTACCTCATATCCCTTATTATGATTATCGTGTCCGTAGTAATCTACTATTTAGTCCAGGGTTAAATAGAGATAAATGTTCATGTGCAATTGCATTTACTGCCAGTGATTTTAAAGTTTCACCAGTTTGGGTGCCTACGCTAATGAAAGAACTATTACAAAGAGGCTAATATGATTTGGGGGATTACAATGGAGTTAAGAATTAAGAATATTACTGGAAAGAGCTGGTTTCAGGGTGGAAGCGGCGGCTTATTGGCAGGTATCTGCTGCGTTCTCCACGCATTGGCTTTAGTCATTGGTTTTAGTACTGGAGCAGTCCTTTTTAGCCGGTGGATGGTGCAATATCGTGGATATTTTTTCGTAGCCGGCATTTTATTTATGATGGTTGTTTTTATTATGAATATAAAAAGACACAAATGGAATAGTAGCAAGGCAATATTTATGCACTTAGTTATTATGTTGTTGACATTCTTTATTGTATTTACCTTGCTAAATATATATTTATTTATAATTTCTTAATATCACCTCGTATTGGTATGGAAAGGACTGAACTTTGTGAGAAAATTACTTATTGCAACGTTAATTATTGGGATACTTTCTTTGAGTGGCATATTTGCATATAATGGTGTTAAGGCGGCTGCAAATAAACAAGGTAAAACCCTTAATACTGATTATGTATTTGATCATAATGCACATCACAACAGCAATTGAAATATAAGATTATAAATAAAGTTCCCAAATTGCCTAAAATTTCGAGTACAGGTAGCATCCCGGGTCCCTGAAATATTTAAATCTTTAATTATTTGAAATGGATTCTTATGAATTTCGTTATAGAATTGTGACATTTTTTATATACGATAGGGCTGTAGATAAGTTCAATATATTTATCTTGAAAGGGGGGAACCAAATGAAAAGGAAGTATTGGTTTCTTATGGGCTTAGCTATTCTGGTAGTTGCAATAGCAGCTCCCGCCGCTTTCGGAGCTATAACAGGAGGGGAGCAAAAGGCGCCTGAGCAGCGAAGTCAACAGCCTTCTGCCCAGATGTTCGAATGGCACCAGCAATGGCTGGGCCAGGCGCAAAAAGACGGTCAACTAACACCGGAACTGGCCAAAGTCTGGCAGGAGCATTTCAATGAAATGCGTGAGTTTCACAGTAATAACGGTCTTGGCCCTATGAGCGGTATGATGGATGGTATGATGGACGCTACGATGAATAGTATGCCGGAGGGCTCAAACGGCAATCACTGTAGTGGGGGTTCGCCGGCTGAAGGGGATACTACCCAAATTTGACAAGTATATTCAATAGGCCAGGGACGGGGGAGCTTAAAACCCCGTCCTAATATTTTTTGTTGTTAAAACATTCAAATGCAATTGACAAATTTAAGCATCAGGAATATAGTATTAATCATATCATGTATAATACATTAGTAATCATACTAAAATAATGTAGTAAGTTGGAATTGATAGAAAACCGGCCAATAGGCTTGACGCATTGTCTTACAATTTCTCAGCGGGGTGATAATAATGTCCGTAATTTTGCAGGATGGAGCTAATCAACAATTTAATCACCTGATTAAACAACACCCTTGCTTCAATGGTGAAGCCCACCATAAATACGGAAGAATTCACCTACCGGTCAGCCCGTCCTGCAACATCCAGTGCCGCTTCTGCAAGCGCGGTTTTAACAAGTGGGAAAAAAGGCCCGGGGTAAGCCGCACGGTTCTAACGCCGGAAGAATCCCTGGATAAGGTAAGCCAGGCTTTGGAACTCTGCCCCGAGATAACGGTAGTTGGTATAGCTGGTCCCGGAGATACTCTGGCGACTGACCACGCGTTACAAACCTTTGAACTTATTCATAAAAGATATCCCCAATTAATCAATTGTCTAAGTACCAACGGGTTGCTGATTAAAGAAAAGGCCAAAAGAATTGTCGAGGTCGGTGTTAAAACAGTTACAGTGACAGTTAACGCGATTAGCCCGCAGGTCTTAAAGGATATCTGCGCTCATATCACCTACAACGGCCAGTACATGACCGGAGAGTATGCCGCCCGCTGGCTGGTGCTGGCTCAACTTGTCGGGATAAAAGAAATAACCGGTCTTGGGGTGGTAGTAAAAATAAATACTGTTTTAATCCCCGGCATCAATAGCCATGAGGTTGGAGAAATTGCCCGGGTTACGGCAAGTGTCGGCGCGTCCATGATTAACATCATCCCTTTAATACCCCAATTTGACATGAAAGATTACCGCCCGCCCGGGTGCCGGGAAATCAATCTGGTACGGGAGGCAGCGGAAAAATACCTGCCTGTCTTTCGCCACTGCCAGCAGTGCCGGGCGGATGCCTGCGGTATTCCCGGTTCCGGGGTGGACCTGGCTTCTAAACTGTATGACCAACCGGCACAGACTTTCTCGCATGGTTGAACAATAGAATCTATGATCCCTCGAGGACCTTTCGTAGTGCCGTTTTACAGAGGAATCAAGATAAACAGGAGGCAGGAGAAAGCATGGCCAAAATAGCAAATGATCTGACTGAATTAATCGGCCGGACACCATTACTCAGGCTGCAGCGGGTCACAGCAGGGCTTAAGGCCGAAGTAGTGGCAAAGTTGGAAAGCTTTAATCCCGCCGGCAGCGTCAAGGACCGGATTGGCTACGGTATGATTAAAGATGCTGAAGAAAAGGGATTGCTAGGTAAGGATAGTGTAATTATTGAACCTACCAGCGGCAATACCGGGATAGCGCTTGCCTTTGTGGCTGCGGTCAAGGGATATCGCCTGATCCTGACCATACCTGATACCTTTAAGTGTAGAGCGGCGCAATCTTTTAAAGGCATACGGAGCTGAACTGGTCCTGACACCCGGAGCGGAGGGTATGAAAGGCGCCGTCCGCAAAGCCAATGAACTGGCTGCCCAAGTTCCCAAATCCTTTATTCCCCAGCAGTTTGATAACCCGGCCAATCCGGCCATACACCGCGCTACTACAGCGGAAGAAATATGGCATGACACGGACGGCAAAGTCGATATCCTGGTTGGCGGAGTCGGTACCGGTGGGACTATTACCGGCGTGGGAGAAGTGCTCAAAGCCCGCAAGCCAAGCGCCAGGGTCGTAGCGATAGAGCCATTTGACTCACCATTGCTTTCCGGCGGAAAAGCCGGACCGCACAGAATCCAGGGCATTGGCCCTAATTTTATAGCGGATGTATTAAATTTAAAGATTGTTGACGAGATTTATAAAGTAAAAAATGAAGATGCCTTGCAATTGGCCGGCGTCTGGTCAAGGAAGAAGGTCTGTTGGTGGGGATTTCTTCAGGAGCAGCTGCTTTTGCCGCCTTGCAGATTGCCAAAAGACCGAAGAATAAAGGTAAGCTTATTGTGGTCGTACTGCCTGACACGGGTGAGCGTTACTTAAGCACACCCTTTTCCCAGGACTAAAAGAAGTAGAAATAAAGGGTAAACCAGAAACACCGGGCCAGTGGAGTCACTAGCAGACATTAAAAGGGTCTGCAAGCGAACCGCTATCTATGGTGTTGTTTAAAGTTTAGCTGATCAGAACACTGAAGGCTAAGCATGGCTATGAATGGCCATACTTAGCCTTTTTTGATTATTATGGCAAAAAGATTAATTTTATCAAGAGTATATGTTCAGTCGGTAAATGATCGATTTGACGCAAGGGAGATTCAATCGCTGAATAGAAGTGAAAGAGAGTATATGATGAAAAAGTTTGGTGGATGGCTCAAAGAGAATATTCTTGCGCTAGCAACCCCCGTTGTGTTGTTGGGTGTGTGGGAAATCACAAGTCAAATGGGATGGATTCGGGCGAGTCTGCTGCCGCCGCCGTCAGTCATTTTCAAGGTATTGGTAGAGCTAGTAAAGACAGGAGAGATTTTTGCAAACTTAGGTATCAGCATTTTGCGAGTAGCTGAAGGGTTTATCATTGGTGCGACATTAGGTCTGGTAATTGGTGTTCAGGTGGCTCTGGTGAAAAAATTTCGGACTGCAGCCAGTCTAATTTTTGGATTGCTCAGGCCGATTCCGGTGTTAGCCTGGGTTCCGGTATTAATTCTGTGGATGGGAATTGACGAAGGTTCGAAAATTACCGTTATTGCAATTGGCAGCTTTTGGACTGTGCTGGTAAATGTGGCTCAAGGCATTCGCAATGTGGACAAAAAATATTTAGAAGTAGCTACTATTCTCGAAAAAGATAGAAAAACATTACTGACGAAAGTCGTACTTCCGGCATCGCTGCCTGCCATTTTTACCGGCGTACGGGTCGGAATTGATGTAGCGTGGCGCAGCGTAGTGGCAGCGGAACTGATCGCAGCGTCGTCAGGCATCGGCTATATGATTATGTATGCACGGGAATTATCGCAAATTGATGTTGTGTTGGTCGGTGTGCTTTCCATCGGGTTAACCGGAATTCTTATTGAACAACTGTTAAAATTACTCGAAAAAAGACTGTTGAAATGGAATGTAAATCTTCATGAATCATGAGGAGTGAGAAAATGAGTGTAACTGCAGCAAAATCACAAACTCTTGTAATTGAAAATTTGAATAAAACATTTCGCATTAAAAACAGTACAGTTGAAGTGCTGAAGGATGTTAATTTTGCGGTGAAACCAGGTGAATTCATCAGTATAATAGGTCCCAGTGGTTGTGGGAAAAGTACTCTGCTGCGGCTGGTGGTCGGGCTGGACGGGGAATTCGACGGAGGAATAAGCCTCGGGGGTAATCTTATAAAAGGTCCTGGAGTAAACCGGGGCATGGTTTTTCAGGAAGCACGTCTTTATCCGTGGTTGACCGTCGAGGAAAATATATTTTTTGGCCTCGGGCAGCAACAAAGTCCTGAGGAAAAAAAATATATCGTACAGGAACATTTGGAACTGGTTGGATTGGAAAGTTTTGCGAAAGCCTATCCGCACCAATTGTCCGGAGGCATGCAGCAGCGTGTCAGTATTGCCAGGGCATTGGTGAATCGTCCGCAGGTATTGCTTCTTGATGAACCATTTGGCGCATTGGATGCAATGACCCGCATCAATATGCAACAGGAGATCCTGCGGATCTGGGAAACGGAAAAGACGACCATCTTATTAGTTACGCATGATATCGACGAAGCTATTTTTCTCGGGGACCGGGTGATCGTAATGTCGCAGCGGCCGGCGACTACAAAAACGATCATCCCGGTGGAGCTGCCTAGGCCGCGAGATCGTAACAGCTATGATTTCATAAAACTTCGCAAGGAAATTCATACTAAATTCTTTGCGGAAGTTGAAGTTCCTTTTGCTTATAGTATCTGACAGTAACAATTATTTAGAGGCAGAAAATGGTTGTCACAATCAATAAAGAACTTGTCGCGATATTGGGCAAAGCAGATATGGTTCCAAGCACAGTGGCGGTGGTGGGGGGCAAATAGCGGGAGTTACCAGATCAAAGGCAAACCTGTGAAAGCCATAGTTAGCACGCCCTCGTTCCGGAAGTACTATGAGCAGATCTGGGAAAAAACTGGCGATGCCGATTTAATACTTTAAACACCTTGATCGATTGGCAAAATACTAAAGAAAAAGGATGATAGACAGATGCCGCTTGCTTTAAAACAACAACCTTCCGAACTGAGTTTGGATGAAGTTGCTGCCAAATACCCGCAATTTCCCCGCCTGATCATGCTAAAGACCGATATTCAACGCCGGGGTGTTCATTATACCGACCGTGCTTTGAGTGTGGCAGACCCTGCCATCCATCAGTTGGCCGGGACCCATATCTTCGGAACCCGCGACGGTATCCTGACCCATAGGCCCGAAGCCTTTATTCTACGCGACGGAACTTCGGTCCTTACCAGTCCGACGCCGCTGGAGCAAAACCCTTACATTGTTGATCTGTGCGACGGACGACTGGTGTTATTGGATGATGACGTGGAGCTTGAGGAGATTGAATATTGGACGAAGCCTGATTATTATAATTTGACCACCAGCACCGGTATTCCCATGAGTAATGTGGTCAGCGCCCGGCCGCAGCGGCTTTATATTATGCCCAGCCGCTACTGCCATTTCTGGAACGATAATCAGGGGTGCCTTTTCTGTGATATTGTGAATAACCTTAGGCAACAGAAGGCAGAGCTTAATCTTCCGCCGAAATTGAAACCGCGTGATGTAGCTGAAACCGTGCAAGCGGCTTTAAAAGAGCCGGGGCGGTTTACCGCTGTTTGTCTGACTTCCGGTTCGGACTTCCATGGCGCGGCGCCTTTTGATACTGAAGTTGATTACTATATCGAGATTCTCAAGGCAGTAGGGGAGAACTTTAATACGCCCAAGTTTCCCAGTCAATTAATTGCCACTGCGTTTACCGAAAAACAGTTGGAACGGATTTATCAGGAAACCGGGATTTTGAGTTATACCCCGGATATTGAAGTATTGAATGAGCGATTATTTGAATGGATCTGCCCCGGTAAGGCCAGATGGGTCGGGTATCAGGAATGGAAACGGCGGATGTTTCGCGCAGTTAATATTTTTGGCAGCGGTTATGTGAATACGTGCATTGTAGCCGGTGTCGAATTGGCCAAACCATATGGTTTTACCGATGAAGATGAGGCATTGAAGGCCGTTTTGGATGAGGCCGAAGATTTGGCGAGTCATGGCGTAAGCACCGTTTTTGCAGTCTGGGTGCCCCGGCCCGGCTCGTATCTACGGGGACAGAAAAACGCCTCGCTGGAGTATTACATCCGGTTGGCGACCGGATTGCATGAACTGCGGAAAAAGTATAACTTGCCGATTGACCATGACGATTATCGTCGTTGTGGCAATCATCCCGATTCAGACCTGGCGAGGCTGTTATAAAAAGCGTTATATAAGATGGGGATATTTTTAGCATAGTCCAGAGAAGGGAATAATTCCAGATGAGAGATAAATCAGTTTGGTATGGGAAAGCGGAGATATCTCCAACTCACCCGGTAATGGCCGGGAGTTATACTACATGGACTACTACTTATACGGTTGGGCGTTATTGTATGGATAATGGAGGCCGGATCCGCTTCCTCTTTCGTTGGTGTTCAGATGCGGGAGTTCCTCAAAATACGGATCCTTCTGCTGATAACTATGTGACCGCGTTTACTTCAAATCCGGCTGCAAGTGTTTTGATAAGTTTTCTTCCCAAGGGCGGGTGGAGGCCTTGGTTTAAATGCATTGAATTTGAAATTAAAGACGATTCACTGTCTGAAGGCGATCAGATTTATATCACATTAGGGGATACGTCAAAAGGGAGTAAAGGTTATCTAGCTCAAAGTTTTGTTGAATCTGACTTTCATTGGTTAATCGAAGTAGAATGTTTTGAAACAGGTACCTGGATAGGTCTGGAGCACAACACAGTGATCCCAATTATAGCAGCAGAGCCATATCGTTTGGTAGGTTTGTCACCATCCATAGGTATGGTTGGGCAACTTTGCTATCTTATTGCCAAGTGTGAGGATATACACGGAAACCCGGTAGACAGTTACCAGGGAAAGATGACAATTTCTGTGGAACGGGTTGAGCATGATACTGTTTATGAATGTCCTCACGATCAATGTCAAGGCCCCAGATCTCATTGTTTTACTGCGGCAGATCGGGGGACTTGCCGTCTGGAAGAATATAGATTTACGCAACCGGGGCTTTACCGGTTTAAAATAGAAGGGGAAGGTTTACCGCATAATCATACCGTATCCAACGTAATCGTGATCCGCGCAGAGCCATCACTATTGCAGCTTTTCTGGGGCGATATGCATGCCCAATACAGTAATGCTCTAGGGGCTGGTAGTGTCGAAGAAGCATTTTGTTTTGCACGTGATTGTGGCGGCCTGGATTTTATTGGACATCAACCGAACGATTTTCAGTTTCACAATGAGGGATGGGAAGAAGCCAAACAAGCTTTACGTAAATTTCATGTTCCGGGACGGTTTATTCCTTTCTTAGGCTATGAATGGTCGGGCAATACTCCCGCAGGTGGAGATCGAAATGTTCATTTTCTTGGAGAAGACGGTCCACTTCACCGGTCGAGTCATTGGCACATTCCGACTAAATGCGATGAACCAATGGATCGCTATCCACTGGATGAATTATATAAGACTTTTAAAGAGAGAAAAGATGTTTTAATTATCCCGCACGTAGGCGGGAGGAGGTGTGATATAAGCAGGTATTATAATTCTGAGTTAGAGCCTGTTCTGGAAATATGTTCGGCTCACGGACGGTTTGAATGGTTATTGCGGGAAGCTTTAGAAAATGGCTACACAGTCGGTGTTATAGGGGCCAGTGACGATCATACAGGGCGCCCGGGGGCATCTTATCCGACGCTAAAGTCGTTTGGAACACGAGGGGGGTTAGCAGGAATTTATGCCGAAGATCTCACCCGTCAGGGGATTTTTGCAGCATTAAGGGCCAGACATACATATGCGACAACAGGCGAGCGTATTGGCCTATATGTTGGCACAGCAGATGGAAAACTAATGGGAGACGAATGGGATGATACTGTCATACCAATTATTCAAGTCAATGTAACAGGAACCAAACCAATCGAGCAGGTGGAAATTCTACGGAACCAGGAGGTTGTCTATTCTCATCCGATTTTTCGAAAAGATGATTTCGATCTTGGATTGATACGGATTGAATGGGGTGGAGCCCGAATTAAAAGCAGGGGAAGAGAAACCGACTGGAATGGTAGTATATCAGTAGAGGGAGGAATTATTGGGGAAACGAGAGTATTCGCTTTCGATCATCCAAAGCAGGGGATTGTTGAGCAAGATGAAAATCATGTGTCATGGGTATCAACTACATCAGGAGACCATGACGGTCTGATCTTAAATATCAAGGGTTCTCCTCAGACGATTATCAATTTTGAGAGCGATCAAGGAAAAAGTAGGGCTACCTTGGCAGAGATATGGAATGGTCCACTTCGTAAGGAGTGCGGGGGAGTAGGACAATATTATATGATGCGGTTACAGCCAAAAGTTTCAGGACCATATGCGATAGAATTATCCTGGAAGGATAACGAACCTTTACCCGGCCGGAACGCCTACTGGGTACGAATAGTACAAGAGGATGGGGAGATGGCTTGGAGCAGTCCTTTATATTTTAATAATACCCAGCCAAGAACGCGAGGGGTTGAGGGTGTGGCCCAACAAATTATACGAGGAGTTGAAATCTGAAAATAGATTTTTGTCAGTCTTCTTGCCACGGATCGCCTTGACATACTTCGGATGTGCCAGGGTGATCCGGCAGGAAGGTTCCAGGATTTTGTGGACAGGGATCCAGTACTTGCCAGTAGACTCCATGCAGACATACACACACTGATTATTTGAGAGCCACAGTGCTAAGGCCCTCAAATCTCGGGTAAAGGTGGAAAAGCGTTTGGTTTGGTAGGTTGTGATGTTTTTGCGATCGGTGGATGCGATGGTAGCAACGACGAAGGTTTTGTGAACGTCGATGCCGCAACAGATAGGGTAGACAATTTTGAGCATAAACACTCCCTCTCTCAGATGGTATGGTGGTCGCACAAACATTGACTGCTCGCCCTTCATAAACAAAGGAGTTGTTTATACAAAGATAAATCTACGTGGTCTATGCACACTTATTTGTGCTTGACAGGCAGAGCGACACATATAATTATGCGGTCTCCCCAAAAAGAGTAGGGTGACGCACTCACCTCCCCGTGCTCTGTAGTATAATTGCACGACCAATTACAGGATAAAGCCCAGACAACATTTTTTATAACGTTTTGTGCCTGAGCGTAGCGAAAGGAATGATTATAATTATGAAGAAGAAAGTATTTGCATTGGTTCTAACATTGATTCTGGTGCTTGGCTTTACGGCTGGTTGCGGCCAGAACAAGGCCGAAAAAAGTACGGCAAATGAGGCAAAGGAGAAGAAAGCTATTCGTATCGGGTATCAAGCTTCAAGTTCACTTACTATTTTGGCTAAAGCGAAAGGATTTTTTGAAGAGGAATTTGGTAAGGATGGAACTGAGGTCAATTATTCCTTGTTTTTGGCAGGGCCTCCTATGGTTGAGGCGTTATCCGGAGACCGACTTGATATCGCCAATTTGGGTCCGTTGCCCGCCATTTCTGCCCGGGCTAACGGTATTGATGTGAAGGCTGTCGGCCGCGCGTATTCTGATGATCTTTATTACGGCTTGCTCATTCGTCCGGATTCTTCTATCAGTTCCGTGAAAGATTTGAAGGGTAAAAAAATTGCTGTTCAGGTGGGATCTGGCGCACATTTATTTCTCATGCTGCTATTACAGCAAAACGGGCTTAATAACAGTGACGTTAATGTCGTGAACTTGCCTACATCTGACCAGAAGACCGCGCTTACGTCCGAAAATGTTGATGCTGTTGCCACGTGGCAACCATTCGTAGCAACTATTGAACTTGCCAAAGCCGGCAAGGTGCTGGCGAACTCTGAAAATGTTATAAAGACAGTTGGTGTTTATTTGGCAAGAAATGAGTTTGGCCAGAAAGATCCCGGGTTAATCGAGCGATTTTTGAAAGTTCATCAAAAAGCTGCAGATTACCTGAGGGATCATCCTGATGAAGCAACGGCTATCATTGCAAACGAAAGTAAGATACCGGTAGAGGCTGTTGTTAAATCAATTAAGACCATTGATTGGGGTCTTCAGATTACAGATGATGATATCGAGACGCTATCGCAGGCCAAGGATTATCTGAAAGATACTAATGTCCTCAAAAAGGATTTTGACATCAACCAACTAATTGACAAAAAATATCTTAACAATATAGGGATTAAGTAATTAACCTGATACCCCAGAGTGGAAGAGGGACTTTTAAGCAGACATTGACTTATTTGCTACGGCGTACAAGTGCAGTCAAAAGTGATAAAGGAACTCACTTTGCCACTAAACCGGTGGTGAGGGGAGGTGTCGTTTTAATGAAAAGTTTTATAAGCCATTTAGAATGTCCGAAGTGTAATTCCGTCTATGATTCTGACCAAATCAACCAATTGTGCGTATGTGGAGCACCGCTGCTTGTGAGATATGACTTGCGTAAGGCTAGGGTACAGTGGTCAAGAAATGAATTGTCGACAAGGGGGAAAACACTCTGGCGTTATCGGGAAATCCTGCCTGTTTGTGGAGAAGAGAATATAGTCAGTCTCGGTGAAGGAATGACGCCGCTACTGAGGCTTGAACGGCTTGGAACAGAAACCGGCCTACGGAACCTTTATTTAAAAGATGAAGGTGTTATTCCAACAGGTACTTTTAAGGCGCGTGGCGCCGCGGTAGGAGTCTCCAAAGCAAAGGAACTCGGCGTCAAGGAGTTTGGCATGCCGACCAACGGTAATGCCGGCAGCGCCTGGGCACTTTATGCTGCCAAGGCGGGTATCAAGGCCAATATTGTAATGCCAAAGGGAGCGCCATTTATTACAAAAATCGAATGTGCGGTGAGTGGGGCAAACTTGCGGTTGGTTAATGGCCTGATTAGCGATGCAGGTAAGATTGTAGGAAGGGGTGTAGCCAAATATGGTTGGTATGATGCATCCACCCTTAAGGAACCTTACAGAATTGAAGGTAAAAAGACCATGGGTCTAGAAATAACTGAGCAATTTGACTGGAAAGTTCCGGATGTTATTCTCTATCCTACTGGTGGTGGTGTAGGCATAATCGGCATCTATAAAGCCCTGCTCGAATTACGCGAAATGGGATGGATAGGGGAAAAATTGCCTCGACTTGTTGCTGTACAGTCAGCTGGCTGTGCGCCAATCGTTCGAGCTTGGCAGGAAGGAAGAGTTGATTCGGAATTTTGGACGGACGGAAAAACCGTAGCCTTTGGTATTCTAGTCCCCAAAGCGTTTGGTGACTTTCTGGTATTAGAAGCAGTATACAAAACTAATGGGTGTGCCATCGCGGTCGAAGATGCGGACATTCTAAAATCGCAGGCGCAAATAGCGGCTTCTGAGGGCGCTTTTATTTGCCCTGAGGGAGCAGCGCTGCTGGCAGCGGTGTTAAAACTGAAAGAACAGGGTTGGGTTTCCCCAGAGGAACGGATAGTACTTCTTAATACCGGCTGTGGAGTTAAATATCCGGATACGGTTACGTTAGATGTGCCGACACTTGAGCCGGAGTCGGAGCTATAATAAAAACAATCGTGACACAAAAATAATAAAAGGTTATTGACAAACCATAATAAAAGCAATACAATAAATCTCAATTAAACAACACTAATAAAATATAATTAGTAGGAATTGAATCAATAATTTAATATTATGGACTCCTTATCCAGAGAGGTGGAGGGACTGGCCCGATGAAGCCCGGCAACC
>DNIT01000177.1:0-3553 GCA_003489345.1 Pelotomaculum sp. | reverse complement strand
TGGCCCGATGAAGCCCGGCAACCGGTATTTCATATAAATACAACGGTGCCAATTCCTGCAATGGAAACATTGAGAGATGAGAGAGGGATTATGCCAAGTTGTCCTCTTTCATTAGGAAAGAGGACTTTTAATTTTGAAAGGGGTGTGTTAGGTGCCTATTAATATTCCCAATGATCTTCCATCATCAGAAATTTTAAACAATGAAAACATTTTCGTTATGAATGAAGAGCGTGCCGTCCACCAGGACATAAGACCGCTCAGCATTGTCTTGTTAAACCTGATGCCCAATAAAATTACAACTGAAACACAAATACTAAGACATTTGAGCAATTCACCTCTGCAGGTGGATGTAACTTTACTGCACCCGGAAACTCACTCTTCAAAGAATACCCCTAAGGAACATCTGCTTAAATTCTATGAAAGATTTGATGCGATCAAAGAAAAGAAATTCGACGGTATGATCATAACCGGCGCCCCCGTTGAACAAATGGATTATGAGGAGGTCGATTACTGGCCGGAGTTGGTCAAGATTATGGATTGGAGCCTGCATTATGTATACTCGACATTTTACATATGCTGGGGAGCGCAGGCCGGGTTATACCACCATTTTGGTGTTCCCAAGCATCAACTTCCGGCAAAGATGTTTGGTGTTTTTCCTCATGTGGTAAACAAAAAGAATGTCAGGCTGCTCAGAGGATTTGATGATATTTTCTTTGTGCCCCACTCAAGGCACACTGAAGTGAGAAGACAAGACATTGAGAAAGTCAAAGATCTGGACATACTGTCCGAATCAAGAGAGTCCGGTGTTTATATAGTGACAGCTAAAGAAGGCCGCCAGATTTTTGTGATGGGGCATTCGGAATACGATCCACTATCGTTGAAATCGGAGTATGACCGGGACGTGACAAAAGGGCTTCCAATTAATATTCCCAATAATTATTTTCCGGAGGATGACCCGGAGCAGACACCTGTCGTAAAGTGGAGAAGTCATGCCAATCTGCTGTTTTCAAACTGGCTCAATTATTACGTATATCAGGAAACACCTTATAACATAAACGAAATTAAATAAGGAGGTTTCTGGGCATAACGCATATGTCTATTTAAGGTAAAGGGAGAGTGGTGCTATTCAATTTATACTCTATCTCTAATTTGGGGAAAACACGCAATAGTCACGGTTTGATGATATGTCTTGGCAATATTGTTTACAAGGGGAGATAAAAATGAGTGATAAAAAATTAAGTTTTGAAACATTGCAAGTGCATGCAGGGCAGGAAGGGCCGGATTCGGCGACAAGAGCAAGGGCAGTCCCAATTTATCAAACAACATCGTATGTCTTTGAAGATGCGGATCACGCTGCAGATTTATTCAATTTGCGAAAGCCGGGAAATATCTATACCAGAATTATGAACCCGACGCAGGACATTTTTGAAAAAAGAATAACAGCATTGGAAGGCGGCGTCGGCGCCCTGGCAACATCATCAGGCTCGGCGGCAATCTTATATTCTATTCTTAATGTGGCCAATGCAGGTGACGAAATAGTTGCTGCGAGCACTTTATATGGCGGAACCTATGAGCAGTTTTCAGTTACCTTGAGGAAACTGGGGATTAATGTAATTTTTGTAGATCCTGATGATCCGGAGAACTTCAGAAGAGCTATCACAGATAAAACAAAGGCCATTTTTGCTGAAACTATCGGGAACCCAAGAATAAATGTTCTGGATATTGAAGCTGTTGCCAACATAGCGCACGAGAACAAATTACCGCTTATTCTTGATAGTACATTTACCACCCCGTACCTTCTCAGGCCTATAGAATACGGTGCGGATGTAGTCGTGCATTCTGCTACTAAATTTATTGGCGGGCATGGTACTACCATTGGCGGAGTCATAGTTGACGCAGGCAAGTTTGACTGGGCCGGAAGCGGGAGATTTCCCGATTTCACCACGCCGGACAAGAGTTATGGCGGTATTCGATATGCACAGGACCTGGGCAGCCTGGCATACATATTAAAAGCAAGAGTGCAGCTCTTGAGAAACACAGGCGCAGCAATTAGTCCATTCAGTGCGTTCTTATTCCTGCAAGGACTGGAATCTTTATCGCTGCGAATTGAAAGACATGTAGCCAACACCAGAAAGGTCGTAGAATATCTAAGCCGGCATCCCAAAGTTTCCTGGGTTAATTATCCTGAAATTGAAGGAAACCAGTATTACTTTCTGGCAAAAAAATACCTGCCAAAAGGCGCAGGCTCCATATTTACCTTTGGTATAAAAGGTGGATTGGAAGCAGGCAAGAACTTCATAAACAGTTTGCAATTGTTCTCTCTGCTGGCCAATGTCGGAGATGCAAAGTCGCTTGTCATTCATCCGTCAAGCACAACCCACGCGGAATTGGATGCGGAAGAACAAAAAGCCGCAGGTATTACCCCGGATTTGGTAAGGCTTTCAATCGGGATTGAGGGCGTCGATGATTTAATCGATGATCTGGAACAAGCGCTTGCCAAGGCATAAATTTCAATAATTTAAGAATAAAGCTGCCGAACGGTTCACTAGAGGCTGTATCTCTTTAACGATGAGATACGGCCTTTTTGCTGATTTGATGCAGCGAAGTAACCACAATTTAAATCCACGATAAATTATTCTACAAAAAATAACAATATTATTGTTGACAGGAAGTGTAATGTCGGCTAATATCATATTAATTTTATTTATTTAGTAAACTTATTTAAGCACTATAAATTAATATTTAGTTGACTAGATAAACTGGAGGCTAAGTTATATTTCCGCAAGGAAATCTGCTTGGCCTCTTTCTGTTGTTCCTGCAATGGATTTTGACCCTGGGAGGTTCAATTCAATTGTTATCTTATAACCGAGTTGCAGTGGTTGCCGACTAAAACGCCTGTTAAAAAGATAAGGGGGGCATTGGGGTAGTGAATAACTTTGCATTCAAGGATGAAATGACGCCGAAGGAGAGAATAGCTGCCTTAAGGGAGGGCAGGCCTTATGACCGTCTCCCATGTAATCCGTCATTGGGAGCGCATGCAGCTAAAGTTGTCGGAATCAAAGTATCGGAATACCACCTATCAGCCGAGAAAATGGCTGAAGCTCAAATTGCGGCGTATAGAACTTACGGGCATGACAGTGTAGGGGTGGGGGCTACCCTGGGTGTTGTGGAAGCCCTTGGCAGCAAAGTTATTTATCCCGAACAGAGCGCTCCTTATATCGCGGATCACCCTGTCAAGGACTTTGCTGACCTTGAGCGTTTAAATCCTCCGGATGTGGAAAACGACGAGCATCTTTCATTATATTTCAGAGCCGCCCAAATACTTATTGATGAATTGGGAGACGAGGTTTCTGTCTCAATAGGCACCAGGGGGCCTTTTAGTACGGCAGCTAATATAAGGGGAGTGGAAGATTTCCTTAGGGATCTTTATTACCAACCCGAATTTGCCCACCGTCTTTTAAGGTTCTCGTTGGAGAGTATCATTCCGGTTATCAAAAAAGCGATTCAATTGGGTGCGGTGGTTGGATTTTCCGACCCGGTTTCTTCCGGTAGT
>DNIT01000036.1:15214-15711 GCA_003489345.1 Pelotomaculum sp. | reverse complement strand
AACCAAGGGTAAATGGAAACCTATTATTTTATGGCAGCTTGGAAAAGGAAAAAATTCATTATCGCAGCTTGATTTCGTTTATAAGCTCTATAGGTGATGATGGGTTTCCGTATACAAAAAGCCATGCTATCCCCAAGAAAACGTGAAGGGATTAAAATTTTTTATTTTACAACCAATGCCTCTTCAATGCGTGTGGCGCAATATCGTGAAAACCCTAAAGCATGTATTTATTTCTGCGACAAACGGTTTTTTCGAGGGGTTATGCTAAAAGGCTTTATGGAAGTGCTGGAGGACACCGGAAGTAAGGAAATGATTTGGCAGGATGGCGATACAATGTACCCCAGAGGAGTTACCGACCCCGATTATTGTGTTTTGAAATTTGCCGCTCAATCAGGCCGATATTATTCGAACTTTCATTCCGAGGACTTTATTATTGAATAGTATGTAAATTACGCATAATAGAATGAAAGACGACGGCATCTTTTATTACCTAACTT
>DNIT01000036.1:9223-15133 GCA_003489345.1 Pelotomaculum sp. | reverse complement strand
ATCTTTTATTACCTAACTTCTCAAATTTTTTGTCGAAAAAGTCGATTGCTGTTGCAATTGGCTTCTTTAACTTTATATGGCAAAATAGAGATTGTTCATATTCCAAAGGTGCTGAAACGGTTATGACTATGGAATTAAAAAAGATTGAGAGTGGAACAGTATTACGATTAAATCATGCAGAGTTTCCAGATGAAGAATCGAGAGACAGGCATGAACAGGCATGGCCGCTGGTTCTTGCTCAACTGGAGGATAGGTTGATGAAGTTTTCTCATAGTTAATGGGCAATATTTATATAACACGTAGATAAGCAGAAATTTATCGGAGTAAACAAATGGTTAAAATACATGATGAAAATACGATATTATTACAATCACTGAAATCGGACTGTTCAAAATGTAGTGGATTGTGTTGTACGGCATTGTTTTTTTCAAAAATGGATGGATTTCCAGAAGATAAATCAGCAGGAAAACCTTGTGTTAATCTTCAAAAGGATTTTCGATGTAAAATCCATGGAGAACTTGAAAAAAGCAAAATGAAAGGCTGCATCGGATATGATTGCTTTGGCGCAGGTCAGCAGGTAACACAATTCATTTATTTCGGGCAAACGTGGCAGAATGTACCAAAGCAGGCAAAAGAAATATTTGATGTATTTATAGTGGTGTTTCAACTATATCAAATACGTTACTTTTTATTAGAGGCAATGGCAATTCTTCCAGTAAAGGTGTTGAAAAATGATATCAAAGCCCGAATAGAAGAAAACGAAATGATATGTAATTGCGAACCTCAAAATATCATAATATTTGATATAGAAAATTACAGAAACAGGGTAAATGTTCTTTTAAAACAGGTTTGCAGTTTGCTGCAGAAGAGCTTGTGCTACGAAAATAAGAAATGTCCATCCGATTTTCTTGGGAGGAATTTTAAGAATAAAGATATGAGAGGATTGGATTTGAGCACAAAGCTGTTAATCGCTGCAAATTTCAATAATTGCGTGTTCGATGGGACAATTTTTTTGGGGGCTGATACGCGAGATGCAGATTTTAGCAATGCGGATTTAAGAGAGGCAGTTTTTTTATCACAAGGACAAATTAATTCTGCCAAAGGTAATCGAAACGCCAAACTGCCCCAATATTTAGATTATCCGATTACATGGAGATAATATATTGAATAAAGTTTATTAAAGCAACAAATTCCAATTTATCGAGGTTTACTAGAATAATGCGGAATAAATACTAGCATCTTTTTTGCCTCTTCTTTCTAGGTTTCGTCGCCGAAAGCGGCTCCAACCGATTTAATTTAACATCCTCGGGCAAAATGAATTTGCTCTGCGGCAAGGTTTTGGCCATGGGCCAAAACGCTTGTGACGCCGCAAATGCGGCGGCTCGCTCACGCTCGTATTACAAAATCTTTTTTCCACTATTACTCCAGTAAAATCAAGGCTCCGGAAACCGGAGCCTTTTGCATGCGCTACCCTGAAAATGCAAGTGCAAATTCACTCGCACAAAGGCTCATTATATGCCAAAGTTCGGCGCCGGCACACCTTGTGCGACCCTACAACAGCTGGTATTTTCATGATCCGTGGCGTCGCCGGCGGCGTCCCATTTTTTACGTTAATCCTACTGTCCAATCAGGTGTACTTTATCAGGCCTGAACTGGATCGTAATTTCATTTTCAGCCAGCACTTCCCCGCCCACGACCTGCTCCGGGTTTACCAGAGCGATTAGCGGAAAGCCGCAGTCGACCACTGCTTTATAGAGATAGCTGTGTGGCAGAAGTTCACGTATTTTGCCGCCAATACTATTATCCCCATGGCGGGAGACCCCTTTAAAAATCTTGATGTCTTCCGGCCGCAACAGGATTAGAACATCTGTTCCGACCGGTGCGGTCATATTAGACTTAAATTGATGAGGGCCGGCCTGCACCAACACCACCCCGTCCTGAGCCCCCACTACCTTACCTGGGATCATGTTTTCAACCCCCACCAGTGAGGCCACGGTACGGCTGACCGGCCTGGTCATAACCTCCCGTGGAGAAGCTTTTTGGATAATCCTCCCCTGCTCCAGTACCGCAACGGTCTCAGCCAGTAGGGGGACTTCACTATAATCATGGGTCACAAACACGCTCGTTATGCGGGTATCCCGCAAGATACGGGCGAGTTCGGCAGTCAAGGCAGCCCTGGTCGGAACATCCAGCGCCACAAAAGGCTCGTCTAGGAAAAGGACCTCCGGCTCTAAGACCAGTGCCCTGGCCAGGCTCACCCGCTGGGACTCACCGCCGGACAAATAGCGTGCCTGGCGTTCGGCAAGGTGCGCAATTTCCAGGCGCCGCAGCCATTCACTTACCTTGGCCGGGATGGTATCCGCTTTAAAACCCCTCAGCTTTAATCCGGAAGCCACGTTATGATAAACAGTGGTATCCAAAAGCAGCGGCTCCTGGAACACCATGGCCATGCGGCGGCGGTAAGCAATAGGGTTTTTCCAATCCACCCTGTCCCCTTTAAAGAACAGTTCTCCTCCAGTAGGCCGTTGCAAAAGCATCAGCACCTGCATAAAGGTACTCTTGCCAGCCCCGTTTGGGCCAATCAGGGCTACTGCTTCTCCTTCCTCAAGAGAGAAGTATTCAATATCAAGAATCTTTTTTTTCCCTTTGGTCAGGTTTAAATTTTTTACTTCTATAATAGTATTACTGCTCATATAGGCCTCTTCTGTTGTTGGATGGTGAGAAATAAAGTAACACCGTAAGCAAGTATCAGGAGGATTATGCTTATAGCTATGGCCACATCAAGGTTGCCTTTGGAGACTTCCAATACTGTCGCAGTGGTCAAGACCGCAGTTTCTCCCTTGATGTTGCCTCCGACCATCATGGAAGCCCCCACCTCGGAGATAACTCCTCCAAAACCGGCCATCACTGCCGCCAGAAGCCCCAATCTGGCTTCGCGCACCAGAAACAAAAGGGTCTGCCACCAGGTGGCCCCCAGGGCAATTATCTGCAACCTTATTTTGGGATTTAACTGCTGGATGGCGGCGACGGTAAAGCCTATTACAATAGGTGAGGCAATAATGGCCTGGGCCAGTACCATAGCTGTTGGGGTATACATCAAGCGGAGGGAACCCAGCGGACCGTTTCGCCAGAGAAAAATACTCACCCATAATCCCACCACGACCGGCGGCAGACCCATCCCGAAATTAACCAGGCTGACCAAGAGCCTCCGCCCCGGGAAAACGGATAAAGCTAAAAATACACCTACAGGGAGCCCGATAATAACGCTGATCAGGGTAGCAAGACCTGAAACTTTAATAGTCAGCACGGTAACCTGCATAATTTCACGGTTTCCCTGCAAGAGCATTTCGCAGGCCTTCATTATCCCTTGCCAGATAATCTCCATATCAATTACCACCTTTTCATGGTCTTCTTCGTAACTAATTACACCCGACCAATAAAAAAACGGCAGGTTATGCGAAAAGCATCCTCTACCGTGTGTGGTAATCAGGTAGTGTTCTCCTTTCCGCAGTGGGAGGGGCGCAGGTTTCCCATACACACCTTTCCGGCCTGCAAACCATAACTACAAAGTCCCAGGTAAGCAGGCTCGGAGAACTCATAAAGGATCAAGTTCTATTGAAAAATAAAAGGCCCTCTAATATCTACAAAAGCGTAATCATTTTTCAACATAAAGCGACTCCTCGCTTCTTATATCATTTTATTTACTGGAATTTATAAAGTCAATAAACATCTAATAAAAATAGGGTTTGGCAAATTTAGCTTAAAAAGCTATAATAGTATAAGTTCAAGACATTACAAAAATTTGTATTGCCTGTTTTTTTTATTTTTCAAGACCCCTACCGGACTATTATAGATTACAAAATGGATTGTTTGGTAAAAAAAGGGGTATAATTTTAATTAATATTTTTTCTTTCCATTGCAGTACCCTGTTTATTTTTTAGTGCCCCCTCTTCAGATGAAAAAATCTGTCTGGGAGGTAATGGCGGCAAATAAGGGCCATCATTTTGCGCAGGAGGTGGTAGCAGCATATTTTAGAGTCAGCTTGCCGCTCATTATATTTAAAATTAAGGCTTCGTAAGGTGGTGTTTGGATTTTGTTCAGTGGATTTTCTATTTATGCAGTGTATGCGTCATTGCTCGGTATTCTTTTCGCATTATATCTTGCTTCCTGGATTTTAAAACAACCGCAGGGCAATAAACGCATGATCGAGATTTCGGAGGCTATCCAGGAAGGCGCCATGGCTTACCTGACCCGTCAGTACAAAACCATCGCGGTGGTCGGCATTATCATCGCCGTCTTACTCTTTTTCGGATTGGGCTGGATTACTACTTTGGGCTTCATCATCGGAGCTGTCTTCTCGGCTCTCTGCGGATACGTGGGCATGACCGTCTCGGTAAAGAGTAACCTCAGGGTCTGTGAAGCAGCGAAGAAGGGCCTGCCCGCCGCACTGGCGCTGGCTTTTAAAGGCGGCTCCGTAACCGGCCTTATGTGTGTCAGCCTGGGGCTATTGGGCGTGGCAGGTATGTATATTCTTTTTAAAGACCCGACCTACCTGATCGGGCTGGGCTTCGGAGGAAGCCTGATCAGTGTTTTCGCCCGTCTGGGCGGCGGTATTTACACCAAAAGCGCCGATGTCGGGGCTGACCTGGTCGGCAAAGTGGAAGCCGGTATTCCGGAAGACGACCCGCGCAACCCGGCGGTTATCGCCGACAACGTGGGTGACAACGTAGGTGACTGCGCCGGTATGGCTGCCGACCTTTTTGAAACCTATGCCATCACAGCCATCGGAGCCATGCTGCTGGGACAGATCTTCTTCCCCGGCAACGAGCATTATGTGGTGTACCCTCTGGTGCTTGGCGCCATCGCCATCATTGCCAGTATTATCGGCGTTTTCTTTGTTCGCATGAGCCAGGGCGGGGAAATCATGTCCGCCTTGTACAAGGGCTTGTTTGCATCGGCAATTATTTCACTTATCGGCTTTTACCCCGCCACAACCTATTTTTTCGGTTCCGCCCAGTATTTCTATGCGGCAATTGTGGGTGTGGCAGTGACGCTAATCATCGTTTTCCTTACCGATTACTATACCTCCACGCGCTACAAACCAGTTAAGACAATCGCCAAGGCCTCGGAATCCGGCCATGCGACCAACATCATCAGTGGTTTGGCGGTAGGTATGGAGGCCAGCGTCTCACCGGCTATTGCAATCGTCGCCGGTATTTTGATATCGTACCTGATTGGCGGCATCTACGGAGTAGGCATTGCTTCAATGGCCATGCTTTCCATGACGGGTATAATCGTAGCTATTGACTCGTACGGTCCCATAACCGACAACGCCGGCGGCATTGCCGAGATGGCGGAACTGCCGCCTGAAATCCGCAATATTACCGACCCGCTCGACGCGGTGGGCAACACCACCAAAGCGGTCACCAAGGGTTATGCCATCGGCTCCGCCGGGCTGGCCGCAATCGTGCTGTTTTCCTCCTACACCCAGGAGATCGCCAGGTTCAGGCATGAAGCGCTCAGTTTCAATATCGAGGATCCCTGGGTCCTGGCCGGTCTTCTAATCGGAGGCGCTCTGCCCTTTATTTTTTCCTCACTGGCCATGGGCGCCGTCGGCAGGGCCGCCAACGAGGTGGTCAACGAAGTGCGCCGCCAGTTCAGGGAGATAAAAGGCATCATGGAAGGCAAAGCCAGGCCGGAATACGGCCGCTGTGTTGATATTGTAACCAAGCGGGCGATCAAAGAAATGATGCTGCCCGGCCTGATCCCGGTTGTGGTGCCCATTCTGGTCGGCTTTCTATTGGGAGCCAAGGCGCTCGGCGGCATGTTGATGGGCGTAATTATCACCGGCCTCTTCCTGGCCGTGATGCTGACCGCCGGCGGCGGTGCCTGGGACAATGCCAAGAAATA
>DNIT01000036.1:8210-9087 GCA_003489345.1 Pelotomaculum sp. | reverse complement strand
ATTGAAGACGGCAATTTCGGCGGCAAGGGCAGCTTCGCCCACGCCGCGGCAGTGACCGGGGATACCGTGGGGGACCCCGCCAAAGACACTGCCGGCCCGGCCATCAACCCGATGATTAAAGTGGTCAACATTGTCGCCCTTCTCATCGTAAGCTACGTGGCCATGATTGTACGTTAAAACAAAAATCTCACATGTAAAAAAACGGGGACTCCGGTACGAACCGGCAAGGTCTCCGTTTTTTTGCGATATACACAATCCCGCTGATAAACTTACCCCGCGCTTTGCTCTCTCAAGGCAGTTTCCCTTTTCTGTTCCAGCAAGTCGACAAAAGCTTCAAGCCTGGTTTGTATACCCGCTTCACCAGAATGCTCATCCATGATCAGTGTCAGGGAAGGAATATTTAAGTCGCAACTGACGTCAGGCAGTACGCTTTCAGCCACGATTTCAGGCATGCAGGTAAATGGAAACAACTGGATTAGTCCGTTATAACCGGCCTTTGCATAAAGAACCGCAGACCCTATTGTTTCCTGGCCATGCCCGCCGACGAAATGCCGCAGATATGGATGAGCCGCTGCGCAAACCTCGTTTTTCCGTCTTTCGCCTTTCAATAAACCTCCAAAGAGATGGTTGTTTACCCATTCACTTAGGTAAACAGAACGATCCGTTTCAACCCCTAAAGTGCCCAGGCTGCGCTCCAGGTTCTGATTCGAAAAAGGCTCCAACAGAGTGTAAATCTCTCCGACAAGGCCAATTTTTAAGACTGCTCTCTTGTTGTCAACCACTATCTCCCTGAGCGCATCTCCGGCTTTTTCCACCGCGCAATTTAAACCCTCCCAGGTACAGGCGTCATCGATCAGAGCCAGTGCCTTCCGGTAAG
>DNIT01000036.1:4641-8079 GCA_003489345.1 Pelotomaculum sp. | reverse complement strand
CCTTTCAACATCGTCAACCGCCTTTGCTTTCCTGTAGCCAAAGCGAACCGCCTGGAAAATATCCCGCCAGGACTTCTTTCCTGCGATTTGTTTTATTTTTGCCACCAATTCGGTCATATGGCGGTCAGGCGGTTCAAGCACAATAAAATCCATATCCCGACCGATATCCTTTAATATTGCCTGTTCAATCTGGGCGTAATAGCCAAAGCGGCAGGGTCCGCAACCGCCGGCCATGATCACGGTATCGGCGCCCAGTTCACCGGCCTCTATAAAGTTGCCAAGGTTTAATTTCAAAGGCAGGCAGGCAAATTCGGGCCCATGCTTCACCCCAAGACTCAAAGTTCTTTTACTGGAAGGCGGCGGTACCACAACATCCAGCCCCAGACGCTGCAGCATCGCCTTTAAAGGGATATACATGTTCCCCATGTGGGGAAAGGTTACCCGCATTCATGCTCCTCCGTTCCTTTAATGTTTTTTTTGCTCTACAAAATTTGAGTATGGACAAATTGATAAGTTTTATGCAGAAACAAAACCCAAGGCCGGGCGCCTTGGGATAATTTTCTAAAATATTCATGCAAGTCAGCGAAGTTTAAAAGATTTCTGCTGACCTTATTCATTCTGTTTTTCTATGGTGACCATGGACGAATGAATTCGCCCCCGCACTTACCAACAGGGCAATGCCCGGCAGAGGAACTTGCAAAATAGTCCGGCACCAGAAAGGCTCACTTGCTGTAGAATAGGCCTACTTTTGACAGCAGCGCCCACCTTCTGTACAAACGGCGCAAAGAACCTCTGCAGACCTGATAATTTTCTATCGTCTCTCTGAACAAACGGCGGGCTTTCTCCTTGTCATTGTAATTCAAAAACAAACTACCCGCCAAGTAGTGGATTTTGGGTGATCCGTATTGCAGCAACTGTTGATAAAGATTCTCGATCTTTTCACCGGCCGGACTTTGTTGGAGGGTAATTCTTGCCAGATACAGGTATGGTTCACCAAAACTTATCTTTGGGTTGATGACGACCGATTTTTCAATCTCAGCCCTGGCCTCTTCGAGCCGGCCAAGTTGATAATACGCAGCTCCACGATAAAAATGAAATAAGGGGTGGTCCTCCATCTTGTCGGCCGCTCTATTTAAATATGACAAAGCCTGCTCATATTGTCCCTTCTGCAGGAAGGCTTCGCCGAGCTCCAGGCAGGCTTCAGCGTTGGCGGGATTGACCCTTACTTCTCTCTGCAGTTCCCCCACTCTTTTGGCTCTCCTCCAGGGAGTAGTAAAGTCAGGTAATAGGCCGATAAAACGCCTCTCCACCAGGAAGAGAATCAACAGTATGACAACAAGGGCTAGCAAGGGGTTGCGGGTAAGCAAGGTCAACAATATGTAAAATCCAAATATTTTCATATTGCCCCCTCCTGGATAAGGATATAGAATCATTATACCAGATAAGCCGGAGATAAGCTTGGGTTGAAAAAAAAAGAAATTCTACTTTTTTCCTATAAACCTGGAGGAAATATAACAATTTTGTTGAATATATACAGTGATTAAAAGTATCCGGCTCACCCCCGTTTCATTATATCTCCAGCGCATTATAGATTTTTTGTAGAAAGTGAGCGTTGAAAAATGGCAGGTTATTCGGTGCAGCAAGTGCTTATTGATTTCAACAAGGAGTTTGCGCAAATTGCTCTACCTGAAGATGCTGTTAAGCCTGTTAGACCACAGAATGGTTTATTGAAGTCGCTCAGAGAAAATGATACGCCTTTCATCAAGCTCTGCCCACCGCTGGTAAATACGGATATTTTTTTTGATATCTTGAAAGAGGTTTCCGTCATCACTGTAAAACACAAACCGGACCTGGAGGGTGATATAAACAAAATTTTCAGTGCTTTACCGGATGATGCCGCAATCAGGGAAATTTTTGTCAGACAAGCTTTTACTCCCGGCACAAACCTGTTGGATTCTTTCCAAAGGGAAGTATCACCCGAAACCTTTGGTTTTATCTTAAGCCATGCGGTCAGGCCCTTCATGAAACTGTACGCCCGGCAGGTTTCTGCTTTTTATGACCCGGAGCAGTGGCATAAAGGCACTTGCCCGGTATGCGGCGCCAAGCCCACCCTGGCGCTGCTGGAAAAGGAGGATAAAAAGAGATACCTCTACTGCGGTCTATGCGAGGCAAGGTGGCGATTCCAACGTCTGGGCTGCCCATATTGTTTAAATCACGAATCGCGGTTCTTTACCGTGGACGGCATGGAGCAATACCGCGTTTATTATTGCGACAACTGCCACGGCTATATTAAAACCGTCAACGAGTCCATGGTAGATAGCGGCAGTTTGGATTTATTCTGGGAAGATATCAATACAGTCCATCTGGACCTGCTGGCCATGCAGGAAGGTTATATCAACCGCCCTGCTGAAATTATTGAAAAATAATATAATTTCAGCAGGAGATCTGTCTGAAATGGCGTAATTAAAATTGTAAATATTTGAAAGGGGTGTAATTTTATATGCCGCACATAGGAGCTCCCGAGTTGATTCTTGTTTTGGCGCTGGCTTTAATTATCTTTGGACCTGGCAAATTACCGGACCTTGGTAAGGCGGTTGGTAAAACGATTAAAGAATTTCGCCGTTCCTCCAACGAAATAATGAACGATGTGGAAACAGCAGCGAGTGGTGACAAAAAAGAAGAGCAACAGCTGATTAAGGCAGCAAAAAGTTAAAAAAACCCATCCCAAAAACGCCCGTCCTATTAGTGAGGGAATAAACGATGGCTAAAAAAACCGACGAAATGACCATTATTTCGCATTTGGAAGAACTGCGTCGGGTTTTAATTGTTTCCATTATTTCAACAACCGTACTTGCTGTAGTAGCATATTTTTTCAGCGACAAAATTTTAGCGTTTCTGATGGAACCGCTCACTACACTTGGCCAGGACGTATTTTTCACCGCGGTCACGGGGGCTATATTTGCTAAAATCAAGATATCTTTTTTCGCGGGATTTCTGGCAGCCCTGCCAATAATTTTGTGGCAAATCTGGAGTTTTGTCGTTCCTGCTTTAAAGAAGAAGGAAAAGTTATATTTTACACTTTTCGTTTTGATCTCCTTTATCAGCTTTGTGGCGGGAGTCGCCTTCGGTTTTTTCGGTGTCTTCCGAATAGGTGTAGCGTTTCTGCTCCAGTTTGCCGGCCCCACTCTAACTCCACTTCTGACGATCGACAAGTATATTTCTTTTATTATTTCCTTTCTTCTGCCTTTTGGAATCGTATTCGAGTTTCCACTGGTAAGTTTTTTCCTGGCCAAACTGGAACTGGTAACATACGGCTTTTTTGCCCGGAACCGCCGTTATGCGATACTGGGTGTCGTAGCCCTGGCAGCAATCATCACTCCTACCCCGGACGTGATTACCTGCCTTATCGTCAGCGGTCCCATGTATTTGCTTTTTGAA
>DNIT01000036.1:3892-4572 GCA_003489345.1 Pelotomaculum sp. | reverse complement strand
GTCCCATGTATTTGCTTTTTGAAGTAAGCGTGCTGGTTGTACGCATTGTCGAACGCAGGATCGCTCGCAAGAAGGAACGTGAGCGCCTGGCTGAAATGGCGGAACCGGCAGTCAACAGTTAAATAAGATAGGACTGTGGAATTAAGGGTGAAAGGAGGCTTCTAATTTTAAGAATATTCTATAGATAATAAATTTTCAGGAAAAAAGGTACTAAATTTACTCCGAATCTGGCGATCTAAGGCTTAATATGCTATGATTTCCAGGTCGTTAGGGTATATATGGGAAACCTGTATGCCTCCCATTTGGAAAGGAGTAGCGCCATTCAGCTGTTTACGCGCACTTTTTTGGATAAGGAGGTCAGGTTTGTGAAGCAAAAGATAAGCCGTCGTGACTTTTTAAAGTACCTGGGGATCGGTACCGCCGGAGCAGCATTGCTTAATGGCGCCACCTCCATGCCGGCGTTGGCAAGCACGGCGGAAGACAGTCTGCCCACCTTCGTTCTGGGTGAATTTAAACTGGCCAAGGCCAAAGAAACCCCTTCAGTTTGTGCTTTTTGCGGGTGTGGCTGCGGCCTTATTGTTTATTCGAATGAAGAAGGCAGGATTTTGAACATAGAAGGAGATCCGGACAACCCGAATAATGAAGGCAGCATGTGCTGCAAAGGCATCGCGCTTGGCGAC
>DNIT01000036.1:0-3807 GCA_003489345.1 Pelotomaculum sp. | reverse complement strand
GCGCTTGGCGACGCCAACACTATTATCGACCCGAGGAACCGCAAGCGCACCGTCAATGACCGGCGGATTATGGACGTCCTGTACCGCGCCCCCGGCAGCGCCAAGTGGGAGAAGAAGGACTGGGATTGGGCTCTTGGTGAAATAGCCAAACGGGTCAAAAATACCCGTGACGCCGCCTTTGAAGAAAAGGACGCCAACGGCGTCACCGTTAACCGCACCCAGGCCATCGCCCATATCGGCAGCGCCTCCTGCGATAACGAGGAGAATTACCTCTTTCAAAAGATGATGCGGTCATTAGGGGTCATCAACATCGACCACCACGCCCGCCTCTGACACTCCCCCACAGTGGCCGGTCTTGGCCAAACATTCGGCAGGGGTGTCATGACCAACAGTTTCACAGACTATAAGAACACGGACGTTTTCCTGATTATCGGCTCCAACCCGGCGGAGAACCACCCGCAGGTTATGCGCCACATGGGCAGGGCTGTGGCGGAAAGAGGCGCCAGGGTTATCGTCGTTGATCCCAGGTTTACCAAAACGGCGACCAAAGCGGATATTTACGCTCCCCTGCGCCCCGGCACCGATATCGCATTTCTTTACGGTATTATGCATTACGCTCTTGAAAACAACTTATACTTCCATGACTACGTCGCCAATTACACCAACGCCTCCTATCTTGTGAGTCCTGCCTATGCCCTTAACGAAGGAGCGTTTAGCGGTTTAACGGAGAAAGACGGCAAATTCTCCTATGATACTACAAGCTGGCAGTACCAAAAGGACGGGGATACCATTAGAAAAGACCCCTCCCTGCAGGATCCTTTCTGCGTATTCCAGATTCTTAAAAAACACGTAGCCCGTTATGATATCAAAACTGTATGCAGCATCACCGGTACTCCAGAAGATGTATATAAGAAAATCTGTGATCTCTATTGCTCCACCGGCAAGCCTGACAAGGCCGGCAACCTGATTTACGCCATGGGTATTACCCAGCACACCTACGGCAGCCAGAATGTCCGGGCAACCGCCATGCTGCAGCTGCTCCTCGGCAACATCGGCATCGCCGGCGGCGGCGTCAACGCCCAGCGCGGCGAATCAAACGTACAGGGCTCTTCCGACCAGGGGATCCTCTATCACCTCTTAACCGGGTACCTGAGTTCCCCGAACGCGGCCACCCATGCGAATTTGCAAGAATATCTCGAAAAGGAAACGCCCAAGACCAGCTTCTGGTCAAACAAACCCAAGTTTTTAATCAGCATGCTGAAAGCCTGGTACGGCGATAAGGCGACCAAAGAAACCGACTTCTGCTTTGACTACATCCCTAAGCACGACGGTAAGGACCACTCCCATATGGCCATTTACGAGGCTATGGCAGCCGGTACGGTCAAAGGCTACTTTGCCTGGGGACAAAACCCCGCGGTCGGCGGTCCCAACGCCCTTGCAGCCCGGAAAGCATTGGAAAACCTGGACTGGATGGTGGCGGTCGACCTGTTTGAAACAGAAACCGCCGCCTTCTGGAAGCGTCCCGGTGTCAATCCGGCCGATATCAAAACAGAGGTGTTCCTCCTGCCGACCGCTTTCTCTTACGAGAAAGAGGGCACTGTCGCCAACAGCTCGCGCTGGATCCAGTGGCGCTGGAAAGCTGTCGAGCCGCCCGGAGAGGCCAAGAGCGACCTGTGGATCGCCTATAATATATTTAAGTCTATCCGTAAGGAGTACCAATCCGGCGGCAAATTCACCGGCCCGATTAACGACCTGGTCTGGGACTACGACATGCCCGGCCACGACGAGCCGGATATCATCAAAATAGCCAATGAGATGAACGGCTACCTCGTTGCCGACGGGACCATCCTGGATTCCTTCGCCAAGTTGAAGGATGACGGCACTACGGCCTGCGGGGTTTGGATTTATACCGGCTACATGTTTGTCGATCCGGTGGCTAAAGTACCCGCTTCACAGCGGCGCGACCGTGAAGACAAAAGCGGCCTGGGGATTTTCCCTAAATGGACGTTTGCCTGGCCCGCCAACAGGCGTATCGTCTACAACCGCAACTCGGCCGATCCTTCCGGCAGACCCTGGGATCCGCAAAGGGCTCTGGTTTCCTGGGACGGCTCCCAGTGGGTCAACAACGACGTGCCCGACTTCGGCTTTAGGGATGCCGCGACCGGGGCCTTTATTACTCCAGATAAGTCGGCCGTCAACTCCTTTTTCATGACCACCGAAGGACAAGGGCGCCTGTTTGCTCCAACGGGCATGAAGGACGGACCGCTGCCCGAACACTACGAGCCGGTTGAAAGCCCGGTTAAAAATGCCATGGGCAGACACCAAAGCAACCCGCTGGCAACCAGGTATAAGGGGGACTTTGCCAGGCTGGCGGAAACAGCCAGCCCGGATTTCCCCTATATCTGCACCACACCGCGTCTGGTCGAACACTACCAGAGCGGCGCCGTGACCAGAAACTGCCCCACCCTGGCCGAAATACAGCCGGAAATGTTCGCCCAGATTTCTTTAAGTCTCGCCGATAAGTTGGGCGTCAAGCCCGGCGACTGGGTGATGGTAAGCTCAGCACGAGGCGAAATCAAATGCAGAGCCAATGTCATGCCTGTGGTTAAGCCGCTGAAGGTGGCCGGCCAGGAACTGGAGATAGTCAGTCTGCCATGGCACTGGGGTTACCAGGGAATAGTACCGGGCGCATCCGCCAATGAGCTTTCTCCCGCAGTCGGTGATCCCAACACCATGATTCCCGAATCCAAGGCTTTTCTGGTTAACATCAGAAAGGCGTAGATGCATAAAATTCTGCTCGCTTTCATTTCAAGCAGAAACAGGAGGTGTTAAGATGTCGAAAGGTGTTCTGGTAGACGTTACCAGATGCATTGACTGCAAGAGCTGCATGGTCGCCTGCAAAGTATGGAACGATTTACCATCCAGAAAGACGGAATTTTCAAATGATCTGGACGCGGGACAATTAAATTCCGACACATATACGGTAGTAAACAACTGCATCAGTGAAAACGACGGCGAGGTGGTGTGGCGCTTTGTCAAAAGGCAATGCATGCACTGCAACGAGCCGGCCTGCGAGTCGGCCTGCTTCACCCACTCGTTCGTTAAAACCAGGGAAGGGGCCGTTATTTACAAGCCAACCGTGGTTGACCAGGATTACTGCGTGGGCTGCCGTTACTGCATGATCGCCTGCCCCTTTGACGTTCCGTCGTTTCAGTGGGAAAAAGCATTCCCCTACGTAGAAAAATGTACTTTTTGCTATGAACGAACTCAGCAAGGACTTAAAACCGCCTGTACCCAGGCCTGTCCCACCGGCGCTTTGCAATTCGGGGACAGGGAAGAACTGCTGGCCGAGGCCTGGCGACGGATTAACAACAATCCCAATTACATCAAGCATATCTACGGGGAAAAAGAGTACGGCGGCACGTCCTGGATGTATCTTTCGGACATCCCCTTCGCCCAACTGGGCTTCAAGACCGAAGTCTTCAATCGTCCTGTTACGGAAAAGTCAATCCCCTCCTTGACCTGGGATGTACTTAAGTGGACCCCCTACATCTTCGTTGGTTGGGGCGCCTTCTTGACCGCCATGCGCGCTTATACCAAGAGACGCGCTGCAGTGCACAATGAGGAGGAAATGTACGGACCTGTCGATCCTAAGGAGTAAGATTCAGTTAACTGGAGGTGAGAATATATGTACGGAAGAAACTGGAGTTTTAGAATTACATGGTTTAGAGTACTGATGATCATACTTGTACTGATTGCGGCTGCGGCTGCCATATACCGTTTTATCTACGGTCTGGGAGCGGTAAC
>DNIT01000082.1:8801-16057 GCA_003489345.1 Pelotomaculum sp. | reverse complement strand
ACTCAAAGTCCACCAGGTCCTGGATATCCTGTGGTGTCCTCCCCGGTTTTACCTCAAGCAGTTTCATACGTTTTGTATCCTGATCAAAACCAAAAAGAGCCTGGTTGGTGATGACCCGGTAGGGACCGGAGCCCATCACACCTGCTTTCTCCCGGTAATCAGGTGAGCCGTCGCCAAAGCCGATGCTGGTGACAAAGTCCAGCTTCTTCACGAACCTCCTTTTTTCCAGCGCCATAATAGCAATGGTTTTCTCGCAGTTGGCAGCCATGGCGCCGGCGCCGCCGCTGCCCGGAAAGCGGATGTTCGGTTGGTCATAGTTGTGCCCTTCAATGGTAGAGCAGATGTTGCCATACATATCGACCTGCGCGCCTCCGATAAAGGCGTAGTCGGCGTAGCCCCGTTGCGTGATTTCAAATACGGCGCACAACCCCTTGAGGTAGCAGGCCTTGCGGGCTGCTCTGGTGTCGCCGACGGAAAGCGGCATGCCCATTTCCAGAATAGGCGCCATCGACCCCGCTTCGTAAATCATATACAGGTTGGGCGCATGGGTAAGCTGCGCGTGCATGGCTGCAATCATTGGCACACCGGTGCCCACAAAGACGATTTTTTCGTCTTCGAGAACCCTGGAGCCGGTATAGGCTATCATCTCAAATGGAGCGTATTCGGACATTTTTTTACCTCCTTATTATCTAATGTGGTCAGCCAGGATTAGGTCAGAATGATGGGCTGGCCGCCGTCCAGATCTTTCAAGTTCTTAAGCGCTTTGTACCCGATTTTCTCCAGGGTCTCATCAAAGGTTTGGCAACTGAAAATATACTCATCGTAGTATTTCTGGAGCCCTTCCTTGTTGCCAGTCTTGCGGAAGTCCTCGCAGAGGCTGCGGAATATTTTCAGGTGATCCATGTCAAACCAGTAGTTGCCGTAACTCGCTCCAGGTGTAGCTCCAAAAGGCACTTCGGTCACTGTATCTACAGCGGGATATGGAATTTCGGTCAGGTTGGGATAGGACCTGATGTTTTCAGTCGGGATCACCTTTTCCGTTGTCATGATTGTGTAGGTAGCCGCCATCGCGATCTCGG
Organism: Pelotomaculum sp.; assembly: GCA_003489345.1. Taxonomy (GTDB): domain Bacteria; phylum Bacillota; class Desulfotomaculia; order Desulfotomaculales; family Pelotomaculaceae; genus Pelotomaculum_C. Next base: position 14,978 of record DNIT01000082.1, on the reverse strand, counting down.
GGCAGGTGCAATGCGCCCCAAAAATTCTGGCATTGCCGTACATATCGGCTGCCGTGGTATGGACGATGCCCACATCGGGATGGCAGGCCGGCAACAGGTAAACGTTCTTGCCGCTAAAGGGACATTCGATCATCTTGCCCCTGTTAATCAACTCCATATCTGAACCGCCATGGTCCCTGACCGGGATAAAAGGTATTCCCATAGCCGCGGCTTTAAACCTGGCGGACATACCATAGTTGGTGTAATCATCCATCTCGATCATGCCATTGGAGGTCAGATAGCGCACCATGGGGGCGATACCGATAATTTCATACCCCCACCAGGCCAGCTCCACTCGCTTGATCGAAACCCGGTCAGGATCAAGGATCATCGCGCCTGCCAGAAGTTCGGGACAAATTGAGTTGGACTGAAAGGAAAGGGTTAAATCTTTCGCCCCGTGTCTTATGATTTCATGTACGATGGCTACGGGAACCCTGGTATTTACAAAACCGCCGATCCCGATGTTAATCCCGTCCTTGATAAATTTCGCTACCGCATCCTTTAAAGTATGTCTTTTATCGCGCAAACCGTGCGACTTATTGACCATTATTCTTCTGGCTTCGTCGGGGGTCGGCCCCCAGTAGGCAAACTCTTTTTCCTTGTATTCCAGGGTGGAAATATTTTTAATTTTAGAGCTTACATTGTTTGTCATTTTTTTGCCTCCCTTTAAAAAACTTTTCTAAAATTCAGTCCACTTTCTCATTCCAGCAGACTTCCCAGGCCACCCCCTCCCATCTATCAGCCGCCTTATGGTATCTGTCCATCATTCATTTCCATAGCTCCCCTGATTCTTCAAAGCGCGCCGTGCTCAAGTTTTTGGGCCATAATGGTTTTGAGTAGTAAAGATACTACTTGATTCATAACGATCGTACCAATGTTTTAAAATTCTGACAATACGACCGGTGGCCTAGTACCTTACTGGTTAACCGGTTAGTTCCTGTCGTTCTTTAAGACAATCTATTTATACTTGCAGGGTAAACAGGATATTCCTTACCTGGGATAATAAGCTTCTTGCACAGAACAAAAGCCGGTTATTGATAGCCATTTATTAACTTCTCACCCATGGATTGTATCTAAAGTACTAGTCCCAAAGATAGATACATACTGTTCCTTCAGACAATGGTCTATTGTATATAAGAACGATAGAATTTGCTTATAAGGAAGGTGGAGAAGGTTTCAATCCAAAAAACTTTTGAAGAAAGGAAAGGTTTCTGGCTGTTTACATCTAGCATAAATTGGCCCACCAGGTTAAAAAGGTGCTGGCGGCAGGTAACCATAAACAACATATAGTATTTGGTGGGGGGTTCCAAATTGTTACTGAAAACATAGAAATATATTTCTTTTTAGGGTACAAAGTTTCCATGGTCGTGACGTTCTTGCTGCTGTCAACCTGAAGGATTATGCAAGAAGTGTTGCCTGAAATTTGCGTGCCTGAAATTCTTCGGGAATTTAAGCCTGCAGGTCCCTTTCGGCGAGGATGGGAAACCGTCTGGTCACGGGGCGATGACGCAGGAATTTCGGAGTAGAAATATTTTCTATGAAGAAAGGAACGTAAAGTATCTGTTGTATTATAACCTGTTGTACCAGACTGCCGTGCCCCAGCTTCCGAGAAGTCATGTAAACAGCGTCCCGGTTAGTCGGCGGGAGTAAATCTGTGCAAATTTTCGATGCCCGGATTACAGAAACCAGGGAAGAGCCAATGATTGAATGGACAGGCCTATCACCGGATGAGGCCAGACAGTTCCTAGCAAACAAAGATAAATCCAAAAGAGACAAAAGAATGAGTCTCAAAGAGGCAGTACAAAAATTTGTCAAGGATGGAGACAATGTAGGCATTGCCGGTTTTGTTAACGCCCGGCAACCAGTTGCAATCGTACATGAGATTATCAGGCAGGGAAGGAAAGATTTAACCCTTTCTTTCCAATCCGCCGGGCTTGCGCCTGAATATTTGGCCGGCGCCATGGCTTTGGACGAAAGCAAAAACAGTATTAAAAGAATGGAACTTGCCTACTTTGCACACGAAGCTTTCGGCATTTCCCCGCTTTTACGCTACCTGGCTGAAAACAATAAGGTGGAGCTTGAAGACTGGAGCAACTACAACATGTCCGCCCGCTTTAAAGCGGCCTCCATCGGTTTGCCGTTTATTCCTTGCCGCAGTCCCCTGGGCAGCGATATGCTCCAAACCAACAGGGCCAAGGTCATTGAATGCCCCTTCACCGGACGGCCGATTATGCTCCTGCCTGCCTCACACCCGAACGTTGCCCTGGTGCACGTCCAGGAGGCCGACATCTACGGCAATTGCCGGATCCAGGGTCCGTTATTTACCTGTCCGGAAATTGCCATGGCTTCCGCGCACACCATTGTTACCTGTGACCGCCTGATCGAGCACGACGACATGACCCGGTACCCGAACCGGGTCAGCATACCGTTCTTCAGTGTCGACGCCGTCATTGAAGTGCCGTACGGAGCTTACCCGGGCAACTCCAACGGCCTCTATTACTTCGACGAAAAACACACCGCCGAATTCAGGGGAGCCTGCGAGAAGTTACGCAAAGGGGATCCCGCTCCGCTCCAGGACTACTACGACACCTATATATTTGGAGTAGAGAACACCATCGAATTTATCAACAAGCTTCCGCTCAGCCAGATTCAGTATATTCAAAAAATCGAGCCCGGCATTCGCCTTGATGCCGGCTACACGGTATTAGGTTAGGGGGTGGCAATAAATGGCAAAATATTCTGAAGACTTTACTCCTCAAGAGATGATCGTAGTCGCAGGGTCGCACACCCTGATTGATAATAAAGTAGTGTTTGCCGGCACCGGCCTGCCTATGGTGGCCATTACCCTGGCCCAGTTGACGCACGGCCCCGGCATCGTCCCGGTATTTGAGGCAGGGGCCGTCGGTCCCGAGCTCTCCCGCGGCCTGCCCCTTTCTGTCGGTGGCTCCAGGACCACCTACAAGGCCAACTATCTGCTCGGCCTCAACTCCGCCTTTGAGCTGACCCAACGCGGCTTTTGCGACTTCGGCTTTATCGGCGGCGCTGAGATCGACCCGTATGGCAACCTGAACTCCACCATGATGGGCAAGTTTCCGGAAAACTACCAGAAGCCTAAAACCCGTCTGCCCGGCAGCGGCGGCGCCAGCGATATGGCCTGCTCCTGCGAGCGGACCATCATCATCATGGTACACGAGCCCAGACGTTTCGCCGAGAAGATCAATTACATCACCAGCCCCGGCTACCTGGACGGTTCTCCCAACGCCCGCTGGCGCGCCGGCCTGGTGGGACAGGGTCCCTACCGGGTGATCACCACCAAGGCCCTTATGGGCTTTGACGATGAAACCAAACGGATGAAACTAATCGCCACCATGCCCGGTGAAACGGTTAACAGCGTACAGGAAGCCACCGGTTTTAAACTGATTATCCCCGATGACGTTTACGAATTTGAGCCTCCGACGGTTGAGGAAGTCCGTTTAATCCGGGAAGTTATTGACCCGCAGGGTTATTTCGTTAGAAAGAAAATCAAAGAATAATATACGTATACCTGTATAGTATAGATAGCCCCCTACTTTAAGGCGTCTTTTGCATAAAGACGCCATTTTTATGTCAAAACCAAATTTGCCGGCCCGTCGGCCTGTGGTCTTACGTTACCGTTTTTTGTGGCGACAAATAGTAGAACGCCCTGTGCAACACAGGACGCTCTACAGGGCCTATAAACACGTTGGTCGTTATTAGCTCGACAGGCGGACGGAACCGGGTTTTCCATCTACCGACAGTCTCTGGGGCTGTTTGGTTATGGCCAGGACGATAACACCGACCGCAACCAAAACCGCGCCTATCGTAAACGACATCATGTAAGTCCCAAAGATATCAAACATTCTACCGGCCAGTAAGTTCGCCACGAAACCGGCAATGCCCCAGGAGGTAAACAGCAGGCCGTAGTTCGACCCCTGCGCCGTCGGGCCGAAGTACTGCAAACAGGTAGCCGGAAACAGGGTAAACATGGCCCCATAGTTCCAGCCGATGATAATGGCAACAACGCAGAGGAGGAAAAGGGTTTTCCCAACCGGAAACAGGAGCAGCATGGCTGCTACCTGGAGGACAAAGGTTACCAGGAAACAAATCCTCGTTCCGGTCTTGTCGGCGATAGCGCCGATCAATATCCGCACCAGGGCGTTGGCGGCATTCAGGGTGCTGGTAGCAAGAGCGGCCTGCATGGCGATTGCAGCCGTCACTTCCTTGGGAAGGGCGTCTACTGCAACCCCCGCCAGGGTAGCCGCCTCTTTATTCATTTCGTTAATCCCGTGGGCCGCCATAACTCCGATGACCATCAGCCCGGCAAAGGAGCCGCAGAAGTAAGCGAGATAAAGCATCCAGAATTGGACTGTCCGGATCGTCTCGCCGAAGGTATAGTCCCTGCCCGCCTGCGGCGCTCCCGCCTTAGGCGCCGGTGGGTTCCAGCCGGCCGGCTTGTAGCCGGGCGGAGGGTTCTGCAGGCACAGCCCGGCAATAATAGCCATAAAGAACATGGCAATACCGACATACTTAAATACGGGCAACGCCCCACCAAAATAGTTGATCATGCCGGTAGCCAGCGGACCCATGATGAACGAGCCCAAACCGAGGCCGACCACTGCAATACCGGTAGCCAGCGCCCTCCGGTCGGGCCACCATTTGGGCGCGGTGGAAATTGGCGGCAGGTAGACCAGGCCGCCGCCAAAACCGGCGATAAGGCCGTAGTAGAGGTATAGTTGAAATTTGGTCTCGATGGTTGAAGTCAGGAAGAAGCCAATACCAACGATAGCTCCACCGATAACAACTATAGGCCTGGGGCCGAATTTGTCGCTTAATTTTCCCGCAGGGAATGTCATGAGACCGAATATAAGCACGGCAATGGCGTAAGCCAGGGATACTTCAGCAGCCGTCCAACCAAACTCCGCCCGCAAGGGCTTGATAAAAACACTAAAGGCATACAGCAGCAAACCGCAGGTTGTACTACCCAGCAATCCGCCCAGTAGGGGAATCCACCTTGGCAGCGTTGCCTTTTCAACTGACATAATCTCACTCCCTCTCAATTTTTCGCTAAGTCAGTACTGTTACCCAACAATGAACAAGATGTGAGATAATTTCATATTTTTACCCATGGCAAGCGCTTGTGATTACTTTCCTTTTTTCACCACCCCCTCTTTCGTCCCAAAAATAAAAATAATGATTGAATGGGCGCAAATTACAAACCGACACAACGTTCCACCATTGCCGTATGATCGTAAAAACCATGTGGCAGGCCGGAACAGCCGGTTCTATACCCCCATTAACCATTATCAGAGGATGGTATTTTTGACAGGCGGCCTGGCAACGTGACCGCCTACCAACCTCAATTTACTATATTCAACCGTCTTTTAAAAATTCCTTCTAATATAAAGCCTAAAAATTCAAAAAATTATTTACTTTTAGTTAATTCTCGTTCCCCTGTTAATTGAGCCGCGCCCTAATCTTATTGTTGATTTTTTCAACCAGATAAATAGTGTTCAACTCGTGGTAAGCCTGGATGATGGCGCTTTCCACCGGACCTTCCACCTTAAGCAGCCGGTGGTTGATCTCAAAACCCAAACCGCAGCTATCCTGCAGTTTGGCATTGACCGCCTCCAGAATTTGACACCGCGCCTCCAGGCTGCCAAGTTCATCCCACCTGGTAGAACCGTTTAAAGGCTTCAGGTTGGCCTGCACCAGGCATTCCAGAAAAATAGTTCTGAAAGAATCAAAATCGGGCCTTTTCACTTTTCTATCCTCCTGCACTTTCGTTACTCACCGAGATAAGCTTTGCGTACTTCCGGATTACGGGCCATCTCGGCGGCCAGGCCTGAAAGTACAATTTGACCTGTTTCAAGTACGTAAGCCCGCTTGGCAATAGATAGCGCCATATGGGCATTCTGTTCCACCAGCAGGATGGTCATGCCCGACCGGTTGATTTCAGTGATAATCGAAAATATCTCTCTCACCAGCATCGGCGCCAGACCCATGGAAGGCTCATCAAGAAGGAGCAGGCGGGGCCTGGACATCAAGGCCCGGCCCATGGCCAGCATCTGCTGCTCCCCGCCGCTCAGCGTTCCGGCGCGCTGCTTCATGCGCTCGCGCAGG
>DNIT01000082.1:8574-8783 GCA_003489345.1 Pelotomaculum sp. | reverse complement strand
ATGGCCAGCATCTGCTGTTCTCCCCCGCTCAAAGTTCCGGCAAGCTGATTTTTCCTCTCCTTAAGGCGCGGGAATCTCTCAAAAACACTGTCCAGCGACTGCCTGGTTTCCTGTTTGTTCCGTGTATAGGCGCCCATCTCAAGGTTCTCCAGAACGGTCAGCCTGGTAAAAATACGGCGGCCTTCCGGCACCTGGGAAATTCCCCTGGA
>DNIT01000082.1:7438-8417 GCA_003489345.1 Pelotomaculum sp. | reverse complement strand
CCGGCCCCGTTGGCGCCGATCAGGCTCACCACCTCACCCTCCTCCACGTTAAAGGAAATACCCCTTAGGGCCTGGATGCCCCCATATGAAACGGTAAGGTTCTCAACAGCCAGGAGCATCCTCTAAACCACTTCCTTCCCAAGGTAGGCGGCAATTACCGCAGGGTCGTTCTGAATTTCCGCCGGTGTGCCCGAAGCAATTTTCTGCCCGTAATCCAATACGTCCACCCGATCGGAAATACTCATGACGAATTTCATATCGTGCTCTACCAGTAGGATCGTAACTCCCATCGTCCTGATTCGCTGCAGCATCTGCATTAAAGTCTGCTTCTCCAGCGGGTTCATCCCGGCAGCCGGTTCGTCCAGTAGCAAAAGCAGTGGTTCAGACGCCAAAGCCCTGGCTATTTCAAGCCGCCTCTGCTCACCGTAGGAAAGGTTCTTGGCCAGCTCTTCTCTCTTAGCGGTCAGGTCGACCACGTCCATAACGGCCAGGGATTTTTCGATAATAATTTTTTCCTCTTCCCTGACCCCGGCTAGTCTGGTTAGCGCCCCGATTATTCCCCCCTTGCTGCGGCAGTGACAGCCTATTCTAATGTTATCAATAACCGAGAGGTTTTTAAAAAGACGAATATTTTGGAAAGTCCGCGCGATGCCGCGGGCTGTAATGGCGTATGGTTTCATGGTTGTGATATCGGCGCCTTTAAACAGCACGCGACCGCTGGTAGGGGAATAAATACCGGTAATGACGTTGAAAACAGTGCTTTTACCGGCCCCGTTGGGTCCGATTAAAGCCACCACCTGACCTTCCTCCAACTGCAGGCTGACGTGGTCAACAGCGATCAACCCACCGAAACGGATGGTTACGTCTTCCAACTCCAGCAATAAAGACATAAGCACACCTCAGCAATAGAATCCTTTGATAGGACCTCGTTATTTAAATTCTTTGAGCAGATTACACGACCCATATCCTGTAGGGCGTA
>DNIT01000082.1:3245-7268 GCA_003489345.1 Pelotomaculum sp. | reverse complement strand
ACCCTACGCCTTACGCCCTACGGCCTACGACCAGCTTCCAACACGCTTTATAAAAGTGTAACACTTACTTTCATATACTTTCAGTATTCTTATTCTCTACAGACTTACGCTTATTTTTAATCTTTTTGTATAGCCGGGCAAAATCTATCCCTCCCAGCAGGCCGTGGGGGCGAAAAATCATCATCAAAACCATCAGGGCGCCGTAAATCAGCATCCTGTACTCTTGCACGAACCGCAAAAACTCAGGCGCCAGAGACAGGACGGCCGTACCGAGAATAGCCCCCGGAATACTGCCGAGCCCGCCCAAGACCACGTAGTTCAAAATTTCAAATGACCTTGCAAAACCAAAGTCCGCCGGATTGAGATATTGCATCATGTGGGCAAAAAGGGAGCCGCTGATCCCGGCAAAGAAGGTCCCGAGGGCAAAGCCTTTTATTTTATAGAGAAGCGGGTTGATCCCCATGGACTCGGCGGCAATTTCATCCTCACGGATAGCGGCCAGAGCCCGTCCGAAACGGGAATTTTGGATGCGGTAGAGCCCCCAGATGGTCAGCGCCACAACAATGTAAACAATTACAATATTTGTTTCTCTGGGTATACCGCCCAGTCCGCCGGCTCCTCCCGTGATTTTCATGTTAATAAATACCACCCGTACAATCTCACCGAAGCCCAAAGTGGTGATCCCCAGGTAATCTCCGGTCAAACGGAGGCTGGGAAACCCCAGCAGGACACCCCACAGGGCTGCCATCAGCCCGCCGGCAAGCATGTTCAGGATAAAGGGGGTGTGCAGGTGGATGGTCATCAAAGCCGAACAATAGGCGCCTATGCTCAAAAAGGCGGCGTGCCCGAAGGAAAACTGTCCGGTAACGCCTGTAATCACATGCAGCCCCAGGGCTGCAATCAGAAATATACCCATCATGGTTACAACCTGGATGTAATAGGGGTTGGTCAGCACATTCACAACGGCTTCCATAAATCCTACACCTTCCTTTGGATCGGAAGGCCCAGGAGGCCCGTCGGTTTAAAAAGCAATACCAGGATCAGGAGGCCGAAGGCTATCGCCTCTTTATAAGTATCAAAGCCCGCGGCAACACCCATTACCTCGGCAATCCCGAGGAATATTCCACCCAGCATGGCCCCCGGAATACTGCCGATGCCCCCGAGTACCGCCGCGCAGAAGGATTTGAGGCCGACAGTCACACCCATAAAGGGGTGAATGGAATTAAAATACATACCCACCAGTACACCGCCTGCTCCGGCCAGGGCCGCGCCCACCGCGAAGGTAAATGAAACAACACGATTGACGTTGATGCCCATTAAGCTGGCGGTTTCATAATCTTCCGAGGTGGCCCGCATGGCCTTACCGATCCTGGTGTATTTTACGGTAAATTGCAGGAACACCATCAAAAGGCTGGCCATGACCAATATGATGACCTGGACGGTGGAAAACCTGACCGGTCCCAGTACGTAAACCGTATCCTGAATTACCTGCGGAAAAGCCAGCGGGTTCGGACCGCCCTTGATCAGCGTAACCAGTGTCTGCAGAAAAATGGAGACCCCCAGGGCGGAAATCAGGGGGGCCAGCCTGGTAGATCTGCGCAAGGGACGGTAGGCGACTCTCTCAATAAGAATTGCCAGCGGGACGCACACCAGCATGGCAGCGAGGATCGCAACCATAAAATTGACTTTGTACACAGTTACCAAGATCAGGCCGGTAAAAGCCCCGATCATGTAGACCTCGCCATGCGCAAAATTAATAAGCTGAATGATACCGTAAACCATGGTATAACCCAGGGCTATTAAGGCATAAGTGGAGCCCAGGGTCACCCCGTTAACCAGCTGCTGCCAGAACTGCTGCAAGAACTGCTGCCAGAACATTCTACAACCTCCTATTGCTTTAAGAGCCCATCCGGGACGGCAGCTGTCGAAAGGACCTTTGCTGCACGAATACCCGTGTAAAAAATAAAATCAGCCGCGGCCTGCCAAGGGCCAGCGTCAGGATTTCGAGCCTTATTCAAATAAGGAACGTCCTCCGGTAACAGTTGTACTTTGGCAGGCCCGCGACCCATAGTGCAAACGAGCCCTTCTAAAAGGACTGTTCGCTTTATAGTTATAGCGCCGTCGCCGGCATTATTGTGTGATGGGGATAACCGCTTTGACCACAAAAGCCTGTCCCTTCACCTCTTGCAGGTAGACCGGGCTCTTGATCGGTTCGCGCTTTTCGTCGAAAGTAATCGTACCGGTAACGCCTTGCCAGTCCTTGGTCTGAGCAAGCTTATCCTTGAAAACGGTGGGATCGCTGCTGTCGGCCGCCCTCATGGCGTCAGCCAGGAGCATTACCGCGTCATAGCCCTGAGCAGGGAACATGTCGGGCAAGGCATTGTTGTTCTTGGCTCTGTATTTCTCAATAAATTCTTTGGTCTTGCCGGCGGCGTTCTGGGTATCCACTGCAAAACCGGCATAAACCATACTCCCCTGAACGGCATTTTCGCCCAGCTCGTAAAGTTCTTTGCCCAGGAGGCCGTCGCCTCCGGCCATCACCTGGTTGAGTCCCTGCTTGCGCATTTCTTTCATGAACAGAGCGCCCTCGGTATAATAGCCGGTGAAAACCACCCCGTCAAATTGTTTCTGGCTGAGGGCCGTAACCTGGGCGCTGAAGTTGGTGTCCTTTTCCATGATGCTCTGTTCGGCCACAATTTCCATACCATACTTGGCCAGGGCCGGTTTAAAGATACTGGTCAGCCCTTCGCTGTAGGAAAGACCGGTAGTTGTAACCAGGGCTACCTTTTTCCACTTGAGTTCCTCGGATAAATAGCTGGTCACCGCCGGCGCCGCAACCGCGTCAAGCAAGGTATCGCGGTATATGTAGTCACCAATTTCAACAACTCCCGGACCAACAGCACCTGCCGAAAGCAGGACAACCTTGGCCGGCTGGCAAATCTGGGCGGCCGATTTGGTAATACCCGTGGTCGGGTCGCCGACAATGGCAGACACTTTCTGGGTAATCAGCTTTTGCGTAACGTTAGCGGCCTCACTGCTGTTGCTTCCGTGGTCGCCCTGGACGATCTCCAGTTTTTTACCGTTCACCCCGCCGGCGCTGTTGATGTCGTCGACGGCCATCTGCATCCCTTTCAGGGTTTCAATTCCATAGTGCGCGTGACCACCGGTCAACCCCCCTAGGAACCCGATCTTAATGGTGTCTCCGTCAGCCGCCTTGGGTGTCTCCTTGGAACCGCCGCAGCCGACTGCCGTCAGGGCTAAGGCCAGCAAAGCCACCAGGACCAATAGATACCTGTTTTTTTTCAAACCCTTTTCCCCCTCTTTCTAATATTAAATCAATCTGCCGGGTGAAAACTCCCGTGCATTGTTGATTCATCGAGTAACTTAATTTCAACATGAACCGGTTTTTATCCTTCTTTCCCACTAAAACCACGATGTCCTTGCTCATAAATAAATACAGCAATCACTTGCCGCGTGAAGCGGTCATAAAAATATAGAGCCCGGCTATAACGGCAAGCCCCCCTGTTATTTGCAGCGGCCCCGGGACCTCTTTAAAAATAAAATAGGCCATCAGTGTGGCTCCGACCGGTTCCCCCAGGATACTGACAGAAACCACCGCTGCTTTCACGTAACGCAAAGCCCAGTTGAAAACGGTATGTCCAAATATGGTGGGCACCACGGCTAGGGCCAGAAACCAAACCCAGTCCATAACCGGATAAGGGTACAGCGGCGTACGGCCGGCCAAATTAATCAGGAGTAAAAAGAACGCCGCTGTACCGTAAACGAGAAAAACATAGGGAAAAAGGGAAAGCCTGCTCCGCAGGCTGCGCCCGATTAGGAAGTAGAGGGCTACCATAAAGGCGCCGCTAAAGGCCAGAATATCTCCCCGGAGGGCTTGTCCGCCGGACTGAAAGTCTCCCAGCCCGATGACAACGCTGCCGGACAGGGCTGCAACACCTCCCGCCAGACCACGCAGGGGGATTTTTTCTTTGAACAAAAAAAATCCCCCGGTCACCACAAATA
>DNIT01000082.1:0-3157 GCA_003489345.1 Pelotomaculum sp. | reverse complement strand
CACCACAAATAGCGGCTGCATGCCAACCAGTACGGAGGAGCTGGCCACGGAGGTATACTGCAGAGAGGCAATCCACACGGCGAAATGCAAAGCCAGAAAGACCCCGGCCAGAGTCGCCAGAGCCAGATCCCGTACGGATATGTGCCTTAGCTCCCGGCGTCCGGCAGGGTTCAGCGCCAGTGGGGTAATCAACAGCACTGCCAAGGCCAGCCGGTAAAAAGCTATCACATGCGGCGGAGCAGAAGCGAGTTTTGCAAATATCGACGAAAAAGCGGCGGCAACAACCGCCAGCATTACGGCCAGATAGGGGTTAACAGCGGGAGCATCAGGTTTCAGTACTTGTACCTCCAAAAAACCGTCTGAAATAATATTCTCCGGCTGTAAGCAGTCTCCTTTTATTATTGTTATAATATTGAGAGATAGCCCCTCCTTTAAGACGCCAAGACAAAACCCCTTATAAGCGGGTGATTACTGACTGTATGAAAGACCTCATTGAAAATACGATTAACAGAGTCATTACCGAAAACCAACCGCGCTGTCAAACCACCTACCGCGTGCCGCTATTGGGTTATGCGCAAGCGGACGACCCCCCTTTTCAACAGCTGAAAACTGCCGTGGGGCCCGGCCATCTGCTGCCAAATGACCTGCTGCCGGAAGCGGCAACTGTGCTGGCCTTTTTCTTACCGTTCACCAGGCAGCTGGTTGAAAACAACCGGGAGCACCCTTATGTGGCCAGATCCTGGGCTTTAGCCTACATCGAAACCAACGCTTTGATCAGCTTGTGTTGTAAGGAAATTACAGCCGCCCTGGCCGGTCATGGAGTAAAAGCGGCATGGCAGCAGCCCACCCACAACTTTGACCCGGTACAACTTTGCTCCCGCTGGTCCCATAAACATGTGGCTTATATCTGTGGCCTAGGGGAATTCGGCCTGCACCAAATGCTGATTACCGCTTACGGCTGCGCCGGCCGTTTTGGCAGCCTGGTCATCGGCCTGCCTCTCTCCCCGTCACCCCGTCAAGCAGTGCAGCGATGTCTTTTTTACCGCCAGGGGAAATGCCTGGCTTGCGTTAAAAAATGCCCCTCCGGGGCACTGACCCCAGAGGGACTGGACAAGCAGAAATGCTATGGCTACCTCCTCGAGGTAGACTCCTTTTACAGCGACCTCGGCCTGTGTGACGCCTGCGGCAAATGCGCCGCCTGCGGCCCTTGCGCGGTTATAGATTGATGAATTTTTTTCGCATAAGAAGCATTGCCTCCGGCCATAATAGAAGCGCGGGGAAGGTGTCCGGCAAACGGCATCTGCGTCTGACCGCCTGCTTTGGCTCTTCAACGGTGAGGGGCTGCCAGCGGGATAGGTATTCATGGATGGCAAAAGCCGGGGGCTGCTCCCCGTTTCAATGCAAAGCCGGGAAGCAGGGGGACGGTTCTTTTGCTTCCGTTAACAGTATAGAAAAAGACGGTGTTTTTCAGGCGCCGTCTTTTTTCTGCATCTCTTAGGCCACCAGGCCTTTTTGCATCAGATATTCCATTAATAGCTTCCCGGTGCTGCCGGTAATTTTAAGACAGTTTTTGAGATGTTCCGGTGTGTCAAAAGAATGGGTGTTCAGCGTCCGGCAGCAGGTCCCGCCAAACCGCTCCTGAAACAGGTCGTGGTACTCCCGGGCGGCTTGATAACTTACCTCGCGGTCCTCCTGGTTGGTGGTCCGTCCGGTGAAAAAGCTGATGATCATTTCCGCTGCGCTTAAAGCCCCGCACATGCAGCCGGCGTGACCGAGGCCACCGCCAAAACCGGTAAACATTTTAACCAGCCCCGCATCCAACTCCGGGGCCACGAGCTCCCGGAAAGCGAGGAAAATGGATTCCGAGCAATTATAACCCTGGCGAAAATAATCCCCGGCTTTATTTCTGGCAGCTGAAATCAGTTCCTGACTCATATAATATGCCCCCCCGCATAGAAATATTTTACAAGGTTTTCTACGGAGACAGCAGCATATCCTCCTGCCTTAAATCGACAGTTATAACAATTCGGTTTGATAGTCGGTGATCAGAACCGTACCCTGGCGCTCAATGAATCTTACCACCGCCGCTAAAACTTGATGGACATGCGCCTGCTCGCAGCTGATGAAAGAGACACCCACCACGGAGCGCTGCCAGGTGTCCTGTTCGCCAACTTCAGCGACCGATACGTTAAAGCGGGCTTTGATCCGGTCGATAAGGCCTTTCAGCACTCTTCGTTTCTCCTTCAGGGAATTTGCTTCACCCAGAAAGAGTTCAACCGTCAATAATCCCACTATCAATCCGGTCTCCTCCAATTCCTGCGTTGATATACAACTATCTGCCGGGCTCGTTTTATATGCCAGAAATCCTCCAGCTATAGATACGCCTGAAGTTCTTCCCAGCTTTCAAGTATGCCGTCAGGGCTGAGTTTTTCCAGTTCCGTACGGCTGTCAAGCCCCCAGGCGACACCCAAAGTAAGGCAACCTGCGTTTTTTCCGGTGAGGATATCATAACTGCTGTCCCCAATAAAAATAGTCCTTTCAGCCCGGGCAGGTAAGGTTGCCAGAGCTGTTAACAGGGGTTCCGGATCCGGCTTATGTCTGGCCACGTCGTGGGCGGTAATCACCACGTCCATGTAACCGTCCAGCTTGGTAAAAGCCGCTGTCCTGGTTGTGCCGGGCTTTCCCTTCGAGGTAACGATGCCCAATCGAATATCCTGACCTTTTAGACTTTCCAGCATCTCCAATGTGCCTGGAAAAAGGCGGGTATAGTAGTCATGGTCCTGGTGGTAATAGTACTGGTAGCGCTCTTCAAAAACAGGGGCCGCTTCACCCACAAAGCGGCGTCCGATATCTTTCAAGGGGAGGCCGATCATCTTCACGACATCATCATTTCCCCATGGTATGTTCATTTCGCTGAATACCTGGCGGTAGGTACGTACTATTAAAGGAAGGGAGTCCACCAAAGTACCGTCCAGGTCGAATAAAACAGCTTCAGTATTCATACGCACCCCCTGCTGTTCATTGGCAACCGGTTCTCAAAAAGCCTCATGCACAGCGGCCTTGGTTAGCCTGTATGATGAAAACACCAGCCGGTGTAGGGTCGAGTAGATATAGGCCTTTTCTGCCCCGGCATTATTTAGGTACGGCCTATCCATTT
>DNIT01000209.1:17175-17444 GCA_003489345.1 Pelotomaculum sp. | reverse complement strand
ATAACGATCAGAAACAGCTGCTCAGAAACCTGGGCCTGACGAACGCGCAGATTGTATCCGCCTACACCAGCGTGATGGCGCAACTGGACACTCCGGAAAAAATTGAAGAATTGCAAACCGGTGAAATAACCAAGCTGGTAAGTTTTTGCAATACAGTTGAAGCCAGTTTTAGTCAAGGATTAAAAGACACTCTTAAGGCTAAAGGACTTACAGTCTTTAAGGTCGTTAAGACCGCATTGGATGTTGCGGCATTGTCGTTTAACCCGTTT
>DNIT01000209.1:13526-17092 GCA_003489345.1 Pelotomaculum sp. | reverse complement strand
GGCATTGTCGTTTAACCCGTTTGGCGACATTCCCAAAGCGGAGCTCGAGGCAATTTTCACTGGAGATACGGGAATATCTGCTGCAACTGCGGCCAGATATGGATTGAATTGGGCTAATGTTGAAGCGCTAAGGGATAGCCTGACCCTTCAAGAGAAGGAGCAGCTTATAAGTATCCTTGTTACCATCGGAAATATAAGCGATAACGCCGACTTGAGCGAGCTTACAGTAAGCAGCGGCAAATTGGATCCGGCCTTTGACCCGGCCGCTACCGCGTATACAGTTGTTGTGGACAGCAGTGTCGACAGGATTAAGGTGACCCCAACGGCGGCTGACGCTGCTGCCGTGATTAAGGTCAACGATACCGTTGTAGCGAGCGGGGCTGCCTCAGGGGATGTTTCGCTAAGCGAGGGTTCCAGTACGGAGATCACTGTTGCGGTAACCGCGCAAAGTGAAACTGAAAAAAGTTACACCCTGACAGTAATCAGACCCAAAGGTTTACCCGCACCGGCAACCGGCGAAACAATCACCTTGGAAGACACCACTACACCTGTATCCATTACTGTTCCCGCGGGGGTCACCGGTGTGAAAATACAGGCGGCCAGTGTTAATCCGGACAATACGGCTGTCTTGCCGTTGGTGCAGGTGCAGGTCATATCCAATACGCCGGGCGCTGTACAAGGCACTGTGTCTCTGCAGATCCCGCAGGGTACGACCGTACAAGGACCTGACGGCTGGGACGGCACTATCACCTTGCCTACGGTCAAGCTCAACAGCAGCGAAAGCATCAGCAACGCTACCGTCAATGCGGTGGTGGAAATAGGCCTGCCCGATGACATATTGACCTTTGATCAGGCGGTAAGGCTCCTGATTCCGGGGCAAGCCGGAAAATCAGCGGCCTATAAACGGGGCAACAATGCTCCCGTACCCATCACCAGAATAATCAGTGCCGACTCACAGGCGGTAGCCAATGTAGAACTGGGTGACGAAGAGGACGGCAAGCTGGATGTCGGAGCCGACCTGGCGATCTGGACCAAGCACTTCACCACATTTATAGCTTACACGCCCCTCGACGACAGCAAGCCCATTTGGAGCGAAGGCAAGCTGACGGCCACCAACGTGGGCCGGACCGATCTGACCTTGAACTGGAGCGGCGCGTCTGACAACGTGGCAGTGACCGGGTATAAGGTGTACCAGGGCAACACCCTGCTGACCGCCAGCTCGGTTGTCGACGAAACCTATAACGTCACCGGCCTGAGCGACGGCACAACGTACACCTTCACCGTCCAGGCGGTAGACGCGGCAGGTAACGAAAGCACCGACGGTCCCAGTGTCACCGTGACTACAACAAGAGGCGGTGGCGGCGGTGGCGGCGGTGGCGGCGGCGCCAGTCACCCCGGCGTCAGCATCGTTCCCTCTAAAGGAGGCACGGTGGAACTGGCCGGCGCGGTGAAACTGGAAATCCCTGCCAACGCTTTGAAGGGAACAGCAACTGTAAAAGTCTTATTGGAGAGAGTAGTCACAACACCACCGGCGGTTCCCTCCGGATTCAGGCTGCTTGGTGATGTATACGCGCTGAGCATAGACGGAAAGCCGCACTACACGTTCAATGAGCCGGGCGTTACACTCACCTTCACATTCGATCCGGCTGCTCTGGAGCCGGGCGAAAAACCGATAGCGGCATATTACGATGAAACAGCAGGCAGTTGGGTCGATCTGGACGGCACCGTTTCCGACAATACCATCTCGGTAACCATAGACCACTTCACCAAGTTCGCGGTGCTGGCTATGCAGGAAGAAGAAGAAGAAGAACCGCCTGTCGTATCCCTCAACGATATTGCCGGCCACTGGGCGGAGGACAACATCAAACAGTTGGTCGCCAAGAACGCCATTACCGGCTATCCCGACGGCAGCTTTAAGCCGGACAATAATATTACCAGGGCTGAGTTTGCAACCGTGCTGGTAAAAGCGTATGGCCTGACTCCGCAGAGCGGCAAAGTCTTTACCGATACCGCCAGCCATTGGGCAAAGGACTTCATTGCAACGGCAGCTTCTTACGGGATCATCAAAGGTTATAATGATGCCGCCTTTGGCCCGGACGATTTAATTACCCGTGAGCAGATGGCGGTCATGATCGCCAGAGCGGCGCAACTTGCCGCCGTATCCGACGGAACACCTTTTGGTGATGCCGCAAGTATTTCCGACTGGGCGAAGGATGCGGTCGCCGCGGCGGTGGAAGCAGGCATCATCCAGGGATATCCGGATAACACCTTTAAACCTCAGGCCAATGCCACCAGGGCGGAGGCGGTCACGGTAATCGTCAACGCACTAAAATAGATGAAATGGGACGGACGATAGATTTTATCGCGATACGTCCTGAACGCCTATACCATTAGCAACATCTTTTTACAGAAAAAAACCGCACGCCATTAAGGCGGTCGCGGTTTTTTTCCCGGCTTCGGCACGCGACCCGAACATAGATACCACCAGGGCATTGCGAATACAAATTAGGAGGTGCTGTAATAATGGGGAAAAAGGCTGCAAGTGTGGCAATAGTTACATTATTATTGCTTTTTACCGCCGGCGGTTACGCCTTTGCGGCCGGGTTTTCCGATCTGCCGGGCCACTGGGCCGCAGGGCAAATAAACAAATGGGTTGAGCAGGGTCTGGTTACTGGCTACGAAGACGGGACATTCAAGCCCGACCGGCAGATAACCCGGGCGGAATTTGTGGCGCTGGTCAACCGCGCTTTCGCCGTGGAGCCAGTGGACTCCGGCCTGCGGTTTGCGGATGTTCAGCCTGGAGCCTGGTATTACGGCGAAGTGTCAGCCGCAGCCGCCGCAGGCTATATCTCCGGTTATCCCGACGGCAGCTTTGGGCCCGGGCTCAGCATCACCCGCCAGGAAGCGGCCGCCATTTTGGTGAAATTATTAAAACTTGGGCCGGCTACCGGGGAAATTGAGCAATTTCAGGACGCCGACCTGATCGCCCAATGGGCCCGCGACAGCGTAGGCGCGGTTGTCCGGGACGGGTTGATGGTTGGCATGCCGGATCACACTTTCCAGCCGCAAAAAGGTATCAGCAGGGCTGAAGCGGTTGTCTCCCTGGATCGGGCGCTGGAATTTACTCCACCGGTTCAAGAAACCGGTATTGAAGGCCAGGCGGTTTATAAAAATGCGGCCGTGCAAAATGCGGTCGTCAGAGTTTATGCTGCCGGCGGTTACGAAGCACTGGAAATAGCAAAAACTGATACCGGTGGTAATTTTAAATTGGATCTGGAACCGGGCTCCTACGATTTGACTGCAGTTACCGATCAGGAAGTTGCCTACCGGAGTGATGTGCAGGTGGATGAAGATAAAGTTACCGTTGTTAATCTTACGCTGCAGGCTGCTGCCGTGCTGGCCGGCGAGTTGAAAGATAAGGACGGTAACCCCGTGAAAAACGCTACTCTGATTTTTACCACCAACCCCACCTTCATTGCCAGTACAAATGTTAACGGCCAATACTCGGTAGCGCTGGTACCCGACCGGAATTACCTGGTACGTTTTGTTTCGGGCGAGGAAGGTAG
>DNIT01000209.1:11105-13463 GCA_003489345.1 Pelotomaculum sp. | reverse complement strand
GGTAGTGAGCCGGTCAAAATCGAGGATACTTTATCAGTAGGCCATGCCGGACCGCATAACCTACCTTTAACAACCCAAACCAGCGCTGCGCAGCCTGCCCCCGGTGCCCCCGGTGGTGGTGGCGGCGGTGGCGGTGGGGCAGATGAAGCTCCGGTAGTCGAATCGGTAACTTTTGTGGTGGACGGCAGCCCGGTTACCGTAACCGGCGTCAACAACAACTTCAACATTAACCTGACCGGCGGCAGTTATACCAATGCTTCCAAATTCACCGAAATAACCGTTAACGCTTCCGGTGACGCTGATAAAGCCCGGCTCAGTTTGCTGGGAGTTACCAAAACAATAACTTTCAACCAGGGGGTTGCCTCCATCTCAGTTGACGAATTGATTGGAGAACAGGATATTAGCCTTGGCGGGTTAAAAACGATATTGAGCTTGCTTGGAACAAACCAAATATCAATAACTGTTACCGGCAAAACAGGACTGAATACAGAGGTGAATGTTACCATAGAGGTTTAATAGACGCTACTGCCGCGTTGCGTTATCGGCAAGGGATGGAACAAGCAAGAAGGCCCTCTTGAGCAAATTTGCTCAAGAGGGCCTTCTTGCTTGTTTCCTAATTAATTCGCGTTATGCTTGCCTGCGCTTGCCAATACTGCCTTGAATCGTTTTCAGTCCGTCAATTTCCCCGGAGCAGTTAAGTTGATACTATTTATTGCCTGGTAAGTCTGGTAAAATTGTATAGAATCCCCCGCTAAAAATGAAAGCCTTTATTGGGAATATTACCAAAAAGCATATGATCGATATCTTGAATGGGTAAAATAACCAAAGAGAGACATGCGGTACGACTGAGGGGACAACTTTGCACTGGAGCAGGTGATTGTCGTGAAGCTAAGGATTCTAAAGGTCCTGGGAATGCTGATTTTCTATAGTACGGCCTTGTTGCTTCTGCCCGGTTGTGACCTCTGGGATGCGGATGCGGAATCGGTACGCCCACTGGTGATTAAACCCGAAGATTTCAGTATCTTCATTTTTGAGTCTTCAGAGGAGATTTACCGGGCCAACATAAAGGACCCCGCCATGTGGGCAGGGCTGAAGGAATATGCGGACCGCGACCCCGACTACGCGTTGCACTACAACTGGCTTTATAGCGCTTACAAGGGGATGGACGAACGCCGCCGGGCCCAGCTCAAGGAAATCATGGATGATTACCATCCCCAGCCCATGGCCGACAGGCTGATCCAAAAGGGCAGGCAGGGAGCGGACCTGGAAGAGATCCTCAAATTTATTAGAGAGGACCGCTATTTCAATAAAAACAGGAATACTCTGGTTGATTTTTATAGCTGGTACGGCGCCAACTATGCCGTGGCCCACTACGAACAGATCAAGCCGCTGCTGCAGCGGAAAGCCCAGAAAACGAATAGCCTGGTGGAAGAGGATTTTGACGTTATCGCCTTTATGGAGAAGGAAACCGGCATTAAGCTCAAGAAAAAGCCTGAAAACATTGAGCTGCTTATGAATATGCGGATTTACGGCGGCGCCGGTTTTTACCGTGATAAAGACTCACTTACCACCATCCAGTGGAACAGTCCGCCCGAGAAAGCCTGGTCGGTGCCGTTTCACGAGTTCTCAACTCCCTACTTCCGCACTTTTACCGGGAATATGACCTTCAAGTACCTGAGTTCAAAACTGAAAAAAGATGAGAAGCTGATGACGAGGTTCAAGGAGGATGTCCCTTATACCTGGGATGGTTGGATTGAAGAGAACCTCACGGAAGGTTTTGCCCGGTACCTCAGTGTTCGCAAGGGGATTACCAGGGATGTGGGGGAGGGTGTTTATATTTTCGACCATGAATACTCGCAAGCCCTGGTTGCGGGCTTTGACCCCCAGAAAACATCTCTGGAGGACTTTACGGTTAAATTCTTAAAACAAAGGTACCAGATTTAAGGAGAGACGCAAAATTGGAACTCAATCTGTTTGAGCTGGAAGAACTCATTGATCGCAGCCTGCGTGAAGACATTGGCACCGGCGACCTGACCACCAACAGCATCGTTGCCCCGGATGCCGTGACTTACGGTTACATTATGGCTAAAGAAGGCGGGGTGGTCGCCGGATTGCCGATTGCGGAGCTGGTCTTTCGCCGTTTCGATCCGGCTTTTGAGTTTAAGGCCCTGGTGCGTGACGGCGATAAGGTGAGACCGGGCAGTATACTTGCTGAAATTGCCGGGCAAACCAGGGCGATACTCACCGGTGAGCGTCTGGCTCTGAATTTTCTGCGGCACATGTCAGGAATAGCGACCAGGACGGCCGGTCTGGTTGGCCTTGTGGAAGGAACCTCTGCCCGTATTGTAGATACCAGAA
>DNIT01000209.1:10523-10881 GCA_003489345.1 Pelotomaculum sp. | reverse complement strand
GGCGGGGGGGATCGGGCCTGCCGTAAAAGCCGCCAGGCTGGGCAGTCCCCATACGGTCAAGATTGAAGTCGAGGTGGAGGACCTGGCCGGTGTGCGTGAAGCCCTGACAGCGGGAGCGGATATAATTTTGCTTGACAATATGGGGCCGGAGAAAATGAAGGAGGCCGTCAGAATCATTGCAGGACGGGCTCTGGTCGAGGCCTCCGGCGGGATCAGCGAGGAAAATGTCAGGGCCGCGGCAGATGCCGGCGTTGACCTGATTTCCGTAGGCGCGCTGACCCATTCGGTAACAGCCCTGGATATCAGCCTGGACCTGCACGAGGTAAAAGCTGTGAAGTGACAAGGGGACGGGGTTATT
>DNIT01000209.1:6493-10423 GCA_003489345.1 Pelotomaculum sp. | reverse complement strand
CAAGGGGACGGGGTTATTGACAACTTTTTATTTGAGTATTCAAGTAGTACGGTTAAACGGCAAAGGTAAACCAGTGTAGTTCCCATGGTTGACGTTTGGTCGCATGTGGGTTAAACTACATACATGATAATGAATGTAATCAGGTAATTACATTCAGCGGAGCAAATGCCATTTATATAATCTTTGAGCCCATAGAATCCAACGCACACCCACGACCCACGTCTCACGTCCCACGACCATATGGAGGTGCACCCGTTTGAAAGAGGCTATCTTGCGTTTACTGAAAAAAAATCGCGGCGCATATATCTCAGGTGAAGAAATATGCAAAAGCCTGCAGGTTACGAGAACGGCTATTTGGAAGCACATCCAGGCCTTGCGGGAAGACGGTTATGAGATTGAGGCACGGCCGCGAGTCGGCTACCAGTTGACCGGTACGCCGGACCGGCTCAATCCGGAGGAAATCAAGGAAGGGCTCTCAACCAGGATGATGGGCCAAAACAAAATAGTTTACTACTCCACCATTTCCTCCACCAACAAGATTGCCCAGGAAGAAGGGCAAAGGGGCTGTGCGGAAGGGACGCTGGTGGTAGCTGAAGAACAGACCGGCGGCAGGGGCAGGTTGGGCAGGGTCTGGTCTTCGCCCAGGTACAAGGGGATTTTTTTGTCGCTGGTCCTGCGGCCTCCGGTCAACCCTGCTCAGGTTGCCCAGGTAACCATGGTGGCCTCTGTCGCGCTGGCTAAGGCGATCAGGGCGGAAACCGGGGTTGTGCTAGGCATCAAATGGCCCAATGACCTACTGGCGCACGGCAAAAAAATTTGCGGTATCTCAGCTGATTTAAACGCGGAGATGGATCGTGTCAACTACCTGGTCCTGGGGGTGGGCATCAATGTCAACCAACAGCCAGAGGATTTATCGGCTGAGCTTAGAGATACTGCTACCTCGCTGAAAATTGAGACCGGGCGCCCGGTAGAGCGTGCGAAGTTGACACGTGCCTGCCTGGAATCCCTTGAATATTGGTATACTCTATGGTTGGACAAGGGTTTTGGGCCGGTATGGTCATCCTGGAAGGAGATGTCGGTTTCCCTGAACTGTCCTGTGCGCATCCATACTTTAAGCAAATCATGGGAAGGCTGGGCGGAGGACATCGACGCGGATGGGGCCCTGCTCCTGCGCCTCCCCAACGGAGAAATACAAAGGCTGGTGTCAGGGGAGGTGTCGTTAAGACTGACATAAAAAATTTTATCCTTTAGGTAAACCAGTAGAATCGGACAGGTTAACAATTATACCAACCAATTAATTTAGGAGTTGAGTGCCGATGTCCAAGTTTTCCGCCCGTGACATTACCATGACTGCCGCATTTGCGGCTCTGGCCGTGGTGGCGGCCATGCTGGTACGCTACGCCGGTTCGGTAGTACCCTTCAGCCTTATGCCTTTGATGGCGATGCTGGCTGGCGGGTTATTGGGACCCAAACTGGGAGCGCTGAGTATGGTTGTATATATCCTGCTGGGTTTAATCGGAGTGCCTGTTTTTGCCACCCCCCCCTTTGGCGGGCCGGCCTATGTCCTGCAGCCCACCTTCGGCTTCCTGCCGGGATTTGCCGGGTGTGCCTACGTTATCGGGATGCTGCTCAGAAACAAGGAGGAGAGCGGTTTTTTACGCTACTTCCTTTCCATGGCTGCCGGCATAATCGTGTATTACCTGGTCGGTTTGCCCTATCTCTACGCAATTTTAACGTTTTATATGGGCCAAACGGTTTCCGTGGCTCAGGTCTTAACCATTGGCTTTACCCCGTTTATAGCCCTGGATTTGGTTAAGGCGGTCTTGGCCGCGGTCCTGGCCAGGGCCGTTTCCCGCAGGTTAAAAGCTTACGGCATGGCCGGAAATAACTGATATGAACCGAAAAATACCCGGATGGGGCACGTCCGGATAGCGCACCCAGAGCGCTTTCTTAAAAAAAGCGGGCGGGCTTAAAGGCGCGTTCCCCTAAGGACATGATGTGAACCGTGGGTTCTTGGTAAGGCAGACAGCAGATCTGGCTGTCTGACGCTTCTCTCTGTATAAATACTGAACGGGCATCTGGCCTGACTTGATAGTCGGTATTCAGATGCCCGTTCTTATGGTTATTAAGTTCATTCACGAATTGCCGTGCCAGCTGGAATCCATAGATGAAGCTAATAATACATCCTCGCGGAACAAGTCTTTGTCATCCATGAGTCGCAGCACAGCTTGCGGTTTCGCCTGCTCAGCCGCTGGATCAACAGGCGGTGGTTTGCTTCAATTCGTTGTTCCTGCGGTGTGTAATGATATGCATTATTTTCCGCCGTTAGTATGAAGTTTTGGACGCCGGGGATGAACCTGGCGATCGGATGCGCTTTGGTGTGCTGTATGGGGATACCTTGGTGGAGATCAACGTCAAAGGCGTGACACCGGAGGCAATAGTTTAGATATTGCAGCAGATTAAGAAATAATGTTGGTTGACAATACCCTAGTAATGTGATACGGTTTCAGGTGATTGATATAATAATCTGTTATTATTGGGCTAATTCTGCCTTAAAGACTTCAGTCTTAGTATCGGAGGGAGTCCATTGCCCAGGATCTATCTTGACCACAGTGGCACCACACCTGTTGACCGGCGTGTCGCCGATGAGATATACCACTTCTTAACCGGTGACAACTTCGGCAATCCGTCCAGCCACCATTTTTTCGGCTACGCCGCCAAAAAAGCGGTTGAAGAGGCCAGGGAAAAAGTAGCGCATGCCCTCGGCGCCGACAACGAGGAAATTGTCTTTACCAGCGGGGGGACCGAAGCCGACAACCTGGCCATACACGGGGCAGCCGCTACCAGCTTCAAAAAAGGCAACCATATTATTACCAGCGCCGTTGAACATCACGCCGTACTCAACACCGTCAAGGCGCTGGGCAAGCAGGGCTTTGAGACTACCATTCTGCCCGTCGACCGCTACGGCATGGTCAGTGTGGAAGCAGTCAGGGAGGCCATTACCGACAAGACCACCCTGATTACGATCATGCATGCCAACAACGAAGTAGGCTCCATTATGCCTGCAGCTGAAATCGGCAAAATTGCCGGGGAGCGAGGGATTATCTTTCACATCGACGCCGTGCAGAGCTTCGGTAAAATACCGGTCGATGTCAACGACCTGAACTGCGACCTGCTGACCATATCCGCGCACAAGATATACGGGCCCAAGGGTATTGGAGCGCTGTATATCCGCAAGGGGACCCACTGGAAGCAGACGCTGCTGCACGGCGGAGCCCAGGAGCGGCTGCGGCGGGCCGGCACCGAGAATATCCCGGGCATCATCGGTCTGGGCAAGGCGGTTGAACTGGCCGCAGCGGACCAGGCAAGAGAAAGCAGCCGTCTGAAAGTGCTGCGGGACAGGTTGATCAGCGGTGTAACCAATAGTATTGAGGAGGTTCAACTTACCGGACATCCTGTGCTGCGACTGCCCAACCATGCCAGCTTTTGTTTTGAACATGTTGAGGCCGAGTCTATGCTGCATAAGCTGGACCTGAAAGGAATCGCGGCTTCCAGCGGGTCGGCGTGCACCTCGGGTTCTCTGGAGCCGTCACATGTGCTGCTGGCCATGGGTATTCCGCCCTATCTGGCATATGGTTCCCTGCGTTTGACACTAGGACGGAATAATACGGAGGAGGACGTTGAATATTTTCTGGCAACCATTGGCCCGGTTGTAGAGGAGCTGCGTTCCACTTCACCTTATTAGCGGCCAATATTTCGAATACACTGCCTGAGGAAACAGATAAGTTGTCGTAAGGCGTAGGTCGCAGGGCGTTATTATATTGCCTTGGTTTCATCCGATATCGTGGCGCGATACCGGCATGATTGTCTACGGGCTTTTGTTTAACGCTGGAGAATATCATGCAGACCCATGTTCAAACTATACGCCTT
>DNIT01000209.1:0-6411 GCA_003489345.1 Pelotomaculum sp. | reverse complement strand
GCCATGTTCAAACTATACGCCTTACGCCCGCGGCCTGCAACTTTTAGCGAAAATATATGTTACATGAGAATATGTTGTTGTATATGACAACAATCCCTTATTGCATGACGGTTCGGCTCTCTGCTAAAATTGGTTAAGATGTACCGGAGAGGGGGACAGGTATGATACTGGTTTTTGACGTGGGTAATACCAATATTGTTTTGGGTGTTTATAATGATCGTGAACTCGTAGCAAACTGGCGGCTGTCCACCAACCGCCATCGCACCTCGGACGAGTATGGGGTTATGCTCAAAGAGCTGTTTGACATCGCAGGGCTGGAGATGAAATCAATTCATGCCATGGTTATTTCCACCGTGGTGCCTCCTCTGACCTATACCCTGGAAAAAATGTGCCGGAAATTTTTCAACATAAGCCCCCTGGTGGTAGGGCCGGGCATTAAGACCGGCCTTCCTGTGAAATACGAAAACCCCAGGGAAGTAGGCGCCGACCGTATTGTCAATGCCGTGGCCGCGATTGAAAAATACGGATGCCCTTTGATCATCGTCGACTTCGGGACGGCCACCACCTTCTGCGCTATTAACGCCAGGGGGGAATACCTGGGTGGGGCTATAGCGCCGGGTATCGGCATTTCAACGGAAGCCCTTTTTGCGAGAGCCGCCAAACTACCCCGGGTAGAAATAGCAAAGCCGTCCGCTTTAATCGGCAGAAACACCGTCAGCAGCATGCAGGCCGGTATATATTACGGCTTTGTCGGCCAGGTCGACGAGATTGCCAGACGGATGAAAAAGGAACTTGGTGAAAATACTATGGTTATTGCCACCGGGGGTTTGGCTCCACTCATTGCCGAGTCCAGCGCAACCATTGAAAAAGTAGATTCTTTCCTGACCCTGACCGGCTTGATCTTAATTTATGAGAGGAATCTGACAACACGGTGAAGATCGGTTCCGTTCAACTGGAGAACGCGGTGATATCGGCGCCAATGGCCGGTATTACCGACAAAGCTTATCGCATCTTAGCGAAAGAGGCTGGTTGCGGCCTGGTCTGCACCGAAATGGTGAGTGACCAGGCGCTTTTGTATGGAAACGTTAAAACCGGCGCCATCCTTAATATTGCCGGGGAGTCCAGGCCGGTAAGCATTCAGATATTCGGCTCCGATCCAGCCTATATGGCCGGCGCCGCGAAAATCGTTGAGGGTTGCGGGGCCTCTTTGATAGATATCAACATGGGCTGCCCGACACCCAAAATCGTCCGGAACGGAGAAGGAGCAGCCCTGATGAAGGACGTAGCAAAGGCTGCGAAAATTGTCAAGTCGGTGGCAGATAGCGTGCAAGTTTCTGTTACCGTTAAAATGCGCAAGGGCTGGGACGAAAAATCGGTTAATGCGGTGGAACTGGCGCGGGCGGTGGTTGATGCAGGAGCCGCGGCTATAACCGTACACGGGCGGACCCGTTCTCAGTTCTACTGCGGGAAGGCCGACTGGGGAGCAATTGCCGCGGTTAAAAAAGCTGTGAACGTTCCGGTTGTCGGAAACGGCGACATCTGGTCCCCGATAGACGCCGGGGCCATGATCGAAGAGACAGGGTGTGACGCGGTTATGATCGGCCGGGCCGCCCTCGGCAATCCCTGGATGTTTTCTCGCACTGTGCACTTTTTAAAATACGGCGAGCTGCCGCCCGAGCCAAAACCCGCAGAGAAGGTCGCCATGGCGCAGAGGCACTTGGACCTTCTCGTTCAATTCAAGGGGGAGAGGGTGGCGGTCTGGGAGATGCGCAAGCATGCTGCCTGGTATACACGAGGAATGCGCGGTTCAGCCAGGTTGAGAGATTTGATAAATAAAGCCAAGTCCCGGGAGGAAATCAGCAGTATTTTTGTCTTGTTTGAGGAAAATGTCAAGAACTAAGAATTATTTGCAAAAAAAAAGAAAAATTTTGGTCAGCCCTTGCGAGAGGGCTTATTTTTCTGTTAAAATCTAGTATGTACACAAGTTTGTGCACATAGAATCCACCCCGAATGGTATATTATTAAGGTGTTTCTTTGCGATACAGGCATATTCCTGTGCATACCCACAATAATTTAAGGTGCGAATTTATTACATATGGCACTAAAGGAATGCAGTATATACCCACGACTCACGACCAAATCAGGTGATAAGCTTTGGATTTAATCCGCTTGGGAGAGAAGATAATCAGCCGGCACAAGATTGACCGGGCTGTGAGTGAAATCCTCATCATGAGGTCAAAGGGTCTGTCACAGACTGAGGTGGCAACCCGCCTGGGAGTGGATCGAACCCTTGTATCCCGCCTCGAGGGTCTGGGTGAAATCAGGAAGGGCCGCAGTCTGGCCGTGGTTGGCTTCCCAATTTTAAACAAAGAGGAAGTCCGTGAGGCGCTGGAAGGGGAAGGTGTGGATCTTATCGTTCTCATGTCGGAAAAGGAGCGCTGGGAGTATCTGAGAGATAAGAGCGGATTAACCCTTTTTGACTCAATCATGGAAACGATAGCTATGCTGCATTCCTTTGACCAGGTTGTGATGATCGGCTCCAACAAAAGGATCAAGGTCATCGAAGCGGTCCTGGACAAGGAGGTGGTGGGCTTTGAGATTGGCGAGTCGCCCATCCAGGAAGATAAGTACGTTGAAACAGAAAAAATAATGGAACTGGTTCGGGCAATTAAAGGATAGGAGGGAACCCACCTGCAGAACTTCGCTTTTATGCTTCACCCTATGCACGCGGGAGATGTCAGCAGAAAATTTAAATTTGCCAGGTTTGTTCCCGACCGGGTTATTGAACGGGCATTTGCCATGCTCCCGTCGATGAAGGTAGCCCATATCACTGGGGTACGCTCTTCTTTGGCTGAAACGGAAGGCTGGTTTATCGCCTGTCCCCTCACAGCAGACCTGATGATGAGATTTCCCCAGGAATATGTGTTAAAAAAGATTATCCAGGGGGGGCGCGTAGCGGAAAAGCTGGGCGCCAAAATCCTGGGTCTGGGCGCTTTCACCAAGGTGGTGGGAGACGCCGGCGTGACAGTGGCCAAAGAACTGAAGATACCGGTTACTACCGGGAACAGCTACACCGTGGCTACGGCCATTGAGTCCACCAGGGCGGCGGCTCAAGCCATGGGTCATGATTTAAAAAGCTCTAACGTGGTGATTCTGGGAGCCACCGGCGCCATCGGCCGGATTTGCGCCCTGATCCTGGCCAGGGATGCCAAAAGCATGACCCTGGTGGCCAGAAATGAGCGCAAGCTGGAGGAACTGGCCGGTAAAATCCTCTATGACACGGGCCTGGCGGTGAAGGTAACCTCGGATACCGGGAAAGCTCTCCGCTCCGCCGATGTTATCATTACGGTAACCAGCTCTATTGACACGGTAATCGAGCCGGAGGATCTCAAGCCCGGAGCGGTGGTCTGCGACGTGGCCAGACCGCGTGATGTCTCGGCGCGGGTGGCCGAGCTCAGAGACGATGTCCTGGTCATAGAGGGCGGTGTAGTTGAGATTCCCGGGGATGTGGAGTTCAACCTCAACTTTGGTTTCCCGCCCCGGACAGCCTACGCCTGTATGGCCGAGACCATGATTTTGTCTCTCGAAAAGCGTTATGAGAGCTATACCCTGGGCCGTGAGCTTACAATCGAGCAGGTTGAAGAAATTGATGCCTTAGCCGGGAAACACGGGTTTAAGCTGGGCGGCTTCCGCAGCTTTGGCCGGGCCATGACCGCTCAGGAAATAGAACAGATTAAACAGCGTGCCGGGCAAAATAAATTCATATAGAACGAGATGGCCTTGACAAAGCAAGTCTGTCTTTTTATAATGTTTAGGAAAAGGCTCCAGGGGGGTTCCCAATATAAACTGTTTTTTCCAGCAATGGTTTTTCATTGTTTTTATTTTTATATCGATGCCGGAATAGGTTGGACAAAATTAACACAGAACCCGGACACAGCCGGGTCACGAGACTTGACTTGGGTAGCGGGTATTTGTTCCGGTATATGGCAAGCACTGCAGGATATTTTCTTTTGCAGTGCTTTGAGTGTAGTATAGGCCTTTTTGTATGGTATCGCATAAATAAAGGGTTTAAACATATATTTGTTTATCATGCCTTAATACATCGATAAGGAGATAATGTTTTATGAAGGAAAAGGAAGTTATCCTCACGGTGGAAGGTCTTAAAAAACTGGAGGATGAACTAGAACAGCTCAAATCAGTAAAGAGGAGAGAGGTTGCCGAGAGGATTAAACAGGCCATTGGCTTCGGGGACATCAGCGAGAATTCAGAGTACGAGGATGCCAAAAATGAGCAGGCGTTCATCGAAGGCAGCATACTGACCCTGGAGAAAATGCTGCGCAACGCGAAAATTATTGATGATGAAAACCTGGACACCAGAGTGGTATCGATCGGTTCCACAGTGCTTTTAAAAGACCTTGAGAGCGGGGACGAATTTACCTATACCATTGTCGGTTCAGTTGAAGCCAATCCCGGCGCCAACAAAATATCAAACGAGTCTCCGGTGGGCAAGGCCATCCTGGGACAATCCAAAGACCATATCGTAGAGGTTAGCGTACCGGCAGGTCAGTTGAAATACCAAATCATGGATATTTTGCGTTAGGAACCGGGGGATTTTAGTATATGTCGGAACAAAAAAAGGATATGCGTGAGGCGCTTGAGAAACCGGAAGAGGATTTGAATGAATTAATGCAGGTACGCCGTGAGAAACTTAGCGAGCTCCGCGCCAAAGGCATAGAACCTTATGGCGGCCGCTTCATATGCACGCACCAGGCAGGCGAAATCCTCGACCATTTTGCTGAGTTTGAAGACCAGCGTGTCGTTGTGGCAGGGCGTATGATGTCCCGGCGGGGTATGGGCAAGGCCACGTTTGCCCACATTCAGGACGGCTCCAGAAAAATACAGATATATCTGCGATTAAATGATATCGGGCCGGAAGCTTACGAGCTTTTCGGCAAGTTGGACATTGGCGATATTATCGGGGTCAGCGGCAAGGTCTTCAAGACGCGTATGGGCGAGATTACTATAGCAATGGAGCAATTTACGTTATTGTCCAAGTCATTAAGGCCGTTGCCGGAGAAATGGCACGGCTTAAAGGATGTGGACCTGCGCTACCGGCAGCGTTACGTTGACCTGATTGTAAATCCAAACGTAAAAGAAGTTTTCGAAGCCAGGAGTAAAATCATCCGGGCTATCCGCCTTTTTATGGATCGCAGAGGTTTCCTGGAAGTTGAGACCCCGATGATGCAAACGATCGCCGGGGGAGCGGAGGCACGACCTTTTATAACGCATCACAACGCGTTGGATATTAACCTGTACTTGCGGATTGCTCCCGAATTATACTTAAAGCGCCTGCTGGTGGGGGGATTTGAAAAAGTCTATGAAATAAACCGCAACTTTCGTAACGAGGGTATCTCGACCAAGCATAATCCCGAATTTACCATGCTCGAACTCTACCAGGCCTATGCCGATTACCACGTCATGATGGACCTTGCCGAAGAGCTGGTCTCAACTGTTGCCGTAGAGGTTATGGGAACAACAAAGATTGAGTACGAGGGCACGGTCATCGACCTGTCTCCGGGGTGGACAAGGATTCCCATGCTTGAAGCAGTTAAGCTGCACTCCGGTCTGGATTTCCATATGATTAAGGATGACGCGGCGGCGCGCAGCGCGGCGAAACAGGCCCGGTTGGGAATAGAACTGGACGGAACGGACACCTGGGGTTCGGTACTGAACAAGGTCTTTGATGAGGTCGTTGAGCCCAAATTGATCCAGCCCACTTTTATTATGGACTATCCTGTCGAGATATCTCCCCTGGCCAAACGCAAGGCCGAAAACCCGGATTTGACCGATCGCTTTGAGCTGTTTATCTATGGTCGTGAGATGGCCAACGCTTTTTCGGAGCTAAATGACCCTATTGACCAAAAAGGCAGGTTTTTGAAACAGGTTGAAAAGCGCAAAGCCGGTGATGATGAGGCGCATATGATGGATGAGGACTACATAAATGCTCTGGAATATGGGATGCCCCCGGCAGGCGGCATGGGCATAGGAATCGACAGGCTGGTGATGCTGTTGACCAATTCATCTTCCATACGCGACGTTTTGCTGTTCCCGCTGATGAAACCACGCGAGCAAGCATAGTTGAAAATTTCTGGATCATTCCCGGACGCATCTGCTTCCGGGGATGTTTTATTTGGGGCTGCAATTTAAGCTGAAGCACCTTGACAAAAGACAGATAAACATGGTAACATTAAGCTCCGGGACAGCAAATATATGTCTGATTTTAAGATGCAATGGTACGAATACGGCAAAAGGTACCAGTTGACACAGAGCCGGTAGAAATGATAAGATAACGTTTGCGTCGCGCCAAGGGGCGACACGGTCTTTGAAAACTAAACAGTGGATGGATGGAAA
>DNIT01000052.1:24520-42522 GCA_003489345.1 Pelotomaculum sp. | reverse complement strand
CCGTCAAAGGTGCCGTTCCAGGAGGAGCCGATGAGGGTGGTGCCGTCCTGGTAGGTCATGCAATATTGTCCGCCGATGGGCATATAATTGGGGCCGCTCCAGGTCTGGGTCGTGCTGTCGTAGACACCGCCCATGTCCAGGTCGGTCGTGAGGTAGACGGTCTTGCCGGTAAAGTCGTCGCCGCCGTAGACCCAAGTGGCGGTGGTCGAGCCGGCGAGGGTGCCGCCACCAACGTTGTAGACGATATAATCCGGGTTGCCGGTAACGGTGGCACCGGTATTATAAATACCGTTGACAATCGCCGCCAGGCCGGCCAGCTTAGCCGGGGTGTCGATATAAAATACGCTGTCGGTGGTGTTATACCATGTTACGTCAATCGAGCCGTCCCAAACGCTTGTGGAGGCTGGATGCATGGTCTGGGTAACAGAAGCGTCGTTGTAGCCGGCGGCGCTTACCGCGATGGTATAGTCTTTGGCAGTGGTGAACACGCTCTGGTCAATGGTGATGCTTCCGGCGGCAATCGTGTACTTGCCGCTGTCCACAGCGCTACCGTCCACGCTGATCTCGCTGATGGCGTTGCGCCAGGCTTCATCATCCGTGAAGCTTAAGTAGACGTCCTGTCCCACGGTGTTGTCCGTGCTGTCCGCCGTCAGTGCCGGCGGTTGGCTCACGGAACCTTGCGGAACACTGAACTGGCCGTTGTTTACGGTTGTAGGGATCGCCTCCTCGCCATACCTATCGGCAAGAATGACTCCGCTGAATTCCAGGGCGCAGGTCTGGCCCGCCGCGGCCCCGGCCGCCACCAGGAACCTCAGCTCCACTACCGTACCGCTGCCTGAGGGCATAGGGGTGGTCGGAATCGAATAAACCATCAGCCTGAATTTACCGTCCGGCAAGTGGTTCGTGGCGATGGTATAGATTCTATCGCCATCGTCGTTCACGGCGTTGATCAGGTCGCCGTAGGTTCTGCCCTGATAGGTCAATAAATCGTGGTCATAACTCAGGTCAAACTGCAGACCGACAACTTGTCCCGAACTGGTCAGCGTTAGCGGTACCCGGACTTCCTCGCCGGGATTTCCGGACACACTTCCCAGCTCCAGCACCGGATTCTGGTCGGCGGCGGCAATTCCGGTCATGAACGGGTTGACCACTCCCACCAGATTAAGCAGCAGGGTCAGGACGACAAAACAACACAGTATGGAAAACCTGTACCGACCCTTTGGTTTCATCCTTGGCATTTCCGTTCTTCCTCTCTCTTTTGGGATTTGGTTTTTGTGAAATCGTACGCATTTCCAAATACACTTTGCTGGTTTCATGTACTAGCCGGTGACCACAGGTTAAAACCAGGGTCCACTCCGGTTGAAAGGATCGGACTGTTAAGCCGGAAATTCAATATTTTACTCAGGAAGGCGGATCAATTTCCCAATGCGCCCGGCATTGAGCTTGCGCTTACCCGATTCAACACTGTACACGGTGACAGCAGCAGCCGCATGACTGACAGCTACATAGTTGATATCGCTCTCCCAGACCGGGGAACGCAAGGCAAGCTCCACCAAGCAACCTGATCGCTGACGCCACCCGCCGTGCAACGGGGAGTTGCGGTCAGTAACGAATCCGGCAGTCTGACGATGAGCTGCAGCGGCTGCACAGAATTTTTTACTTACTTCTCCCCCCTAATCTCGTGATCATTGTAATAATCCTTTTCCAACTAACCAACGTCTAAAGTATTTCACCTCCCCGCTTAGAGTCACGTAACCACCCCGTTTCCGACTTTTTATTAAATTGGCCCGTTTCCTGAAAGGAAAACCAATTATACAAAGCAATGATATTGGCAAAAACTGCGGCATCATCGCGTTCTGCAACCGTAAAACAAATAAACAAAAACAAACATAAAGACCAATAACTTAAAACAATAACTATGCGCAAATAAAAAACACTACATAACGTAACATAACATAACACAAATTCATAATAATTAATTATCTAGTTAAAGTCAATACAACAAACATTAAAGCATCTGCCGTGCTGTTGGAATATTACCTTCCAGCGTGCTCAACAACCGGTTTTATTTTCGCCCAAAATATTTCAGACCGGCAAAATAGCCGCATTGCTTAGTCATCGACTGAGTTGACTCTAAGACCAAGGGATTGAACCGTTCTTTGCCGATCCGGCTCCAACCCGGTTTTAACCGGAGGAAATCTCTCATAAGATTTCCTCCGGTTGGGCCTACGTCATGCTGTCAATTCTCCATTGCTTTATTCACAATCTGTACCACGTCCAGAATGTTGATGCTGCCGTCTTCATTCATGTCGGCGGCGTTGAACTGCTCCGTTGTAGGCGTGGTTTCGCCGATGGCGAAGTTAACCGCCTGCACTACATCCAGAATGTTCACCGCGCCATCGCCGTTGACATCCCCCTGGGCATAAGTGGCAGCCGTCCGGATCGTCTGGGTTACTGTGGCGTCGCTGTAACCGGCGGCGCTTACTATCACGGCATAGTCTTTGGCTGTGGTAAACACGCTTTGATCAATTGTGATGACGCCATTGCCAATCGTGTACTTGCCGCTGTCCAGCGTAACTCCTTCCACGCTGATGCCGCTGATGGCATTCCGCCAGGCTTCATCGTCGGTGAAGGTAATCTCCGCCGCCTGGCCCAGGGTATTGTCCGTCGTATCGGGGGTCAACGCCGGAGGCGTTTTGTCCTCGGGGGCGGGCTCGGGCACCACGAAGACCAGCTTGTTGAGAAACTTTCCGGAATTGCTGAAGGTGCACCTGGATACGCCGCCGACCTCCATGGTATCGCCGGAGATGGTGCCGTCGCCGTATTCAAATTCCGACTGGCCGTAGAAAAAGCGGTAGGTGTTCAACGTATCGCACACCTTGTTGTCGATGCTCTCGCCCAGGTTCATGCCGCGTCCCGCATAGCCGACGATGGCAAGTACCGGCTCCACGTCCACCGCCTGGGTGGGGTCGGGGTAGGTGATGTAGTCGCTCACGATGTCGGGATAGAATTTGCGCGGCGTGTCGATCAGATAGTCCCAGCTGAGACTGCTCATATAACCGTCCAGGGCGAAGCCTTTCAGGGTGCAGTCCGAGTCGTCAAAGCGCAGGGCGGAGTTGTAGCCGTTGGCGCTTTCCGCCAGTTGGGCGAGGGTGACATACTGCTCGGATTTGCCGACGCAAGGGGCGGGATACCTATCCCAGAAGGAATAATAGACATCGCCTGTGTTTTGTGCCGCCAGGGCGACCATTTCCGCTCTGGTGTAGGAGTGAACCAGGGTTTCCGGACCGGCGCCGCCGTCCATCTGGACATAGACCTCCAGCCTGGTGTAGTCCGCCGTGAAGTCCACGGTGACGGGCTCCGCCGGCATGACAAAGCTGTATACGCCGGGTCCGTTGACATCATTGGCGTTGCCGGTAGCGGGGGTGATGGTGGTAAATTCGTATTCCGCGCCGGAGTCGCCGGTTACAATGAGGCCGGTGGCCCAGGAAGTGAAAGCAGTGTCCGATACGGTGACGGTAACGGTTTCGCCCGCCGACGCCGCCGTCTTGTCGATTTCCACCGTCCAGATGGCGTCGGGAAGCGCGGCCTTTTTGATGTCGTAGGCAAGGGCCGGGAGATCCTCGAAGGCGGCGGTTACGATGACGTTGGCCGCGGGGAGGAGGAAGCGGTATACGCCCTCGGTGGCGGTGATCGACGTATAAGTCTCGCCGTCGTCGACCGTGTACTTGAGGCTGCCCGCCGCCAGCTGTTTGCCGGAATCGGGCGTAACGGTTACGGTGACGGGGACATTGGGCGCGCCGGTGGACGGGCTCACCGCAACACTGCCGCCGGTAATGCCGTCGTCTACCGTCACCGTATAGACGTCGGAGGATTGAACGGCGATGGAGACGGGAGCGGGCGCGCCGACTGCGGGAATGGCGATGCCCTGCGCGTCGGTGGCGACGGCGCTGCCGGAAGCGATGCTGTGCGTACCCGCCCGGGCAGCGATGACGGTGATGGTGCCGACGGGGGTGCTGTCGCCTGCCGCCAGCCCGCCGGCGTGCAGGAGCGCAAAGGTAACGGTGGTGCTGCCGTGTGCCGTGCTGGTGTCATACTGCCAGCCGGGGACGGGAGCAACGTTGATATCCGTAAAGACCTCGGCGTCCAGGACGACTTCGTACTGGGCGCCGTACAGGGTGTAGCTGCCCAGACTGGAGGAAAGATCGGCCGTGAGCGCAACGCTTTCACCCAGGTTGATGCTATCGGCGGAAGCGCTGAGGGAATAGGTCAGCGTGGGCACAGACTCGTTTTCAAACTGCGCGGTGACGGTGACATCGCCCGCCGGCATGGTAAAGCTGTTCCCGGTAATGGTCTTGAAGGTCGTCCCGTCCGTGGTGTACCGGAGGCTCCCTGCCGTCAGCCGCTTGCCGACGGCCGGCGTGACGGTCACGGCGATGGTGTCGCCCTCGTCGCCGGTGGCGTGGTTGACCGCAACCGTGCCGCCGGTGATGGTGCTGTCCAACCGTACGGCATAGGTGCCCGCCGGAACATCTTCGAACTGCGCGGTGACGGTGACCGCCGCCTCCAGCATGGTGAAGCTGTTACCGGCGATGGGCGTGTAGGTGGCGCCGCCGTCCGTCGTGTACTTCAGGCTGTCCTCCACCAAGCGCTTGCCTGAATCCGGTGTGACGGTCACCGTGACGGTGGCGCCCGCCGCGGCGGCGGCCGGGCTGACCGCGACCGTGCCGCCTGTGATGGCCTCGTCCACCGATACGGCATAGGCGTCTGACGGCTCGATTACGGTGATGGCCACATCCTGGCTGGAAGGCGTGTAGCTGGTGTTGCCGATGGTCAGGATATAGTTCCCGGGTTCC
This sequence comes from Pelotomaculum sp., assembly GCA_003489345.1. Taxonomy (GTDB): domain Bacteria; phylum Bacillota; class Desulfotomaculia; order Desulfotomaculales; family Pelotomaculaceae; genus Pelotomaculum_C. The sequence goes on along the minus strand of DNIT01000052.1, from coordinate 37,666 downwards.
TTGATTCGGCCCGACGAATAGCTCATGTAGTTCTCTTTGATGGTGATGGAGCCGGCAAGGCGCTCCAGGTAGGTGTTGCTGATTGGGTAGCTGGTGGAGGAACCCGGCGGAGTCACCCTGACGGTAGCGGTGGATCCGTAAGTCTCGTAGGGATCGTCAAAGGTCAGCGTGACGGCCTGGCCCAGGATATAAGCGGGCGCCGCTGTGATGGCAGGCGCAATGCCTAGCAGGGTGCGGCTGATCACCCGGTCCTGGTAGCCGTCCGCGGAGATTTGAATGCTATGGACTCCCGTGGTGGCAAACAGGTCTTTATCCAGGGTGATGGTCTGGTTGGCGTCGTCAATGGTGTAGTCCGCTGCGTCAATCGCCGCATAAGGACCGGAGGTGCCGGTCCGGAGCCCGATGCCGGTGATGGCGTCCGTCCAGGCCGTCCATTCCTCGCTGCCGGGCGTGCCGGACGGGGAGAGAACCACGTCACTGCCCAGCGGGACCTGGAGCCCTGTCGGGAAGGCAGGAGCGTTCTTCGGATAAGTGAATACCTGCAGTCCCGCGTCGGAGCAGCCCTCTTTGACGGCCCTGAAACGGATGTTCATGGAGGAAAGGTCGCTTATATCGATCTCGATGGGTTTAGTATATGGATACATGACGCCGAAATTCTCCTGGTAGCTGCCGTGCTCGCCTGCTGCAGGAGATTGATAAACATAGCCGTCCTCATCCGGCACGAGGTTGTGGTAGAGCACGGCGCCGGGGGTGTCGCAGGCAAAGGTGATGGTGGCGATATTGCCGTCCACCGAAACATTGCAGGTGGGGGCGGCCACCGCTTCGGCGCTGATACCCGGGTCGCTGGCCATGTCCAGGTCCACCTGGTAGATCCACTTGGTGTTGGTGCTGGCGGTGCGCTCGCCGGTGCGCATGGTCTTCGCCGTCTGGGTGATGCCGATGCTCATGAATTCCTTCCGCTCCAGATGGCCGTTCAGACAGCCGGTTATACCACCGTGCGTATTAATATAATCTTGCAAATAGATGATGCGGTCGGAATAAGACTCGGTCATGAGGACGGTCTTCATCGGCACGCCGGTGGCGAAGACAGCGTTCTTATCCGCGGTGAAATACTTGGGCGTAGCTTCCGCGGAGTCGTCATAATAATTGTCGTCCGAGTAGCCTATGTTGGTTTCAAAGCCCGCCGCAGTCCAGTAATCGTACAGTCCCTCAAAATAATAGCGGTCTACGCCGTAGAGGGCATTGTAGGTCCACTGCTTGCCGGCATATTCGGGGGAGTCGGTGGGGATAAAGCCCATTTTGTCCTCGCCGGCAAAGGCGAGGTCCACACCCGCGAGATTCGGGGCGCCCATGGTTCCCTGCACGTACTCCGCCAGTTCGTCGAGCGTGAAGCCGACCCCCTGGCGGTAGCAGGTGGTGGGCAGGTTGTCGGTATAGGAGACAAAGTAATGGTCTCCGTCCTTGTCGCCGGGCTCAAGGCCCTGCGCGTGGGAGAGGCTTTCATGCAGTTCCTCGATGGTCATGATGCGAAGCAGCACCTTTTCTCCGGCGCTGTTTTTGACGTAGAAAAAGACGTTCTCCGCAGGCTGGGCCGACAGCGTCTTGGCCTGCGCCTCCGGCATGGCAAACTGCGCCATGCCGAAAACCATGAGCAGGGCCATCAAAAGGCCGGACAGCCGTTTTCCAATGGTGTTTTTCCGCGCGGTGCGCATGAAACAAATTCCCTCCTTTGCTGTTTCGTTTTTGCCGCTCCTTTATAAGCAGAGCAATGCAATCAGATGGGCGTCGGCGACATCGATCCGGCCGTCACGGTTTATGTCCATGTTCCCGTTGGAAAAATCGTGGGCCAGGACCGCCGCCAGCACGGCGTCCACATCTGCCTGCGTCACGGCGCCGTCCCCGTTGACGTCACCCCGCAGCGTACGCGCCCTGGCGGAGAGGTTAAAACTGTCCAGTGCCACGCCGCCGGCGTCAAAGGTCTCCAGCGCAAGCGTGTCGCCGTCTATGGCGATGGCCTGGTAGGTGGGGGTATCCTCAATCAAAGCCTCCATGTAGCCGGTCAGCGCACCGGGATAGTGCTTGCTGCCGGAATTGCCCATGAGGTAGGTGATGCCCTTCTCATAGTCGACTTGCCCTTCCCACATGGGTTTGGTACGCATATAGATATGCTGGTGCCCGTACAGCACCAGATCCACCTCCGCCGCTTCAAACAGAGGCACCCAATTGGCAAACACCGCCGCACCCGCCTGGTCGCTCACCACGGAATAGGCCGGATGGTGCATTACCACAACTTTCCAAGTGGCGCTGCTGCTGCCCAGGTCGGAGGCGATCCACGCCTTGATGCGATCAAAGTCGGCCAGGGTCATGGTGCCGGCGTTCAGTTGCTCGTTTAGATAGACATTGCTGTTGAGGCAAAGGATGTGGCAGTCACCGTAGTCAAAGGAGTAAAACTCCTCTTCAAAGCCGGCGGGACCGTTTTGGGGCAAGGAGAGCAGCCTGTTCATCAGCGCAGGCTTGCCGGTGTTCATATCGTTGCTCTCGTGATTCCCCGGCACGGCCAGCATGGGTAGCCTGGAAAAAACCGGGCTTGCCTCAGAGAGGAAAGTCTGCCATTCGGCGGCGGTCTGGCCGTTGTTCACCATGTCGCCCCCCATGACGCCGAAGGCCGCATCGCCATAGCTCTCATAGGCGCCCTCCAGCAGCGCGCCCCAGGCTTCGTATTCCCCGGCGCTGCTGCCCTGGACGTCGCCCAGGTAAAGGAAGGTAAAGGTGCTTGTATCGCCCTCCGGCGCCACAAAAGAGCGGATTTCGCTCCACCCGGCGGCGCTGCCCACCTGATAATAGTAGGTTTCTCCAGCCACAAGGCCGGTCATCACCGCCTCAAAGCTGTTATAGCCGCTGTCGGCCACCGTGCGCCGGGCTGCGGCGACAGCGGCGTCGGAAAGGTTCTCAGTCCGGCCGTAGCGCACCTGGCCGGCGGCCACCCCGGTATCGTCCCACCAGGTGGCGGCCATCTCCGCCGTATCGCCGGTAAGGGAGAGAATAACGTTCTCCGGCGCAGAGACGGTCACGGCCGCATTCGCAAACGGGATGCCAGGAAACAAAAGCGCCAGCAGCACAACAACGGCAACGGCGAGCTTTTTTTTCATCTTGCATCTTCCTTTCAAACTTCTAATCAGTTAAAATCAAATTTTCTATTTTAGAGTTCAAATCCAATGCACATTTCTGGAGAAAAAACATATCTCCACTCTTTTAAAATTACTGCAAGCGAACCATTGGCAAATTAAAGGAGGAAATAAGGTGCGGGAGGAGATCCCCGCACCTCCTCTATATCTACTGATGTTTACTGCAAAAGGGTCGGGTTAAAGTCGATATCGTTGGTTAAGTCATCCACAATGAACACTTTGACGATATCCCCGGCCTCGACGTTGAAGCCGGACTGCGCTTCGTCAACAAGGTCAAAATCCGCTTTGGTAACGTTGAGACTTAGCTGGATGTCGTCGCGCAGATGAATAAAGACCACGGCTTCTGCCTCCTCATGCTCCACAACCGGCGTTATCTGCGTCCCGAAATATTTCAGACCGGTGACGCCGGTTTTAACGGTCATGATCTTGATTCCCCCTGTCTCTCCCACTTCGTACACCGATTCGTCCGCCACTGGAGTAAGGGTGTATTTGGGGCTCTCCGTAGAGCCCGCCGTCCACTTGGCGTACAGCGTGAGGTCGCCGGTCACCGTCTCGCTGCCGAAGTCAAAGACATTAACGCAGGCCGCTTCTTTGTACCATCCGCCGAAGGTGTAGTTCTCTCGGGCCGGGTCGGCGGGAGCCGCAAGATGGCCGTTGCCGTCCACCGCCGCGTAGCTGCCGGCCGGCGCGCTGCCGTCCTGCAGGTCCAGGGTCAGCACGCAGAAGGCCTGCGCCGGATAGGCGGTGTAGCCGGACCAACTGGCGGCATTGCTGACATGGTAATACAAAACAAAACCGGATGCCGTACTTTGGAAAACATTCGTCCCTAACGTTGGCAAGTTCCCCAGGAAATACGCGGCGTTAAGTCCGGCGCAACCCCGAAACGCATAGTCGCCGATGCTGGTCAGGCCGGCCGGCAACGTTACCGAGGTCAGTCCGCTGCAATTATAAAACATGCGAGAAGCGATGCTGGTCAGGCCTTCCGGCAGTGTTACCGAGGTCAGTCCGGTGCAACCCTGAAAAGCATAGTCGCCGAGGCTGGTCAGGCTGGCCGGCAGCGTTACCGAGGTCAGTCCGCTGCAATTATAAAACATGCGAAAAGCGATGCTGGTCAGGCCCCTGTTCCGTCTGGGTGAAGCCGATGCTCATGGATTCATCCCGCTCCAGAGCGCCGGCCAGGCAGTTGGCAACCACTCCGTTATTGTCGGCAATCTGTTGTGCCAAATTCATGATGCGGTCGGAGTAGGACTCGGTCATGAGGATGGTCTCCATCGGCACGCCGGTGGCGAAGACCGCGTTCTTATCCGCGGTAAAATACTTGGGCACAGTTTCCGCGGAGTCGTCATAATAATTGTTGTCCGCAAGGCCCTCGTTGGTTTCAAAGCCTTCAGCAGTCCAGTAATTGTATAGGTCCTCAAAATAATAGCGTTGTGTGCCATAGACGGTGTTGTAGGACCGCATGCCGCCGGCATACAAGGGGGCGTCGGTGGGGATAAAGCCCATCCGGTCCTCACCGGCATAAGTGATATTCACGTCCGCGAGGTTCGGGGCGTCCATGGTGTCCTGCACGTACTCCGCCAGCTCGTAGAGCGTGAAGCCGACTCCCTGGCGATAGCAGTAGGTGGGCAGGTTGTCGGTGTAGGAGACAAAATAATCATTCCCGCTCTTGTCACCGGGCTGGAGGCCCTGCGAGTGGGAGAGGGTGTCATGCAGCTCGTCGAGGGGTATGACGCGGAGCAGCACATTTTTTCCGGCACTGTTTTTGACGTAGAAAAAGACGTTCTCCGCAGGCTGGGCCGCCAGTGTCTTGGCCTGCGCCTCGGGTATGGCAAACTGCACCATGCCGAAGACCATGAGCAGGACCGTCAAAAGACTGGACAGCCATTTTCTGATGGTGTTTCTCTGCGCGGTACGCATTCGGAAATCTCCTCCTTTGCTGTTTTGCTTGCCTGGCGTCGCCAACTTACTTTACTGCAGGATGGTTGGGTTGAAAGTACTGCATTTCTTTCCCTCCTGCAGGTTTAGTACTATAGTTGGTTAGGCTGAACAATTAGCCTGTATTGATCTTTGCAGGCCGTGCCCATCTTTACATAGTTGTCCTGACATGAGGTGTTGGCAGACCTGGAAACGGGATGCTCCTGAGCAATTGTTTCAATACTGCTTCGGTGGGGGTAGAGCCCCCACCGAAGTCTCGATATCCGCTTTGGCTGGACGGGTTCACTGCAGGCCCTGGTTGGTATTCTCACATGGCGCCGGCAGAAGACGGAAATAATCGATGCAGGTGCGATTTCAATCGCACACGGCGCGTCGGCAACAGACTTATGTAGCTAATGACATTTGTGAGAATGAATTCACACCTGCATTTTTTGGGCTCGCTCTGACCATGACCACCCCCTCCATAGCTTTGTTCCAGGTCCGGGACACACATCACCGCTCATAGCGTCTTAACGGCACGTATTCCCCTCCCCTTACGGCCCCTTGCCATTTGTCAGATCACTTTACAGGGTATCTGTTGACCTGCCGTCTGAGGTAGTTAGCCGTTGGCGTACTATTTCATGCGCCAATAGGGTACAAACATACCCTCGCTGTCAAAGCTTGCATGGGCTCCGGCCGCTTCAGCGGACCCGGCGCCCTGGACGCCGGTCACAATCACCTTGCCCGGCCAACGGCTGACAATTCCAGCCAGGTATCTGTCTGTTACGCTGATTGCCTGCATTGTCTCCGGTGCCAGGAATCCATAGCGCCGCCCGGTGTCGTCAATTGCATGAAAGCGCACCATCATCAGATCACAGCCCTGCTCCAGGGTTGCACCGGTCGCCTCAAACAGTTCGTCGTCGGCGCTGCCGTCGGCGTTCCGATCACTGATGGAAACCGGCTCTGTTTCGGTATCCAGCTGTTTGGGGGCGGCATCCAGGAAAACGGCCTTCTTATTTAGTTTGTTCGCCTCCGTAAAAATCGAGGGCGCCTGCAAAGTATGATCACTTGCCGTGACCACACCGTTTTCTTCCGGCGCCTTGCCCGTCAGCAGGGTGGCCAGCCCAACATTGGCTTCCCGAGGATAAACACCGCAGGCCTGCGTCGCCTTGCCGGCACTCTTGAGGAAAGGCGCGTAACCATTTGCCATGGCGTAGTCACATTGCTGGTAAGTGAGTCCGTCCAGAACAACCACCAGCAGTTTATCCCCGCTTTCCAGGTAACGCCGCCCGTCATAGTAGACGTCCATAATGCCGGCCGCGGGGGGACGAAGGATTACTCCCTGCACCTTTTGCAGCTTGGTCCGGGTATCGGGGTGGAGGTAGTTGATAGAATTGTCCTTTACTTCAAAATAACCGCTGTCGTCCACCAGACGGTACTCGCCCTTTTCGCCCATCACCAGGAGCATGTCTCCCTCCTGAAGTGGGGTCAAATCGCTAATTTTAAAAACCCGTCGCTTGGTGAAAACCTGATTCTCATAATCTTTGCCGTCGTTTTGCACCACAGCTTTTCCTTCGGCATAGGGATACAGGGTCAACGGGCGGGTCAGCAACTGGCCCGGGGTAATTTTTACAAGATCCGTTTCAGGATCGAGCACATTAAAGGTGAAACCCTCGCCGCTGCCTTCCGACACCACTACAATTTCTGTGATTGATTTGATATTGCTGCTGTTGGGGTGCAAGAGATTGATCGCTTCCCAACCATTTTTAGCGGTAAAGGCAATATAGGAGTGATCGATGTCGGTAGCCTTAATAGCTGTGGTGAACCCATCAAGGGCCACGAAATACAACTGCCCGGCGTTAGCCTGCGGACCGGCTTTAGCGAGCAGGTCGGCTAACTTAACAGCCTGATAACTGGCTCCCTGAAAAGTTATCTTTTCCATGTTGCCCAGTCTGCCCGGGTCTTGCAGGGTCAACACATCAGTTACATCGCCTGTCACCTTCAAGGGCGGGATATATCGATGGGCACGGGAAACGGCCCCCATGGCCGTCCACCCGATCGCCAGCCCCAGCAACCCCAGACAGACGCCCAGCAACCAATTTTTTTTCAGCACCGCGCTTAAACCCCCTTCTGCTCCGCCATCCGCATCTTCCTGCCCGCAGAAATCAAGGCAGTACCTCAATGGCGAGCAGATCGTCCACGTTTTTCTTGCCGGAGGAGCCCGTGCAGGTAAAAGCCAGTGCTCCCTGGGCGTTCCGGTAGATCAATCCGCCGCTGCCCAGGTCGTTGATCGTCAGAACAACGCTGTTACCGTCAGCGCTGATAAATTTATATCTGTTGCCTCCGATCAGGCCGGTTTGTTTGAAAATTTGCGAAAAAGCAATGCCCTCTTTCCCTTCTTCAACCTGTTTGGGAATATTCAAATTGCTTAGGAGTGTACTCCCTTCCGCATAGTCAAAGATAGCCGTCTGGCCATAGATGATATAGACCAGACCTCGGATATGCATGCCCTGGGGAAACTGGGGCGCCAGGAATTTGGGTGCTTCATCGCCGGTTATTTTAATAAAAGCGGACAGAAAATTGGCTTTAGACTCGTTTTTTTGCAGACCGTCGCTGGCTTTCATAAAAACGTTGGTCACGCTGCTGTCGTTAATGTCTGCGTATTTGGCAATAAGGTCGCTGGTTTTGACAGCTTTGTCCACGCTGTCGAAATATTCATAATCCTGCTGCGGCAGAGATTTAGCCGCCGTCTCCAGGAATACTACTTTGTTGGGCGACTTCTGGTCGCCGCCGGTTTCAAAGTCGATGCGGGCCACATTCCTGACCCAGTACATAGCCCGCTCTTCAGGAATGACAATGCGGACAGGCTGCATCTCTTCATCCAGGGGTTTGCCGTCATTTATATAGGAAAGGATAATCTGACGGTTGGCCAGGACATCGGACGGCACGGCAATGGAATACTGGTCTTTGGCCGTAAAACGGATCCGGCTGAAATCCTTCTGGGTTTTTCCGTACTGCTGCAGAAAAGTATCGAGCAGCGGGCCGGTGGCGTCCACAATGACCATTTCACCATTGGAACGGGGGGCTTCAGCGTGTTTGGTTATTGTCGGCAATTTTTTCAGATCGGCAAGGGTTATTTCAAAGTCCTGCTCCTGCAACCCATGCACAACTATCTTCTCCTGGTCATAGGGACCGGGTTCCGCGGCGCCCCCCTGGGCCTTATCGCCGCATGCGGCCACAGTCACCGTCAGCAACAGCAGCGCCAGAAACAATAACAGAAGCTTGCAAACGTTTTTCATTAGATTTCTCTCTCCTCCTTATTGCAGCTCCAGGCTCACCAGCCACATGGTAAAGCGCTGTCCAAAACTATCATTGCATATGATGATGCGCATGCTGCCGTCCTCGCCTGTTTTTGTCTTCAACGGCTTACCATAATCGGCATAGGCGATATAAACATTATCCGGCTGCAGGACTTCCGACATGTCTACCCCGGATGTATAATTGTCTACACCTCTGGTAACGATCTTTTTGTAATTCCGGGTTATCTCCGGGTCTATGCTGTTCAAGACGGCTGACAAGGGCGTACAGGTAAATTCGTTCTCAGTATCACCCTTCGTGGAATTAATCGTCATTTTCTTTTCCACTGCCGGCAGTTTCTGGAGATCAGCAATGGTCAAGCTGCCTAAAACCGTTTCGCCGGCTCTAATTACCAACGTTCCTTCTTTTAAACCGGTTTTATCGCGGTTTAAAAACGAAAAAACAGCAACGATTAAAGCTAAAAGAACAATTACCAGGACAAGTATCTTTTTAGAATTTAAGAATTTGCCTTTTTCCACACTTGCTTCGACCATATTGCCTCCTGATTGTCCATTGTGAGATACAGATTGAATCCATTTAACCGTAGCGTGTTAACGCCGGTTCGCGATCCCTAAAGTAGCCTTCGCACAACCGATAAAATGCACTGTTCCCTCAGCCCATTTTTGATTTGGGCGCGGTTTTAACCGCACAAAGCGGGTGGTGTTTTTTACCCATTCTTGCACAAATGGTTTAACGGCACCGACATTTCAACAAACCACGTCAGGGTTAACCGCCTGACAGTTGAGGGGCATACCGATGGATAAGGCCTCCTTTTCCGTCAAATATTGCCGCCGTGGCAGGACGCACCTATACACCATCCTTATTAGAACCGTCTTTGGTGGGCACAGCTGCCTGATCCCCGCCACGCTCCTTCACAGCGTAGGTGTCTGTCATACTTGCGGTTACAGCGTACGCGTATTGGCATCATCCTGACCAAACAACAATCTAAATCTGATCGAAGTTTCACAAACACTTACATCCGGGGCGGCGGCAGATGTGGTAATTCTTAAGGAACTGCATGATTCAGTCAATTGCTTAGCTATCATCCTTAATACCGAAACACGCAAGTTACAATAAATATACATAAAGTAACTATACATTAGAGCTTTGTTGCATAAACCACAATAAAACTGATCATAAACAAACATAACAACACATAAATAATAATCCCAACTTAAGGATAAGTCAATAAGCAGGATGGTATTGCTTTCCGCATAGAATTACATATATTTACATCAATTTAACTATATCCCATTTGGGTTTACTGCATTTGTATAAAGAAACTCACATGCAAACCAACCGGGTATATTCTGAATTATCATATGAATATTTTTTTAAATACCCCTGGCAGGGCACATCAAATACAACACCCTCCGGTGATCACCGGAGGGTGTTGTATTTGATGTGTATGCAAAGGGTTATACGTTGGGAAATGCAGCTTTAGATTAAATAACCGCCATAAAGAACCATATAATCATGACTGCTTCAATTGCCAGTTTTAGAAAGGTGCCTCCCAGGAACCCAATCAGGGTGCCAAATCCCACCTCCAGGGCTTTATCAAGAGGGCTTCTCCGGTATAATTCACCCGCTACCGCGCCGGCAAATGGTCCAAAGATAAGTCCAAACGGTCCCAGCACGAAGATTCCCAGGAGCCCACCCAGGATGCTGCCCCAAACCGCTTCCCTTGAGCCGCCATAGCGCCTCACCCCCCAGATGCTTGCCAGGTAGTCGATCAAAAATATCAGTATTACCGCCAGTCCCTGACCAATAAAGAATATCAAGGTGAGATCCTGAAATTTGACAAAAAACCCGTAAATCAGCATCCCCAGCCAGATCAAGGGTGCCCCGGGCAGCGCCGGGAGAATTGTTCCCAGTACCCCAATGGTAAAGAAAACCACCGCCAAAATCATGCCTCCAATAGACACTGAAACAACCTCCCATTTTTGTTTTTATTTATATTATACGACAATACAGTGAGACCTCATAACAGTCTTTTTAGCATATTATAATCTCTGGCGGAATAATATGTCACCTCAACGATAGTAATGTTTTGCCCGTTATCGGCCATAATATCTGCACAGATATAAAACAAACCGGAGGGTGTTATGCATCGGGTAAAAAGACCTTCGCCGGAGGCAAAAAGTTTGGGTTTCAGCAAGGTACATTATCGTACCGCCCCTGATCTGCCCGGGGAAGAACCCAAGGCCAAAACGATTAAACGGGATCAAGCCGGAATAAACTTTCAGTTCAATACCACAGGCGGGCCGCTGGGAGAAGAGTTTGAAGACAAACCTTAATTGTATGCCCGTATAATCTGTTTGCTTCAAAAAATAAGACCTGCGGCTTGACACTGCCGCGGGTCCATTGATCTTTGCATCAGATTACATCGTTTGTCGAATCAATACGCATGCCGGTCCGCCTGCGAATAATACCCTCCACTCTTCCCGCAGCCTTCTTAACATAATCTCCCCGGCAACTAACTTGCCGGCCACGACAGTGCTTGCTAATCCTGGTCAGAGCCAGAAATGCCAGCGCGGCAGCTCCAAAACCGGCAATCGTACGGTAAGAGAACACAAACCCCGCCCCCTTTATCATAACAGTACTATTATTGTTACCGGAGCGCCGCTGTATATACGAAAAAAACAATTTAAATTCTTATTTTACCTTTACGGTTAGCAACAGCTGCCTGCCCGCAAGTTCATGCAGGCCAACCTCACCGAAACCGGCCTCAGCAAGCCAGGTGGAGTATTGGTCAAAGCTCCAGACGCCGCCTTCGGGAGTATTGGCCAGCATATTCACGCCAAAGACGGCAGCTTGGGGTCCGGTCCCGCGGATAAAATCGATAATGGCCGCCTTCCCGCCTATGGGCAGTACCTTTGCCGCTTTCTTAAAGAGTTCCTTGTTGCCGCGCTCTCCTACAATATGGCAGATATTGCCCATGAAAACCAGATCGTAGGGGCCCGGGGGCAGGCCCAGGTTAAAATCCCCGGGCAGCATTGCAATGTTCTCGTCTTCTTTCAAGAAACTCGACATGTAATCAACCACCGGGGGCAGGTCCAGAATAGTCACCTGTGCGCCCAGCGCGGCAAAAGCCCGGGCATAGGTAAGGGGACCGCCGCCGATATCCAGGACTCTCGCTCCCTCTTTGGACCCTGCAAAGCAAAACCCGGCGATTTCAGCCGAACCCGGGAGGGCGCTGCGCGTCATAGAAGCCATGAAGAAAGGCAAATCCGGGATTTCCTTCTCCTTGGGATAAGGGATGCCCGTGCGAATGATATCAGGCAGATGGATCCAGGCCCTGATGATATTGTACCTGTGCATAAAGGCAAAGCCCGTATAATTTGGTGCATTCTCGTCATAAAACATGCCGGCGGCCCGATCATCCAACCGCAGGCTGCCGTTTTCCCGTACCAGGTAGCCCAATTCCGCTAAGGCTTCAGTAACCATCCAAACGGCCCGCGCATTACAGTTCAGTTCCCGCGCCAGGTCTTCCGCCGCCATCGGCTTATTGTGCAGAGCTTCAATAATACCGGTTTTCACCGCAGCCCCTAAAATCAGCAGTTCCTGCGGCACGGCAAATAAAGATTCATCGGGCATTCGTAACGCTCCTTCTAAACTCAATTTCAAATCACATAACTGCCAATGAGATTAAAAATTCTGGCAATAGCGGCCAAACTCCTACATACGGGGCAACAATACCCGTTTTTTTTTTGCGCTACGGCAACCTGCAGAGAAGGATTGCCGCCCAAGCGGCGCGGTTGAATTTAACAGTAACATTTCATGCCATCCTGTATAAATTGATAACGAAAAAAATTCTCGATTTTACAGGAGGTTGATTCAATGCTTCCAACTCCCACCAAATTTGCTCTGGTTTCAGGTGTATCTGAAGGTTCTTCCAAGCTGAACGCTTTTGACCACGCTTTGCTCAATGCCGGGGTGGGAAACTGCAACCTGTTGAAGGTGAGCAGTATTTTACCGCCTGGGGCAAAACTGGTTGCCGACCTGCATATTCCCGCCGGGTCGCTGGTGCCAATCGCCTATGGCTCGCTCTGCCTTGACAGTCCGGGCGAATTAATAGCAGCCGCAGTTGGGGTGGGCATTGGGGACCCGGAGAGCTACGGTGTAATCATGGAATATTCAGGACACGCCAGTAAGGATGAGGCCGAAATAAAAATTAAAAGGATGGTGGAAGAAGCTTTTTCCAAGCGCGGGCTTGCATTGTCTCAAATATTGGTGCAGGCGGTTGAGCACAGGGTAGAAGACAACGGCTGTGTTTTTGCCGCTGTTGCGCTCTGGTATTAATCAGCGGCCTTCGGAAGGGCCATAGCCGTTTCAGGTTTAGATAAGTACCGGGTAATTCCGGCGTAAATTGACCAGGCAACTTTGTCCTGATAGACAGGCTCGGACAGTAGTTTTTCTTCCTGGGGATTGCTGATAAATCCTATTTCTACAATTGCGCTGGGCATGTCGGCCATACGGTTGGCAAAATAATCTACCTGTTTGGCCTGCCGCCCGGGATTTACAGTGTAACGGTTCATTTCCTGCTGTATAGCTTCGGCCAGTTTCTTACTTTCCACCTCACCAGGCTGGGAAAAGGTCTGCGCCCCTCCTTCACGGCGGTCCGGGAAACTGTTGACATGGATGCTGATAAAAAGGTCGGCCTGTTTTTGATTAGCCAGTTCAACCCTTC
>DNIT01000052.1:12820-24470 GCA_003489345.1 Pelotomaculum sp. | reverse complement strand
CCTGTTTTTGGTTAGCCAGTTCAACCCTTCTGGTCAGGTCCTGCATCTTGGCCTCATATGAATCTTTTTGTTCCGGGTCACTTAAGTCCCGGTCGCTATCTCTGGTGAGAAAAACCTGTGCCCCGGCCTGGCTAAGGATGCCGGCCAGTTTTTTGGAGACTTCGAGGACAATCTCCTTCTCCAGGGCGCCGCCCCCCCCGATGGCCCCCGGGTCGTCTCCCCCATGCCCAGGGTCAATAATAATGACCTTGCTGGAAACCGCCCAGGCCAGGGTGGCGATATGATGCTTTTCAAAACGCTCCATGGCGACCCGGCAGCCGATGAGCATAAACATTGCCAAAGCCGCCAGGGCCAGCAAAGTTTTTCCTCGAAATATAAAAATCCGAACCGGAAAAGGCAACCCGGCCCCACCACCCTTCTTTTTTAGAAGGGTATGCCAGGCTGTATGAGAATATGTCCGGCCTTTATTTTATATTGCCGCGAATACATAAGTAAAATTCCGGTAAAATAACATCATGACCTTAAAAGCAGAATGCAAACCCAGTAATGTTCTGCCGGAATGCCTTGCCGCAACCCGGCTGGAATCAATCTACCTGCCCATCAAGAGCGAGCTGTCGCAGGTTGAGGAGGAAATTGCCGGCGCCTGTTCGGCTATGGGGCCGGCAGGAAGCGGCTCCCATTTACTGCGGGCGGGGGGCAAACGTATCCGTCCGGCTCTGGTCCTCCTGTCTTCCCTGTACGGAAACGATCCCGTTCCAACAGTAATCAAGCTTGCCGTGTCAGTTGAAATACTACACCTGGCCACCCTCGTCCATGATGATCTGATCGATTACGCTGACAGCCGGCGTGGAGCACCGACTGTAAACAAGATTTGGGGCGGCAATGCCGCAATCCTGGCCGGAGATTGTCTGTATGCGCTTTTTTTGGAACATGCGGCGGGTTTCGGCAAGCCCATTCTTTCCTCCATCGCTGTTTCCCTGCGGGATATGGTGAAAGCGGAGATGCTTCAGCTGCAGTTTCTTTATGATTGTGACCTAAGCGAAAGGGATTATGTAGCCCGCACTTATCTCAAAGCAGGCTCTTTCCTGTCCTGCTGCAGCCGGGTGGGTGCTGAGCTGGCCGGCGTGCCTGAGAAAGTACGGCGCGCTCTGGCAAGATACGGCTGTTTTATGGGCATTGCATTTCAAATCAAGGATGATATCCTGGATTTCCTGGGCGACGAGACCAGCCTCGGCAAGCCGCTCACACAGGATCTGAGGCAGGGGGTGCTGACCCTCCCGGTGATTCACGCCCTTAAAAGCAGCCCTGCGAGACATCAGATCCGCACCCTAATCGAAAAGAGGGAATTGTCCGCCGCCGCCATACAATTCATTATCAGGGAACTTGAGCATTGCGGCTCGCTGTCATACGCGGCAGGAATACTTAAGCATTACGCCCGCCTGGCCGGACGCGCTCTGGCAACCCTGCCGGATAATCAAGCACGGAACAGCCTTGAGGCTTTATTGGATTTTGTGGTAACCAGGGAATTGTGAGTCAACCCATGGCTGAATCCACCCGGCGCCTAATCAAACCGATGCTGCCAAAAGCTTTTGGTCTTTGGAAAATGTTCAGAATGGTTCCGGTCTTATCCTGGAGCGCTACTTCCTTTGCCCTGGGTATCGGGCCGGCTGTTGGTTGGTCCACGTCCGCCCAAATCAACTGGTGGTATGCCGCTCTGGTGGTATTGTCAGGCTTAGTTCTGCATGGGATCACCGCACACGCATGCAACGACCTGGTAGACTGGCGTTCGGGTACCGACCGCGTGAGCCCGGGTATCTTATCGGGAGGCAGCGGTGTCATTAAAAATGGACTTTTGAGTGAACGCCAACTTATGTTTATCTGTCTGGCCGGCTTATTGCTGCCCGTAGCCGCCGGCCTGTATTTGAGCAGCCGGCTGGGTCCGCTGGTTTTTGTATTTCTCCTGACGGGCGTCTGGTCCGGATTGTCTTACACTCTACCCCCGTTTAGGCTGTCCTACCGCCCTTTGCTGGGAGAATGGCTGTCTGCTTTTCCCACCATTCTTTGCTGCACAACCGGCTCCTTTTTTATCCTGACCGGCCACATGACCATTGAGGTTGCATCAGCAGGGATCATCCACGGTTTCTTTTCCCTGGGATGGCTCATGCAGCACCACCTGCCGGACATGGACGCCGACCTGAGCGCGTCACCGCCCAAGGTAACGACCCCGGCTTTTCTCAGCCGCAGGTGGGGCCCCGGCAGCGCCCGTCTAGTACCGGCCGGTTATTGTGCCCTGGCAGCCCTGGCCGGCCTTTGGGCTGGCATATCGATCGACCCTGTATTTCTTATAGTCCTTCCCTTTGCCGCCTTCTGCATTTACCTGGCCGCTGCTACCGATCCTCGAAACGTAGCTTCCATCACCATACGCGAAAAAAAGATGGTTTTGCTGACCTCTGGCCATGCGGCTTTACTTGCCCTGCTGCTGGGACTCGGTTGGTGAATGTTAGCCGGCCAGCCACCCGCCGTCAACAACGATGGTCTGTCCGGTAATATAATCGGAAGCTCTGCCGGCCAGAAATACTACGGTGCCTGCCAGGTCGTCCGCTGTGCCAATTCTTCCCGCAGGGATCCGCTCTTCAATCCATTTGCGGTGGGCGGGATCCTGGAAAAAGGGCTCGGTCATGCCGGTGCGAAAATAACCGGGGGCTATGGCGTTTACCTGGATATTGTGTTTGGCCAGTTCGATGGATAATGTTTTGGTAAACTGCAGTACGCCGCCTTTAGTTGCACAATACACGCTAGAGCCGGACAGTCCGATAAAACTGCCGAGAGAACCCTGGTTGATAATCTTCCCGCTTTTTTGTGCAATCATATACCTGACTGCTTCCTGGGCAACAAAGAACAAGCCTTTAAGATTTACGGCCATAATCCTGTCGTAGTGTTCCGGTGTGACATCCAGAATCTCCTCTGCGATTTCCACACCGGCGTTGTTGACAAGGATGTCGAGCCGGCCATAACGGTCCGCGAGCCCTTTCAATACTTCCTTGATACTGGCCAGATCGGTTATGTCGCACTGAACCGCATCGGCCAGGGCGCTTTCCTGGTTTATAATATCCATGGTCTGCCGGGCTGTCACCAGGTCTTTGTCCAGACAAACCACGCTCGCGCCGGCACCTGCCAGGGCCCTAGCATACCCCCTGCCCAACCCCTGCCCCGCGCCGGTTACAAGGGCCACCTTGCCGGTTAAATCAAACAGGCTTTTTACCATACTGCATCTGCTCCTAGTCATAACCATAATCCACATGAAAACATATGCTAACTACGGGGCGATACCCGACGCCGCGATAGCGACTGTGGAACTACCCTAACAAAGTCACTCATCTAACCCATTGAAATCGAGTGTTATAAAATAATCATCTAGTGTCTCCTCTCTGCGAATGAGTTGCACATCCCCGTTTGGTCTTAACAAGAGCTCTGCTGACCTTAACTTCCCGTTATAATTAAATCCCATAGCATGTCCATGGGCGCCTGTATCATGGATGACAACAATATCTCCTCGCGTGATTTCCGGCAGCTTGCGGTCAATGGCGAACTTGTCGTTGTTCTCACACAGCGATCCGGTCACATCATAAACATGATCATGGGGCCAGTTTTCTTTCCCTAATACGGTGATATGATGATATGCTCCGTAGATGCCGGGACGCATTAAATTGGCCATACAGGCATCCAAACCCACATAATTTTTATAAATTTCCTTTTTGTGAAGCGCCGTACTGATTAAATAACCAAAGGGTCCGGTAATAGCGCGGCCCAATTCCATAGTAATGCGGAGCGGATCAAGACCGGCCCTTTTTATTTTTTCTTCGTAAGCTCTTTTGATTTCCCTGGAAATAAGGCGTAAATCAACACGTTTTTCCTCCGGCCGGTAGGGAATGCCGATACCCCCGCCAAAATTGACAAATTCAATTCTTACACCGGTGGTTTGGTGGATTTCCACCACTAGCTCAAAAAGCATTTCTGCCGTACCTATGAAACTATAGGGATCCAATTCATTGGAAACCACCATGGTATGCAGGCCGAACCTCTTGACCCCCTTAACCCGTGCGATTTGATAACCCTCCAGGATCTGTTTGCGGGTGAACCCGTATTTGGCTTCTTGAGGCAAACCGATGATTGCATTGCCGCCCCGCAAAGGGCCCGGGTTATAACGGAAAGAAATCAATTCGGGCAAACCTGCGTGCTGCTCCAGGTATTCGATATGGCTGATGTCGTCGAGGTTGATGATGGCCCCTAATTCTTTAGCCTTGCGGAACTCATGAGCGGGCGTGTTATTTGAGGAAAACATAATATTTTCACCGGTAATACCGGCTTTCTCGGCCAGTATTAACTCGGCCAGTGAACTGCAGTCCGCCCCCAACCCTTCTTCCTTAAGGATTTTTAAGATGTATGGATTAGGCGTGGCCTTCACGGCAAAGTATTCTTTAAAGCCCGGCGCCCAGGAAAATGCCGATAACAGTTCCCGGGCATTCTCCCGTATAGCTTGTTCATGATAAAGGTGGAAAGGGGTGGAGTGTTTTTGGATAACCTGCTCAATCTCAGCTTTGGTAAACGGAAGTGATTTAGTCATTTAATGCCTCCTGGTATAGCGTGATCATATTATATTAACCCTAAGCGCTGTGGATTGATTTTTATTATACCTTAGCTGGAGAGCATGTAAAATAAAATATGTCAAATATTTAAGAAAAACGGAGTTCTTACGACGCCGCGGTTTGTAAAAAATAAACCCGCTTCATATTGATGGCTTGTCATTGCCGGTGAAGTGAGCTTTGTAAGGATCCTATGAGCTTGTGTGTATACGTGTATAGTAACTTTCAGGTTTAAATGCAGCGTCTCAGCATTCCCGGGGTGTGCCAGAGCAGCCAGCGGTAAAACTGCCGGTAACCGGTTTGTCCCAGCAGGATTTGGAGAGATTGTTCAAAGGGCTCCCGGCAGCTGAAGTACATGTTGAATAACGCTTTGGGAAAGTATCGAAACATCCTGGCGATAAACAAGGCGGCCTTGAGGTCCGACCCAAATTGTTGATAGCAGTTTCGCTCATACACTCCGAGATGCAGCTTGGTCAACGGCGCTCCTCTGGCAATAAGGGAGGCCGCTGTTGCGGCAGCCAGACGCCCTGAGGCAACGGCATAACGGATGCCCTCTCCGGTAAACGGATCGGTATAGCCGGCAGCGTCTCCCGCCAGGATCACTCTGTCACTGACGGTGGGGCGAGCGATTCCACCCAGGGGAATAAAGCCCCCCTTGCTCCTCTGTTCTTCCATAATGCCTTTATCTTGCAAAAAATTCGAGAAAGCTTCTTTTAGACCAGACGCGTTGGCCAGCCAGGACCCCATACCCATAGACAGGTGGCCCCTTTTGGGAAAAATCCAACTGTAGCCCATGGGCAGCAGCCCGTAATGAATTTCAATAGCCTCTCGCCAGCCGCCTTCTGCCTCGCCCCTGGCCACATCTGCGCAAACACAAAAAGCCAGGTCCTTTTTCTGAAAAGGTTTCCGCACTATTCTGGCCACCGTGCTGTTAATACCGTCCGCGCCTATGACCATAAGCCCGGTGTAGACACCTTTGGTAGTGCTGACTGTCACTTCCCGCTCACCTGCAGCAACAGCGGTAACGCGCTCACCCTGTTTCAACTCAGCACCGGCTGACTGAGCCAGGCTGATCAACCACCGGTCGAATATCTCTCGTGACACCAGCACCATAAAGTCCTGCTCCAGGTCGATCTCCACCACCCTGCTACCATAAATCCCCCTGAAAGAAGAGCACCTCGCCTCAACTATTTCAGGAGGAAGCGCAGCGCCCAAGAGGTTCACGGCAGCTGCGCTGACGCCACCGGCACAGGTTTTCGGGCGAGGATGATATTCTTTTTCCAGGATAACGGTTTCCAATCCCGCCCCGGCGCAGTCCCTTGCCGCCATGGCCCCGGCCGGTCCCGCCCCGACAACAATTACGTCATACCTCATGCCTGCCATACCCCCTTAGCCAATTGTTAAAGGTATTATTCCACAAAGAGGGATAAAAAAACCACCGGACCTCTTGTTACAGAGCCGGTGCGGCGGGCGTCTTAATTCTCTTGACAGGGGGACGGGGTTGTTGACAGCCTGTCAAACCCCGTCCCCCTGTCACACCCGCGTCTTAATTCTCCAGGGCCCGTCCCGGCAGGCGCTTGTCCCCTACACGCCGGGTCAGTTTCTCGCGGTCGAAATATTCCAGGAGCGGCAAAGCAAATTTGCGGGAAGTCTGTAATAAATCCCGCACCTCCGCTACGGTTATTTCCCCCTTGTCCCTGAGACTCCGGCTCACTTCCTGGCGGGCGTCGGCTAAAACATCCTTTAAAAAATAGAGTTCTTCGGCAATCTTAACCAGGTCCCCTGTCCTCAACATATATTGCAGCAGTTCGGTTGCAAAAACCTCGTCCAGGCCGGCGCCGCGGCTGAGCTCGTGCCATGAGGGTGGGAGAAAGGCGAACGCTTTCAGTTCCTGTTTAATCTGGCTGACTAATTTTTCCTGCTGCGGAGAAGGCCCCGCTGCAAAATCCTGCAGCGCCACCGCCTGCGGTGTCACACGGAGCAGCCCGTCCTTCTCCATTTCCAGCAACAGCATCTGGAATACCCTGCTTTTTAAAGCTTGAAATTTCCGGGAACGAAGGTCTTCCCTTGGATAGCCCTCACGGAGGGGAAAGTCGCGGTGGTATGTCTCGATCAGCTGCACGACGGCAGCGGACCAGCGCTGGTAAATAACCGATGAAACATAGT
This sequence comes from Pelotomaculum sp., assembly GCA_003489345.1. GTDB lineage: Bacteria > Bacillota > Desulfotomaculia > Desulfotomaculales > Pelotomaculaceae > Pelotomaculum_C. The sequence continues at coordinate 17,661 of DNIT01000052.1, read as the reverse complement.
ATGTTTTACCGTCACCGCTGATCATTTTGACCCTGCCCTCTTTGACCAGCTCACTTGCTGCCTCGTCTATCTCTTCATTCTTTAAACCCGTACCGGTTGAAATTTCACCGGAAATATGCAGCCCGCTGCCGGTAGTTAGAAACTGGTTCACCAGTTCTGCCGGAGTACCCCGTTCACGCGTTGCCAGGGCGCTAAGCACCTCACTGCGGAAGCGTTTATGCTTGCGCCGGGGAAGCGGATCTATGACGGTTCCTCCCCCGATGGTTTCCATGGGGGAATAGGAGCGGATCACAAAACGGTCGCCCCTGGCCGCTACCAGTTGTTCTTCCAACTCCACTTGCGCATAAGCAAGCGTTCCCGGTTCCATTTCTTCGCGGTCCAGGAGCGACACTCTGCCGAGGGTTTCACTGGTACCCAGGTAAAAACGGACCCTCGCCCTGTTTTTCAAGGGCCGCGCGGCGCTGTCCAACAACAGCAGGTGGATATCCACACGGTTGGAGGGGGTCAAGGTTTTTACCCCCGCCACTACGCTGCCCCGCCCAACCTGCTCCAGCTCCAGCCCGGCCAGGTTGACGGCTACCCTTTGACCGGCTTCCACTGCTTCTACCTTCTCCCCGTGCACCTGGAGGGAACGGACCCTTGCAACGAGACGCTGGGGCTGGATTTCAACAGAGTCGCCAACGCGGAGCAGACCTGACACCAGCGTGCCGGTCACCACCGTGCCGAATCCGGTAATGGTAAAAACACGGTCTACCGGCAGCCTGGGCGGCCCAAAGCTAACTCTGGAGGCAGTCTGCCCGGCCAACTGGTCGATTTTTTCCAGCAAGTCCCGGATGCCCTGGCCGGTTACCGCCGAAACTTTCAACACGGGGGCGCCCTCCAAAACGGTGCCTTTTAAAAAGTCGCGCACCTCCTCCTCCACCAGTTCCAGCCAATCATCTTCCACCAGGTCGGTCTTGGTCAGGACCACAATTCCTTTTTGGACCTGCAGCAACTGAAGGATGTCCAGATGCTCACGCGTCTGGGGCATTACGCCCTCGTCGGCGGCAATCACCAGCAGGACCAGGTCGAAGCCTCCGGCTCCTGCCAGCATATTTTTAATGAACCGTTCATGGCCCGGCACGTCGACGATGCCGGCCCTGCGCCCCCCCGGCAGCTGCAAGGAGGCAAAGCCAAGTTCAATGGAGATGCCCCGTTCTTTTTCTTCTTTCAGGCGGTCGGTGTCGATCCCGGTTAGAGCCCTGACCAGGGCCGTCTTACCGTGGTCAACATGGCCTGCCGTACCGATAATGAGGTGTTTCAAAATAAGCACATCCTTGCTGAATTGAAAAGACCGGGTTTATAGTATCCAACCGTGGTTTATCATTGACTCCGCAAAACTGCAAAACTGTTAATGGTCTGCCGCTGCGTTTTTTCGGGGTCTGTGCGAATGAATTCGCAGCCGCATTTATTGGTATACAGGGGCTGTTTCATCTTTTTCTGTTTAAGTTCTATTTAAGCGCCCTGGCCAACGCGCCGGCCAGCAGTTGTGACTCCCCGTCTGCAATGGTACGGACATCAAGGAGAAGTTTATCTTCCTGTACCCGGCCCATTACGGCCGGCTCACCCCGCCGCAGCGCCTCCTGCAGTTCACCTGCGGAGCTTTTTCTCGGCTGCACCACCACAACAGCGGTTGGGAGGGCTGCCGTGGGCATAGCCCCGCCACCCACCGCCGACAAACTCTCCTCCAGTTCCACCCGGGCCCGGCTGCCGGCAGCCTCACGCAAGAGAACTGCCAGTTCCGATGCTTTTTGCCGCAGTTCCTCCAGGGGTACGGTCAGCATCTTGAGAGTAGGGATCTCGCCAAGAGCCTGCTCTTCATCCAGGTAAAGCCTTAAGGTGGCCTCAAGTGCCGCAACCGTCATTTTATCGATACGAATCGCCCTCGTTAGAGGGTTTTTCTTCATTTTATCGATATAAACACGCTTTCCTATTATAATACCGGCTTGCGCTCCACCGAGAAGCTTGTCCCCGCTGAAGGTCACAATGTCTGTCCCGGCGCCGACCGTCGCCTGTACGGTAGGTTCCCGGGGCAAACCAAAGCGGCTCAAGTCTATAAGAAATCCGCTGCCCAGATCCGATACCACCGGGAGCTCAAACTCCCGGCCCAACTCAACCAGTTCACCAACCGTAGTCTCCCTGGTAAAGCCGATTATACGGTAGTTGCTGGTATGTACGTGCAGCAGCAGCGCGGTGTTTTGGCTGATTGCCCGGCGATAGTCATCCGGATAGGTTTTGTTGGTGGCGCCGACCTCGATTAGGCGGGCACCGCTTTGTGCCATCACTTCCGGGATCCGGAAAGAGCCGCCTATTTCCACCAGCTGGCCTCTGGACACAATAACCTCCTGCCCGCGCGCCATCGTGCTCAGCGCCAACAGTACAGCGGCGGCGTTATTGTTAACGACCAGAGCCGCCTCCGCGCCGGTAAGGGTTGTCAGCAATTTCTCCAGAGGGGCATATCTAGATCCTCTCCGTCCGGTCTCCAGGTCCAATTCCAGGTTTGAGTAATTGGCCGTCACATCGCTGACGGCCTGCCTGGCTTGCACCGCCAGGGGCGCCCGCCCCAGGTTGGTATGAAGAACGACACCCGTCGCGTTAATGACCCGGCGCAGGTTGGGACGAACCAAACGTGTTGCCGCGGCTATGGTTTTTAGGACGACCCGCTCCAGACAGGCGGGCTTTCCACCTTCCCCCGCAGCCAATGTGTCTTCCGAGAGAATTGCCGTCCTTTCTGCGGCAAGTGCTTCTCGGATAGCGTCAACTACAACGCTGCGGGGATATGAGGCCAGGGCTTCGTTCATCCGCTCACATCGCAGCACCTCGTCAACCGACGGCAAAAGTCTGAGTAATTGGTTCCGCATAGATCCTCCTAAAATAGTACGGTTATTTATTCCATACTATTTTTAGACTATTTTAAAATTATATGGCAGTATGGGAGTAAAAGCAAGTATTAGGGCATAAAGACTCCATAAACCACGTTTTTTGAGGGTATCAATAACATTTGCAAATAAGGCAACGGATTTGTATAATGATTATGGTACGAACCATGAAGCAAGTGAACCGCGTGTAACAGCGGTTTTATTTATTTTCCGCTGCGGCAGGAAAAAACAGGACCGCTGTCATATATTTGTCATATGCCTGATTGAGCCGACAAACCGCACCGTGTCTGCTGCCATATTTGACGGGAGGTTAAAACAATGATCCAAGAGGTGCGTATCATAGCCAAACCGGGGATTCCGGACAGCAAGGGCGATGAAAGCCTGTATGAGATAAACCGGACCCTGGGTATCCAGAGCGTTGAAAAGGTCCGGACTGCCCGCGTATTTCGGTTTGAAGGGATATCTGAAAAAGAAGCCTCCTACCTGGCCGGGAAACTTCTGGCCGAGGATGTGTTTCAGACTTTCCGGGTTAACGGCCCTGTTATTAAAGATGCCGCGGTTGTGCTTGAGGTTGCCTATAAACCTGGAGTTATGAATCCGGAAGCTGCTTCTTTACTCAAGTCGGCCTCCGACCTCGGCATAACCGGACTAATTGCCGCCGATTCAAGCTGGGAATACGGCTTCTACGGCCGTGACATATCCGGCGCGGATATTGAGCGCATCTTAAACAGTTTGCTGGTAAATGCTACCGTCGAGTACGTAGTCAGGGAAACACCTCAAACCCTGGTTATTAAAGGCGTTCCCGGCCCGACCGAGGTTGTCCCCATCCGCCGGATGAGCGACGAAGAACTGCTTATTTTAAGCCGCGACAAGCTCTTTTTAAATCTTGAGGAAATGAAGGAAGTTCAGAAGTATTTTGCCGGTCTGCAAAAAGACCCCACCGACTGTGAAATAGAAATTATTGCTCAGACCTGGTCGGAACACTGCGTGCATAAAACCTTCAAAGCCAAAATCTCGGTAGACGGGCAGGAAAAACCCCCTCTGCTGAAACGGTTAAAAGACGCTACAGCCCGGAGCAAACACCCGTTGGTACTTTCAGCTTTTGTTGACAACTCCGGGGTCATGGAGTTTTATGAGGGTACGGCAATTTGCGGCAAGGTTGAGACGCACAACTCCCCCTCTGCCATTGAGCCTTACGGCGGCGCTATGACCGGCAGCGGCGGCGTCTTCCGGGATATTGCCGGAACCGGTTTGGGAGCGAAAGTCCTGGCCTCCACCGACATGTTCTGTTTTGCCCCGCCGGGAACACCCGGTGAAGATATCCCGCCCGGCTGCCTGCACCCCCACTACCTGTTGCGGCGGGTTGTTACAGGAGTCAAAGACTACGGCAACCGGATGGGTATCCCGACCAACAACGGTTCGGTCCATTTTCACTCTGATTTCCGGGCCAAGCCCACCGTCATCGTGGGCGCTTACGGAATCCTGCCGGCAGCTTCCAGCCGGAAACGCCAGCCGGAAACGGGCGACCTGGTCCTTACTCTCGGCGGGCGCACCGGGCGTGACGGCATCCACGGGGCTACTTTTTCCAGCGGCGAGATGACCGACCGGACGATTGACGTCAATGCCAGCGCTGTCCAGATTGGCCACCCGATTGAAGAAAAGCGGATGTTTGACGCCATCCTGGCTGCCAGGGACAAAGGGCTGATCCGGGCCATAACCGACTGCGGCGCCGGCGGATTTGCTTCGGCTGTAGGAGAGATGGGCTCGGAAATCGGGGTTAACATAGCCCTGGACCGGGCGCCGTTGAAATACCCTGGCCTGGCGCCATGGGAAATTCTTTTGTCGGAGAGCCAGGAAAGGATGGTGCTGGCAGTTGCTCCAGGGCACCTTGCGCAACTGCTGGAAATCTGCCGGGGATACAAC
>DNIT01000052.1:10620-12754 GCA_003489345.1 Pelotomaculum sp. | reverse complement strand
TACAACGTTGAAGCCGCCGTCCTGGGCGAATTTACCGGGGACAAGCGCTTTTGCGCCACCTATGAAGGCTTGACCGTAATGGACCTGGAGATGGAGTTTCTGCACGAGGGACTGCCCCAGCGGTTTATGACGGCCGCCTGGCAGCGACCGGAGCACCCTGAACCCGTACTGCGGGAAACGCGTAACTGGTCCAGGCTGTTTGCCCGCGTCATGGGGCACATGAATGTTTGTTCCAAAGAACCAATTATCAGGCTGTATGACCATGGCGTCCAGGGGACCAGCGCCCTTCCGCCCTTTGCCGGGACGCACGGGGACGGACCAAATGACGCCGCCGTCCTCACCCCCCTGCTGGGAAAACCTTACGGCATGGTCATTTCACATGGCTTAAACCCTGTTTTAAATATGATTGATCCTTACCACGGCAGTCTCTGGGCGGCTACGGAAGCTGTCTCCAACGCCGTTTCCGCCGGCGCCAACCCAAAAGAGATGGTCTTAATCGACAACTTTATCTGGCCTTTCCCAGACGAAGATGCTTTAGGCGCACTTGACCTGTCGGTCGATGCCTGCGTCGACTTCGTCCGCGCCACAGGCATGCCTTTCATATCGGGAAAAGACAGCCTTTCCAGCACCTACCGGGGCAAAGACGGAACAGTCATTAAAATTCCGCCGGTCCTCTGTGTTTCCGTCTTTGGACGAATACCTGATGTTGCACGAACCGTGTCGGCAGATTTTAAAGGCGCAGGAAATCAAATCATACTGGTGGGCTTCCGCAACACGTCCGAAATGGCAGGCTCCGTTTATTACGACCTGCAGGGCGCCATTGGGCAAAACCTGCCGAAACTCGACCCTGACAACCTGATGAAGGTCTTTGAAGCCGTTTACGCGGCCATAGACTCCCGCAGACTATTGGCCTGTCATGATATCAGTGAAGGAGGTCTGGGCGCTGCTCTGACCGAAATGTGCTTCGGCGGCGCTATAGGCGCTTCAATCACAATACCTGCGGGCGAAAATCCCGAGCAATTCCTTTTCAACGAAACGGCAGGCTGCTTCCTGGCCGAGTTGCCTGCAGATACGAACCTGACGGATGTCTTTAGCGGGGTGCCTTGCAGTGTCATCGGCAAGACAACCGCGGGAGGACTGCTCACCGCAGAGCAGGATGGGAAAACGCTGTTCACCCTTAGCCTGGATGAGTTAAAGGAAACCTGGCAGCGGCCGATGAGGGAGGTATTCCATTAATGCTGAAACCCCGCGTTTGCATACTGAGAACCGACGGGATCAACTGTGACGAAGAAACTTTTTACGCCTTTAACAAGGCAGGAGCCGAATGCCGCATGGTCCATGTCAATCAAATCAGAAGCGGCGAAGAAAAACTGGCTTCCTATCAGATTCTCTCATTGCCCGGTGGTTTTTCCTATGGTGACGATGTCCACTCAGGTAAAATCCTGGCAGTGGAACTGGCCTCCTTTCTGAAAGAACAATTGGAGGAGTTTGTAGCGGCCGGAAAGCTGATCCTTGGGATTTGCAATGGTTTCCAGGTTCTGGTGCGCACCGGGCTCCTGCCGGAACGCCATCTTGGCGAAATAAACGCTACCCTGATGGCCAATGAAAACAGCCATTTTGAATGCCGCTGGGTTAACCTGCTGGTAGAACGCAGTCATTGTGTCTTCACTCGCAGCCTGGAAGGTTCCATCATCAGCGTCCAGGTCGCCCACGGCGAAGGTAAGTTTTTTACGGACCCGGCCACACTCCAGGTTATAGAAAACCGGGGCCAGGTTGTTTTTCGCTACGCCGGCCCCGACGGAAGGCCTACGGTGCTGTACCCGCGTAACCCCAACGGCTCTCTTAACGCAATTGCCGGTATCTGTGATACCACAGGGAGGATTATGGGAATGATGCCTCACCCGGAGAGGTTTGTGGAAAGAACCCAGCACCCCAACTGGCGCAGGATGCCGTCGGACTTCACCCCGCTGGGCCTGGCTATTTTTAAAAATGCGGTCGATTATACCAAACAGATGTAGTCAATCCCAGGCGCATGCCGCCGGGGGCTGTAACAAAAGTTAATTTGAAAAATTCTTACCTCCACAAAAAACCAATAATAATGATTTAATAGGAATCCCGTACCACTTTGATAGTG
>DNIT01000052.1:0-10517 GCA_003489345.1 Pelotomaculum sp. | reverse complement strand
ACTTTGATAGTGATACGGGATCTCTTTTTTTATTATGGGATTTAGTGTTTTGTCTTTGACTTTTGTTACAGGCCCCGTTTTTTTTAACTCTACGATGATGAATACTGCCCTCCAAAGCCAGCGTTTTTGTGACTGACTAAGTCACATCTATTAAAAACCGACGACAACTGAACTTTTTTTCCACTCTAAAAAAATAAGAGTCCGGCATATGAAGCGATACTCCAAAAAATGCAACATTGCTGCCACAAGTTCGGCGCCGGCGCGCCTATGTGATTGAAATCGCACCTAACCTCACTTGAGGTTTTTATAAATATGTTTCATGATATACGGCGCCGCGAATTGCGGCGCTGGCAACTACCCTGCATGAAATACCGGCACTCGTAAAACAATATTAAAAAAATGCCACCCGGCACACCGGCCGGGCAGCTTATCTTGGGAGGTTTGAAGCAGCTTGAATTATTCTCGACTGGGAGCCGCAACGTTTGCATTTGTTTTTTTCTGTTTTGCGCTGACCTCAACGTCCGAGGCCTTGCAGAACTTGCCCTGCCCGCTCAATCCCGAGCAAGGTCGCGTTCTTTTTTTAAAAGAGCCCAATATCTCAGGACGTGATGTGGCCGAACTTCAGGAAAGGCTGAAGGCGCTTGGCTACTACGGAGGGGCGATCAACAGTGTCTATGACGATGAAACCTCCCGGGCTGTGGCCTCAGCCCAGGAGAATCTCGATCTGCACCCCAGCGGTACGGTTGACCATGTTACCCTCCAGGCACTGGTTGCCGCCACCGATCAGAAGCTTTTTAAGTCAAAAATGCCGGCTGTTCCCGAGAAAGTCAGTGTTATCATTGACATGGACAGGCTCATCCTAACCATTTTTGACGGGGCGGAGCCAATCCGGCAGTATCCGGTCGCCATGGGCAAATATGAAACGCCTACCCCGGTCGGCAACTGGGAAATCGTCTCAAAGTCAATGAATCCGCCCGACGCAATGGGTACACGCTGGCTTGGGCTTAATATCCCTTACGGGAGCTACGGTATCCACGGCACCAACATGCCCGGCAGCATTGGGAGCTTTGCCAGCCACGGCTGTATCCGTATGCATAACGTACACGTGGAGGAAATATTCCCCAGCGTAACCGTGGGTACAGCAGTAACCATCATTGGTACACCGTTCGGAGCGCCCGGCAGCCCGCCTTCCGTCCTCAGGCATGGCAGTAGAGGACCGGATGTACTGGAGGTGCAGCGCTCTTTAAAAAGGCTGGGCTACCTAAAATGGAATCCCGACGGCTTTTGGGGAGAAGGTACTGAAAAAGCGGTCAAAGAATTTAGGCAGGACCACGACCTGAAAGGGATGAACGTTGTGGATGAGGAAGTTTATAGATTGCTGGGGTTTTAATATGGTAAGCCGCAATACTTTTTGACAACCTGCTGTGATACAGGGAACCGGTGCCTGGAGCATTTATTCAACCGGTTCTCCCCATACGTGCAGCTTGGCCCTTTCATCAATCAAACCGCTCTTGTAAGCATAATCGTAATAAACAAGCAGTGCCCGGCGGCAGCTTTCGTCAAAATCGTAGCTGATTGCTGCAAAATAATCTTCAATAACAGGCAGCGGCAGGCCGGTCTTTTTTCTGGCTTCGGCAATTATAGCAGGCATCCGATTGCGTCCCATGCTCTTTGATTCCAGAACAATATTGCTGATCTTAGCTATTTTGTCAGAACAGTCATTGGAGTCTGAGCTCCGGACCACCCATAAAGCGTATACCATTTTTTCGCCGGTGAATTCCTTCCAGACCTCGCCAAGATCGGTCACATGATAGGGCAGGTGTTCCTTTTTCACCCGCTGGTAGGCCAGCATAGCGTCATCCCCGGTCAGCAACGCCCCGTCCGACCATGCCATCATATGGTCAAGATCAGGCGACAATGTCTCAAACCGTACGTCCACATGGTAGTAATGGTCGAATAATACTTTCAGCAGAACTACTGAGGTGGCGGATGTTTCAGTAAGGCTGACATTCCGGCCTTCGAGTTCCGTAACCGGAAGTTTACTAAAAAAAAGGGTGCTGGCTACCTGGCCCTCGGCGCTGATAGACAGACCTGGCAGAATAAGGCAGTAGTCCATGTTGCGAGCGTATTCTATTGAGGATATCGGGGTCACATCCAGATCCCCCTGCAAGAAAAGCTTGTTTAAAAAGGTCGGCGTTCCTTTGACCAGATCGGCATTCAGGGACAGGAGACCTTCTTCCAGGGCATGGTAGACCGGCAGACAGTTCAGGTAATCCACCTGCCCTATGGAAGTCTGGACACTGTAAACCCCCCTCAACAACATTATTAATGGCGTCGGAGCTCAAGGATGTCTTTAGTGTAATATAGTTTTTCACTTATCGTTTCATACCAATATGTACAGCAACAATTCCACCGGTAAGTTCATGATAGTAAACGTCAGCCAGGCCGGCTTTTTGGAAAAGCCCGCAGACTTCCGACTGGTGGGGGAATTTTTTCAGTGAGGTTGGAAGCCAGTTATAAGGACCATTCCGGCCTACCCCCATCCTTCCCAGCAGGGGCACCAGGTGATTGAGGTATAGATAATATAGCTGTTTGAAAACGGGCGCGCCTGGTTTAGCGAACTCAAGGGAGAGGACTTTCCCGCCCGGTTTGACTACCCTGCGCATTTCCTGAATTGTTTTAAGGATATCCGGCACATTGCGCAGGGCAAAGCCAATAGTGGCACAGTCAAAAGTATTGTCCTCAAACGGCAGCTGCATGGCGTTCCCTTTCACCAACTCAATCACCCCCTGGTAAGGGGTGCGCTTGATGTTGTCAACTGCCTTCTGCAGCATATTCTCACAGAAGTCAAGGCCCACCACGCGACCGTTCATACCTACCATCCTGGCCTGTTCGAGTGCCAGCATACCGGTACCGCAACAGACATCCAGCCCCGTGCTACCTGGCTGGAGCCCGGCCTGACGGACCGTGAACTTTCTCCAATACTTATCACGGTTGAAAGACAAGGTTGTATTGAGCAGGTCATATCTGTGGGCAATAGACGAGAAAACCTCGTGGACGTATCTTTCTTTATCACGATCATGCGCAAACTGCATTAACCAACCCTTCTTCATCAGTCAACTAGATTACCATGCGGCAGGCAGCCAACCCCTGGCCGGATAAATTGCATGCCAGTTTTTCAAGCCATAACCTTTCCGGCTTGCAGGGAATAAGATGCAGCGCCTCTTTGGCTTCAAGAAGATAAGGCGCTGCGTATTCCGCTTTCATACCCTCTTCCAGGAGCCCGTAAGCCATACCAAGGCTTTTCCCAAAACGCCTCATAGTTTTCTGGTCGGCTGCAGGCGCGCCGGCCAGTTGTGCGCTCAGAGAACAGCACCCGCCAAACAGCTCGGCTGATTCCTTTTGAATTGCATCACGTAAAGTCTTGGTGAGGGAAGTCTGCGACTTGAGCTTCTGCTTCATGATCCCGCCCTCGTGAATATTGCAGATAATTTCCGCCAGCGGGCTTAATAAAGTCAGCATACCCGCTTCAGACAAGAGACTGAAAAATTTTCCGTACAGGTAATCACCTACCAGTACCGGGAACTGCGAGCCTATACCAGGGTCTTCAGGTATTCCAAAGGCTTCCGTGTCGGACTCGGAAACACTGCGTTGGACATTTGCAGCCATATATATAAACTGAAAGACACTGGCGAGAACCACCGTCTTCTCAGTAACACTTCCATAAATCCGTGAAGACAGTATAACCAGTGCCGGTCTTATATTCTGATTGACAGGAGACAGCTCCAGGTCGGCAAAGGCTCCCAGGTATCCCGCTTTTATCTTCAGATGATCTTCAATGAGACTTTTTACCCAGGCCAGATCCCGTTCTATTTGCTCGATAATGTGGCTTAACATTTGGCATGGCTCCCCCTTTTCTTCCTATATATATATTCGTTATTATCTCACAATTTCCTCCTGAACTGTAATTTTTACTGTATACCGGGGCATATTGTTTAAAAAAATTAACGAGCCCTGCATCTTTTTAAGCTGCAAGGCCCGTTAACCCAATTTTCTGTTGGTACTAATAAATATCCCTCCTATAGATTTACGGCTTCCCCAAGGTAAACTTCCGGCATCATGCCCCGCTTCATCTCTTTGGCGGTAGTTTGTTTGGCATTAAAGTGGTCGGTAAGGTAGTTGCATGCGTCCCAGGGATTTACTTTTTCACCACAGGTGAATACGTCTACTGCCGCATAGCCCAGTTCCGGCCAGGTATGGATAGCCAGGTGCGATTCTGAAATTACCACCACACCGCTAACCCCTTGAGGACTGAATTTGTGAAATACACATTCTCTGACTTCGGCACCTGCTTCCAGCGCAGCGTTAACCATGATTTCTTCAACCCTGTTGATGTCGTTAAGGATGTCGAAGTCGCATCCACAAATTTCAGCCAATACATGGCGGCCCAAATGTTTCATTTATCTGCCTCCCCTTTTGGACAATATTTTTGGAATTAACAAACCCCCCGTTTAAACTCAAAGGATTGGTCAATTCCAATCAAATTCAATTTTAGCATATTATCTTATCTTGTCAATAAAATTTTAGTTTCTGTAACCACAGCACAGTTTGTGCAAAAACGCGCCGGTAATGCTCACAAAAAATCTAAATTTGCGTCTTTACTGCATTCTTTAAGACACTTAAACAGCAAAGGCTTCACCACCTTCCGGAGTACCCGTCAAAACCACAATACCCTAAAGAGTTATTATGAAACAGCGGCGTCGGCGGGGCACAGTTATAAAACAATATACGGATCCGCAGGTGGAAAGGTGTCAAAGGACATCATATTGATAAAGGCCCCTGAATTCCATCAGGCCTTCAAGGGCCTTATAGCGTACTCAACCGTTTACCGGCGAGACCATTATACTGTACCCGGCCCAGCGCCAAACTCAATCTATTGCCAGCGTCAATCTCCTGAAATAGCACTGGTCGGGCAGCTGTCAATGGCCTCTTGCGCTACTTCTTCAAATTCAGCCGGCACCTCGTCCACAGTGCTGTGGGCTTTTTCATTTTCATTCCATGCAAAGACATCCGGACAAAGATCAACGCAAACTCCACAGCTTATGCACAATTCCTGGTCGACCTCAACTTGCATTGTTAACACCTCCTATAAAATTTAGAGCAGATATAGTTTGGCACAAAAGGTATAAATTATGTAAAAAAGATATTTAGATTTGTCCCAAATAAGTAAAACCCATGCGTCCCGTAAAACAAGGACTCATGGGTTTTATAAACTGGTCGGAGCGACACGACTCGAACGTGCGGCCTCTACCACCCCAAGGTAGCGCTCTAGCCAAACTGAGCTACGCCCCGATGTCTTATTCGCATTAACAATTGTACCTGTTTGTGTACTGAAAGTCAAGAAAACGGCAGCCCTAAATTTTTGCCTTTATCCTATCCCAGCCTGAAAACATAGATTTTCATTCTTTTGCCGATACTGCGTCAGCGACATGGTTGTCTAATAAGGATATATCTCCTGAACGGATACCTGTCCGGCTCTTTTTATACAATAAACTAGTCGGTTATACCGATCAGTTGATGTAAATATTTATTAATCTTTTTACAGTGATATCGAGAAAATAGATATACAACCTTTTTAAAATTCTGCGGTTTTTATAAACATAATTCGACAACTATTGCATGTGCGAATTTCCGTGCTACAATATGAATTATGAATATTGTATACATTATACTGATATAACGGAGGTTTTATCATGTCGATGCCCCTCAATCTCAACATACGGTTAAGGCTCAGCAATCAGCCGGGGACTTTAGCAAAGGTCCTCACGATTGTTGCCAAAGAAAAGGGTAGTTTGGGAGCCATAGAGCTAATATCGGCTTCCCCGTCTCACATTACCAGGGATCTGATGATCCGTCTGCGTGACAGGAGCCACCTTGGTGAAATTATCGAAGCACTGGATGCAATCCCCGAAGTGGAAATTATCCACGTGGCAGACCGGGTCATTATGAAGCACCTGGGGGGCAAAATCGAAATATCCTCTACGAGACCCCTGCAAAACTGGGAAGACCTCGCGCTCGTTTATACACCTGGCGTAGCCGGTGTTTCGGAAGCCATCGCGCAGGACCCGGACATGGCTTACAAACTAACCATGAAAGGCAATTCGGTTGCTATTGTCACCGATGGCTCGGCCGTCCTTGGTCTGGGCAACCTTGGACCGGCTGCCGCCCTCCCGGTGATGGAGGGCAAGGCTGTTCTGTTCAAGCGTTTTGCCGGTATCAACGCCTTCCCCTTATGCCTTGACGCACACGAAACTGACCAAATTATTGAAGCAGTCGCGGCCATCGCTCCTTCCTTCGGCGGCATTAACCTGGAGGACATCGCAGCCCCCAAGTGTTTTGAAATCGAGGAAAAATTGTCGAAAAGACTGGATATACCCGTATTCCATGACGACCAGCACGGCACCGCTATCGTTACCCTGGCCGGTCTAATCAACGCACTCAAGGTTGTAAAGAAAAATATTGGTGATATAAAGATGGTTATCAGCGGAGCCGGCGCAGCCGGGGTGGCTATCATCAAGTTGCTGCAAAAAGCCGGCGTAAGACATATTATTGCCTGTGACCGCAAAGGGGCTATAGCCAGAGACAATATACCCGCAGTAAGTTCCAAAAAGTGGATTGCCGAACATACGAACGAGGAATGCTTGCACGGGCCGCTAAAAGAAGTATTGCCCGGTGCTGACTTCTTTGTGGGCGTATCGGCGCCGGGATTACTCAGCCGTGCTGATATTTTGCAGATGGCGGAAAGACCGGTTGTTTTTGCCCTGGCTAACCCGGATCCGGAAATTGAGCCGGAGGAAATCTTCGATATCGCCGGGGTCATTGCCACGGGCAGATCCGACTATCCCAACCAGATCAACAATGCCCTCGCCTTTCCGGGACTTTTCCGGGGAGCGCTGAACTGCCACGCCAGAACCGTCAATGATGAAATGTGTCTGGCCGCGGCATATGCCCTGGCTGGTATCGTCAAAGACGACCAGCTTGCCGCAGATAATATCATCCCGTCGATCTTTAACGATGTTGTAGCGTCAACCGTGGCCAAGGCGGTTGAGAAGGCGGCCGAGCGAACCGGAGTACACAGAAGTATTCTCGGTGGCAAAGAGGAGGAATTTGACTCCCTCGTATAGCATAGTGTAATGAAAAAATGATCACGGGTGAACGGCTATGAAGCAACGCTTTTTTTACTGTCCCAAGTGCGGGGGCCATCTAAACTATAAGGAGCAGGGTGAGCGACAGAGGCTTACCTGTTCCGTCTGCTCATATATCCTATATGAAAACCCGGTGGTCGGTGTCGCTGCGGTAGTTCTAAACGACCGGGGGCAACTCTTGCTGGGACGGCGCGCCGGCAGCTGCCGGGGGCTCTGGTGCATTCCCTGTGGCTATGTGGAATACGACGAAGACGTATATGAAGCCATCGTAAGGGAATTTAAAGAGGAGACCAACCTGGATATCAGGCTGAAAGGAGTCTTTTCCGTCCAGTCTAACTTTCACAACCCGGAAACCCACACGGTGGGGATCTGGTTCAGGGCTGAGATCACCGCAGGTGAACTAACGGCGCAGGCCGACCTTGATCGGGTGGGTTATTTTGCTTTGGACGATTTGCCGCCGCTGGCCTTTCCTACTGACGCCAGGGTTATCGAGGAGCTCAGGTCAGAGGCTTCACTCTCTCTGTAATAGCCCATTGACAGAATCAGTAAGCCGTCGAAAACCAAATTGTTCAAGTTTCATTCAAACCATCTGTTTTTGGTAGACTCTCAAACTTTTTTGCTGGTTACAATAAAACACGCCGTTGCATGCTTTTTTAGCAGGCAACGGTGTAATCGCTATGACTATTTCAAAAGCCCAACCTTTTTGTGCAAGTCTTTCATGCCAGCGATATCTTTCCCGGACACTGCATAAATGTTATAGATTGTATGAAACATGTGCCTGCGTTTGAACAGCAGGCATTTAACACCCCGCAGCACCCAGCAGACCGGCAGGAGAAACGGTCGCGCGGTAAGAAAAGGATATGCGTTTTTCAGTATTTCCACCGGAGGGAAAAACAGTTTCATCCAATAGGCATGTTTGGACGGCAGTGTTTTTAGATGGCAGCGGACAGAGGGATTTCCTCGTATCGCATCCGGGAGGCCAGGGTTTCCTCATCCATTTTGTACTTTTTGCGAAATTCCGAGGGCGTGTAACGATAATACATCTTAAAGTATTTGACAAGATATTTGGGGTCGGAAAAACCGCATTCGGCCGAGATGTCGCGGATCATTTTACCGGTGCTTAAAAGCAGCCTTGCCGCAACCATACATCGGCCACAGGCTAAAAGCTCCACGAAGGAAAGCCCGAATTTGTCCTTGATGTCGTGAGACATGTGCTGCGTAGAGATCCCGGCTATCTCCGCTAGATCCGTCAGCCTGTGCTGCCCGGCCGGTGTTTTCAGCACATATTCATAGATATCTCTGTACCTTTTCACATGTTTATCCATGAAGGCATGGATTCCCGAACCGTAGCGAAGGTAATCAAAGCCGTCAATCATACAGGCCAAGGTTTCTTCCAGACAGTCCCTTACCTTTACCTTATGGTTTTTGCCCGCTTCCATGTTTATCAACAGCCGAACCAAGTGTAAAACATGCCCTTTCACGGTTTTGTACTTTTCCGGCGCCTCCGCCTCATGATACGAAGAACAGCAGTGGAGGAAAACGTATTGAAAATCGGGATAAGTCCTTTTGCAAAAGTCTGAATCAATCTGAACGATTAACAGCTTGTTATCTTTGCCCTTGATGCAGTGAAGCTCATCCCTGTTGACGACCACAATGTTATTCTCCGTCAGCAGGTGGGTTTCGCCGCTGACGCCAATCGTTGCCTGGCCTTTCAATACCATGATGACTTCCAGGGCTTTGTGCCAGTGGTAGGGATATTCGGTAATGTTCCGGATGCAAGCCCTGACCGGCATATCCTCTGAAAATGCTATCGTTTCCGGGCGCATTTTTTTCAGCACCTCCTTTTGGGCTGCTTTTATTCTATTTTCTATTTCCGGACCTTTCATTGACACTTTTGCGGTTTGACATCTTTTTTTAATTTTTAAATTAAAGAAACCCGCATTTGAAAAAATGCGGGTTGACGATGGGAAAGTGTATAATTTGAAAGCGGCTCTGTATATTCCAAACATTATCAGCTGTTTCCAGTGATGAAATAATTCTTTATATGGGAAAGGAGCAGGTCACGATACTGCGCCTGCGATGCCAGTGTTTTGACATCCGCCCGGTATATCGCACGAAATTCCGAAGGGGAATGCTTAAAAAAATGCTTAAAGTGTTTGTTGAGGTATTTGGGATCGGAAAATCCGCATTCCATAGCAATGTCAAGAATCTGTCTGCCGGTGCTTAAAAGCAGCTTTGCGGCATATTCACACCGACTGTAATGCAGCAGTTTCATGAAGGTTTGCCCGAATCTTTCTTTAATGTCGTGCGACAGATGATAAAAGCTGATATCAAGCTCTGCCGCCAGAGCCTTCAGTTCCAATTTCACCTCATGATCGCCGCTGGCACGCCCGGCCATTTGCAGAAGCCTTTCCACAAGCTTTTCGTTGAATTCCGTCGTGCCATAGCCCCAGCGTAAAAAATCAAAATTATATGTAATATAACCCAGCATGGATGTCAGGATGTTTTCAATATTTTTTCTATGCTCTCCGCGGGCGTTTGCATGGAACGCCCCTACCAGCCGGGCAATGTATTCCTTCAGTCCTTTGTATTTTTCGGGTGACTCCGCTTCGTGATAAACCGAACAGCAGTAGATAAACAAATATCTGCCGTCTGGCAGAAGGCTCCGGTAAAAGTCGGCATCAATCTGAATAAACAGGATTTCGTTGTCCTGGCTTTGGGTGATACGGTGCAGTTCGTTCACGTTGACTACGGCGATGTCATTTTCGCGCAGCAGGAGGTTGTCGTCGCCAAGGGTCATATTGACGGACCCTCTCAGCACCTGCACAATTTCCAGGGTGTTATGCCAGTGGTAGGGATATTGTTCCACGCACCCGGCAAATACCTTGACCGGCAGTCCATCGGAGAATGCAATCGTTTTAGGGCGCATCTTTACCACCTGCCTCTTTACAATTTTAACGGGCTACACCGCTAAAATCAGCGCCCGTGGCGTACTCCCACCACCTTAGAGGTGGAGGCTTCTTGGGACGTACCGACTAATGCCAGTATCATTACCAAGCTATCCCCGTTCGCCCAACGGTTCTTTATATATTATTAGGCTATGCCAAGCATTCGGCAGCCTTCATTTTTGATATTGATGGCAGCATTTATATCTCTGTCAAGTACCTGGCCACATGAACAAGTCCAAACCCTGTCTGCAAGCGTCAATTCTGCGTTGACTGTCCCGCAAAACCGACAAAGCTTACTTGATGGGTACCATTTATCTATAGTAATAAGCTGTTTGCCTTGTTCTGCCAGTTTATACGCCAAAAA
>DNIT01000069.1:12180-15962 GCA_003489345.1 Pelotomaculum sp. | reverse complement strand
TATCTGCGCCCCACAGTTTATGCGCATTGCCGACCAGATGGGGGTCAAGACCCGTTTCCGCAAGGGCTGTCTGGCCGGGATATCTTATTGCATCATCAGTCCCAAGGGCATTGTGCAGCCCTGCGCCTACCTGAATTTGCCGGCCGGGAATGTCCGGGAAACACCCTTTGGGGAAATCTGGCGGGGAGCGGAGATATTTAAAAAACTACGCACCGAGGCTTACCAGGGAGGCTGTGGAAACTGCCGCTACCAAAAGGTATGCGGCGGCTGCCGGGCCCGGGCCTATTTTTACCACGGGGACTATATGGCTGAAGAGCCCTGGTGTCTCTACCACGGGCGAAGGGGATATTGAACATGGTGTTTGACGAAACGGACAGGAAGCTTCTGGGGCTAATCCAGACCAGTTTGCCCATTGTTCCCGAGCCCTACCGGGAGGTAGGAGAAGTCCTGGGCATCAGTGAAGCCGAGGTAATCGCACGGCTGCGGCTACTGATAGAAAGCGGGGTCATCCGCCGCCTCGGCGGGGTTTTTGATTCCAGGAAACTGGGTTACAGCGGGGTTCTATGCGCCATGGCGGTCACCGCAGAGCGCATCGATGAGGTGGCGGAAGTGGTCAATTCATTTGCTGGAGTGACCCATAACTACTTGAGAGAAGACCCCATCAATATGTGGTTTACGGTGCTGGCTCCTTCCGGGGAAAAGCTGGCGGAGACTTTAAAAGGGATCAGGGAACGTACCGGCATACAAGAAATAATGACCTTTCCCGCTGAAAATGTTTATAAAATAAGGGTGAACTTTGAGCTGGACTGAGGTGTTGTTTTTGGGACTGAGTGAACAGGACAGACAAATTATTCGGGTTCTACAGGAAGGCTTGCCGCTGGTAAGCCGCCCTTTCCAGGCTCTGGCACAAGTTTTGGGGATGTCCGAGGAGACCCTTATAATGGACGTAAAAAGGCTTATTGACGAAGGCCTGATCAGGCGTTTTGGGGCTACCGTGCGTCATCAGGACCTCGGTTACGTGGCCAACGCCATGGTTGTATGGGATGTTCCCGACAGTCAGGTTCATGAGGCCGGCAGGATTATGGCCGGTTTTGAAGAGGTAACCCATTGTTACCAGCGGCCCCGCCACCCCAGCTGGCCTTTCAATCTGTATACGATGGTGCATGGACAGACCAGAGAAAAATGCCTGCAGGCGGTAGAGAGAATTTCCAGGGCCGCAGGTTTGGAAAAATACCGTCTTTTATTCAGCACGGCTGAATTGAAGAAAAGCAGCATGCGCTACTTTGAAGAATAAGGAAAGGGGTTTTTAAAAAGTGCCAAAAGACTTCTCCAAATCAGCCGCTCTTTACCAAGAAGCGCTTCAGATCATTCCCGGCGGTGTCAACAGCCCGGTCAGAGCTTTTAAGTCTGTTGGTTTAAATCCCGTCTTTATCAGCCGGGGTGAAGGTGCGCGTGTTTATGACGCCGACGGCAATGCCTATATCGATTACGTGGGTTCCTGGGGGCCTTTAATCCTGGGTCACCGGCATCCCCATGTAATGGAAGCCTTGGAAAGATGTCTGCGGGAGGTCGGCACCAGTTTCGGAGCCCCTACTGAATTAGAAAATATCCTTGCCGCCATGGTTGTGGAAGCTGTTCACTCGATAGATATGGTCCGTCTGGTCAACTCCGGGACGGAAGCTACCATGAGCGCTCTAAGGCTGGCCCGGGGATACACCGGACGCAATAAAATTATTAAGTTCGAAGGGTGCTACCACGGGCATGCCGACTTTTTGCTGATCAAAGCAGGTTCCGGCGCTTTGACCCTGGGGACTCCCACCAGCCCTGGAATACCGCCCGGCTCGGCGGTTAACACCATTATTGCCAATTACAACGACCTCGACGGACTTAACGATATTTTCAAGCTGGAAGGCGAGGATATCGCGGCAGTCATTGTCGAGCCCGTAACCGGCAACATGGGGGTCATTCCGCCGGCCCCGGGGTTCTTGGAGGGCTTACGCAACCTTACCAGCACTTACGGGAGCCTTCTCATTTTTGATGAGGTTATGACCGGATTTCGTGTTGCCTATGGGGGCGCCCAACAGCTTTACGGCATCACCCCTGATTTAACTTGCCTGGGTAAAATCATAGGCGGCGGGCTTCCAGTAGGGGCTTATGGCGGAAAACGTGAAATCATGGAGAGAGTTTCCCCGGCCGGTCCGGTCTACCAGGCGGGGACCCTGTCAGGCAATCCCCTGGCTGTTACCGCCGGCATTGCCACCCTGGAGACAATCCGGCAGCCGGGCGTGTACGAGCAGCTTGAACAGACTTCTCAAGCCCTTGCCAGCGGTCTGGCCGAGGCTGCCAGGGAAGCCGGGGCAGAGGTGTGTCTTAACCGGGTTGGCTCGATGTTGTGCTGTTTCTTCACCGGGCAAGACGTTAAGGACTATGCTTCAGCCTGTACCTCCAATACTGCTCAATATGCGGCCTTTTTTAAGGCGATGCTGGAACAGGGGGTCTACCTGGCTCCCTCGCAGTTTGAGGCGGCATTTATGTCCCTGGTCCACGGTGCCGGCGAAATCAACGAGACAGTGGAGGCTGCGCGCCGCTCCTTCAAGGCAGCTATGGAAAAGTAGGCATATCACTTTTCAAAGCCGCCGTTTGACTGTATTTACTTCATTTGGACATAACATATTGTCTGCCAAATGACGCTTTTTTTATTAGCCGAAACTTGACATTGAATATGCTATGGCAGTTATTTACTTGCGTTGTGATAGGAAAAATACAGTCCACTTTCGTCTTGCCTTACCTCAAATGTCACCTGTACAAAATGCGACTCCGGATAATATGAGCCATTGCCTGTCAAGCTTTTAATTATTATGTGACAGACTTCCCAATGTAGACGGGTCGCCCAGTGTATTAAAATTATCAATTACATTTTCGCTTATGGGAAGCGCGGAAAGCTTGCCCGCGACCTCGCTGCCGGACAGGAAAAGCACATCGTCAATATAGACGTCGCCGTCAATGCAAATCATAAACGTTTGGAAATTGCTTACTTTGACAGATTGCTCTTTACCGTTTGAATAGAGCGCTTTCACTTGTGTGAAATCAACTTTTTGGGGCGCTCCGTCAAGATTTAACCAAAGCTGATCGTTCACAACGCCAAATACTACCGTCTTGTTTGAAACGGTAAATTTGTATACCGTGACACCCATGCTGATCGGAAGCTCGCCCTGCAGCCTGTCGATGATAACAAGCTTGCCCGCTTTTTTCTCGAAAACAAACAGATAGAGGCCGCCTTGACCCTCATTCGGATGGTAGTCTGCAACGGCAAAGGTGTAATTGCCCATTTGCTTAATACCGCCAACGGAATATTCGCCATAATATCCTTTTTGGGGGTCGTCGCCCATGAAATCGGTCATGTAGTTCTCGATCATGCGCTCCGCTTCTTTATAGGTTTTGTTCTCGACGGTTATGTTTATTAACGAGGCCGACACAAAGCCTATCAGACACAGTATGACAGCCGCGACAAGTGATATTAGGATAATCCGCTTTGGGTTTTTCTTGACATTCATCATGTGAGTTAGCCTTCTTTCAATTCCTTTTTTAGACTCCGCAAGCGTGGCGTATACACCGGAATGTTGATTGACAACCCTGCACAAAACATTGAGGATTGTTTCGCCGTAAAACCGCCGTTCTTCCATATCCATATCAGATACCACCCGCTCGTCACACGAAAGCTCACAGAATGTATCAATGTTTTTTGTCAGCCGGTACGCGAACGGATTGAACCAATGGATTGC
>DNIT01000069.1:0-12000 GCA_003489345.1 Pelotomaculum sp. | reverse complement strand
AAAATAACGCGAAGCTCTTTGTCGCTCATTTCCACTTCGGGCAATATCAAATATGTTTTGAACAAACCGACAAGCATAGGGGTCTTGATCCTATCATTTGAGAGCAGTTTAAGTTTTCCCTTGATACCCATTTTATTCACCGCCGAAACAACGGTTTATGTAGTGATTATTCATCAGGATTTGCTTTTTCCATACCAAAACTATATAAGTGACATTATTCTTTTATTTATAAACACCATCCTTTATCTGTTCAATCCAGCTTTTGACCAAAGACTGTCCGGCTGGCGTTCGCCAATCCTTTTCAATATCTGCATGGCATTTCCGACCAAGACCCTTTCTGAGATGGTGACAGTAGAGACATTCAAGCGGTTCATAGCCAGTTCCATGAAGTTCACAAAGACCATTTTTCAAAAAATTACACCCGTTGTGTGCATATCCCTGCAAAGCGTACTTCCCACCACAACCTTTAAATGCGGGGGAAAGCACGCCGAAAGTCATTTCAGGTGAAATTTCCAGCATCATACGGTTCCCGTATCCTGCTTTGATTGCCTGTGACGCTTCTTCGACAGTCCACCAGCCCGGACGAATGCAGTATGACCTGCATATTTCACAACTGCATGGCTCAGACGGGGGATATCTTTCTTTCAAAGACTTAAACTTTTTCTTTCTTTTCATCATGTCCACCGCTATCATTTGCCATCAGTCCGCAAAATGATTTGAGTGTTCTAATCATATTTCCCACCACAGAATGCACATCCGCAAGTCCGTATTGTGCCATGATGTATTCCTTAGTGAGAGCAATTGAAATATAGTTGTACTGTTCCGCAATAATACGCGCGTCAACAGGTTTTACCATTTTCCGGTCAATCATTTTGTTGATAAGGCGCTCATAGTAATCCGTGGGTTCATTTACTACATATTTGTAATACATCTCAGCAGCACGGGGATTCCTGAATTTTTCATAGTTTATGATCATTGCCGTGTTTGAAAGAGTATCGCAGACGCTCTTCTCGACATGAAAAACAATGTTTTTGAATACCTCTTCCGGCTTCATTAGCATGAGCATCTTATCAATTTCTTCGTCGGACGGTCTTGTCTCGGGAACAAGTCTTATGAATTCATTAAAAAGGGTTTCAAGAATATCAGCTTTGCTTTTGAAATGATTGTACAATGAGCTTTCTTTAATTCCGGCTTTCTCTGTAATTTCACGCACCGAAACGCCATCATATCCGTTTCTGGCAAATAAATCGGCGGCTATATCTAAAATCTGACGTGTTGTTTCCAACCCCTTTTTTCGTTTTCGAACGCTCTCGTTCTTGGTGTTATCCATCGTCTCATCTCCTTTCTTACGTTATACTATCAATTACTAGCTTAATCAATAGTATTACTATCATATTATTGGTTTATTTGTGTTTTGATACTACATGCAAAAGTAGAGTTAATAGCTTTGGAACCAAATACAATTACACGTCTGTTGGCTGTCTGTTTTAGTGTTCGGTGGTTGCTTCCTTATGCACCCTGCCCATTAGGGGGAGGATTGTCTATAAAAATAAAATTGGCTGATTGTTTTTATGGCCATAAAGAGTATAATGTTTACAAGTAAAAATTTTTAAGTCTGACGGGTACGGATGGAACCGTTCCCGGAGGGTCAAAAAAGATCTGCGAAGAAGGGAAATCCCCTGCTCTCAAGGAGAAGCGACAGCGCTTTTAGGCCCTTTTGCGCACACAAAAAAGGGCTTTTGTTATTGTTGGAAGTAATGTTTGTGCTGTACGCCCAAGGTCGCCGCGTTAAGTTTAATATAGGGGGAGCCATATGGACAGGCGTATTGGTGTAATCGGGATCGTGGTGGAAAACAGGGAGGATGCTTCCCGCCGGATTAACACGGTCCTGAGTGAGTATGGAGAAATAATTGTGGGGAGGATGGGGGTCCCTTACCGGGACCGCAATCTTTCTATTATCTCCCTGATTGTGGACGGGTCTACGGACGAGATTGGCGCTATGTCCGGTAAGCTTGGCAGCCTTGCCGGCGTTAAAGTAAAAACAGCGCTGTTGACAAAAGGTTAGACTGGAGGGCCGTTTTAGTGGAGTTTCGTATCGAAAAGGATATGCTTGGTGAAATAAGAGTTCCACAGGCAGCCTATTACGGCATCCATACTGTTCGTGCCGCCGGCAATTTTCCGGTATCCGGACTTAAAACAAACCCCTCTCTGATCAGAGCGGTGGCCCAGGTCAAGCAAGCGGCGGCAGAGGCCAATATGAGTGCGGGACTGTTGGACCGTAAGATTGGCGAAGCCATCGTCAAGGCTGCAGGCGAGGTGGCCGGCGGTGGACTGTCCGACCAGTTCATTGTCGATGCCTTTCAAGGCGGTGCAGGCACATCTACCAACATGAACGTTAATGAAGTGATCGCCAACCGTGCCATAGAACTCCTCGGAGGGCAAAAAGGGGATTACCTGCTGGTTGATCCTTTGGAGCACGTGAATTTATCCCAGTCGACAAACGATGTCTATCCGACCGCCCTGCGGGTTGCCGCCATTGGCAGGGTCTTGGAACTCAGCGAGGTCCTGGCCGATCTCCAGGGCGCCCTGCAGGAAAAAGAGGCGTCGTTCGCAGGGATACTAAAAATTGGCCGCACTGAGATGCAGGATGCAGTGCCGGTTACGCTGGGGCAGGAATTCAGTGCCTATGCCGAAGCCATTGCCAGAGACCGCTGGCGCCTTTATAAGGTCGAAGAGAGGCTGCGTCAGGTAAACCTGGGCGGTACTGCGGTAGGTACCGGTTTGAACGCCAATCCCCATTACATCTACGCAGTTATTGAGGAACTTCGCGCTATAACCGGGTACGGTTTAGCGCGTTCTGAGAATACCATAGACCTGACCCAGAATACCGATGTCTTCGTGGAGGTGTCCGGTCTTCTAAAAGCGGCGGCCGTAAACCTGGCCAAGATTGCCGGTGATCTGAGACTTCTCTCCTCAGGTCCGCTGGGAGGACTGGCTGAAATCAAACTGCCGGAAATTCAGGCCGGGTCATCGATCATGCCAGGCAAGGTGAACCCGGTGATTCCTGAAATGATTACCCAGGTTTCCTTCCAGGTGATGGGCAACGATCAGGTTCTTGCGGCAGCCGCAGCGGCGGGTAGTTTAGAATTGAACGCCTTTATGCCGGTCATTGCCCATACCCTGCTCCAGTCCTTGGAAATGCTGATCAATGCGGTTAACGTCTTAAACGAAAAATGTGTTAAAGGGATCCTGGCGGATGAGGCCAGGTGCCGTCGCTGGCTGGAAGAAAGCCACGCTTTTATCACCGCCTTAACTCCCCACCTGGGTTACGGCCAGGCTGCGGAACTGGTTAAAAAAGCCAGGCGGGAGAGCAAGAATTTAAGGGAAGTTGTTATCGAGTCAGGATTATTTACCGCAGAAGACCTGGCAGCTATCCTTACTCCTGGTGAACTTACCAGGCCCGGTGTGGCCGGGACCAAATACCTGAAAAAAGGCAGGGACAAAAGATGAGTGTGGGGAGTTTGAATGAGACGCCGCGGGGAAACAGGCTCCATATCGCTATTTTCGGCCGCCGCAATGCCGGCAAGTCCAGCCTGATTAACGCGCTGACCAACCAGGAAATCGCTATCGTATCCGACATTCCGGGCACAACTACCGACCCCGTTTACAAGTCAATGGAAATCCTGCCGGTTGGTCCCGTGGTAATAATTGATACCGCCGGAATTGACGATGTGGGCGAACTGGGCGACCTGCGTATCAAGAAGACAATTGCCGTCCTTAACAAGGCCGATTTGATGCTCCTGGTAATCGACCCGGTGCAGGGCGCCGGGGCATACGAGAAGGATTTGCTCAAAAAAGCCGCAGAGCAGGGAGTGTCGGCAGTCGGAGTCTTGAACAAGATGGATCTTAACCAGGAGGCCGGGTTGGAGGCCTTGGAGGAAATTCTGGGGATTAAGGTTGTGCCGGTAAGCGCTGTGACCAGGTTGGGCATAGAGGGTTTAAAAAAGGAAATCATCAAGGCTGCGCCCAAGGAGTGGACTGCGCCGACTATCCTCGGGGACCTGATTGACCCGGGCGATACCGTGGTGCTGGTAGTTCCCATCGACCTGGCAGCCCCCAAGGGGAGGATCATCCTGCCCCAGGTGCAGACGATCAGGGACCTCCTGGACAATGACGCCATTACCCTGGTAGTCAAGGAAAGGGAACTTAAGAGAGCGTTGTCAGGGCTTTCCTCCAAACCCAGGCTGGTAGTTACGGACTCGCAGGCTTTTTTGAAAGTGGATGCCGATACTCCCGGAGACGTGATGATGACCTCGTTTTCCATCCTGTTTGCCCGTTACAAAGGGAATCTGGAGGCGCTGGTAGCAGGGGCGATGGCAGTTGACAGACTGAAGCCCGGGGATCGTGTCCTTGTTGCCGAGGCCTGCACCCACCACCGGGTATCGGACGATATCGGCACCGTAAAAATTCCCCGCTGGCTGCGCCAAAAGGCGGGAGGAGAACTGCATTTCGACTGGTCCAGCGGAAATACGCTGCCGGCTGACCTGGGGCAGTACAACCTGATCGTTCACTGTGGGGCCTGCATGATTAACCGTAAGGAAATGCTGCACCGGATTATGCAGGCCAACAGCGCCGGGACGCCGGTGGTAAATTACGGAGTGCTGATTGCCCACGTGCACGGCATATTGAGGAGGGCCCTGTCACCCTTCCCCGCTGCGCTTCAGCTGCTGGAAGAAATTGAGACTGGAGTGAATTAAATTGAGAAAAAAGTTCTTGGAAGCGTTGGAGCGTGCCGCCAAGTTCCTGGAACCGACCAGGGAGGACCTGGTGGCCCTGCTCAGCGCGGATGATGAGGAAAGTATCGCCCTCTTTCATCTGGCAGATAAGACGCGGGCCAGGTTTGTAGGGGATGAAATCCATTTACGGGGTATCATTGAATTTTCCAATCACTGTGCCAGGAACTGTTTCTATTGCGGCTTGCGCAGGGATAACCCGGAAGTTGCCAGGTACCGTATGCCTCCCTGGGAAATCATCGAGAGCGCCGGCACGGCGGCTGCGCTTGGTTGCCGCACCATCGTGCTGCAGTCAGGCGAGGAAGGGTATTATTCGGGCGAAATCCTGGCCGGAATTATCCGGGCTATCAAGAAGGACAACGATGTTGCGATCACGCTCTCCGTCGGGGACCGTTCCCGCCTGGATTACACCCTATTTAAGAAGGCCGGGGCGGACCGTTATTTATTGAAGCATGAAACAGGCGACCCGCGCCTTTTTGCCCGCTTACGCCCAGGCACATTTCTGGAGGGGCGGCTGGAAAGGCAGAGATGGCTCTCGGAGCTGGGCTACCAGGTTGGCTCCGGCAACATGGTGGGTTTGCCCGGGCAGACTCTTGATACCCTGGCGGAGGATATCCTGCTGTTTCGCAGGATGGGTATAGAAATGGCCGGAATCGGTCCCTTTATACCAAACGACCGGACACCTCTGGCCGGGGAGGCCGGCGGGAGTCTGGACATGACCTTGAAGACGCTGGCCGCTGCCCGGCTGGCAATGCCGCATGCGCACCTGCCCGCGACCACATCGGCAGCAACGATTGATCCGCTGGGCAGGGTAAAGGCTTTGCAATGCGGCGCCAATGTTATTATGCCAAACATGACACCGGCCAGGTATCGGCAGGATTACACCATTTACCCGGGCAAAATCGGTCTGAACGATACGCCGGAGGAAAGCTACGCCAGGGCGGTTATGGATGTTGAAAAATCCGGACGCCGCGTGGGAGACGGCTATGGCCACACCCTGCGGCATGAAAAGAGTTGCTCCGGACTGTAGTCCGTAACGGTCTGCTTGAGAAGGCAATGGCCGGCAACCCTGCAGTCCATGAGATGTCGAGACTACTTTGAAAATAATTGTACAGCTGTTCAGCCCACAGAGCGAATCCTTCCTAAAAATGCAGGTGCGAATTCATTCGCACAAAAGTATCTTTAGATGCCACAAGTGCGGCGCTAACGCGCCAGGTGCGATTGAAACCGCACCTACACCGGCTGGTGTTTTCATGATACGTGGCGCCTCGATAGCGGTGGGGGCAACTGTTCTGAAGGAGACTGGCAATAGGCAGCGAATTTATTTTACCGGGTGGAAGATTTTGTTGACGAAGAGAGGGTATAATAATTCTAAGGGGGGACTTGAATGATTTTGACCACAACACAAACCATTGAAGGTAAACCAGTGCTGCAGTATCTGTCCATTGTGTCCGGTGAGGCTATTATGGGCGCCAATATCGTGCGGGATCTCTTTGCCAGTATTACCGATATTGTGGGCGGCCGCTCCGGCGCCTATGAAGAAAAACTGGCCCAGGCAAGGCAGCTCGCTCTTGAAGAGATGTCCCAGCAGGCGCAGGCCTTGGGAGCCAATGCGGTGGTGGGAGTTGATTTGGATTACGAGGTTATCAGGGAAGGGATGCTGATGGTAACAGCAAGCGGTACAGCTGTTGTTACAGCCAAGTAGGCCATTATTTGATAAGTCACCTTTTCTATGATAGGGTGGCTTATTTGTTTTTTTAAACATAACCGCTGAAGTTATCAAAAGGGTTTGACGTTTTTTATGTTGATCATTTACAATAAAACAGTGCTACAAGTTTGTGAAAACCAGCACGTTGGGATAATTTAACAATATCTTTGTTGAGAGGAGAACACATATTTGGTGGAGGAAGTAATATGAAAACCCAAAGGGTGCCAGAAGCAACTATTAACAGGTTGTCCGTTTACTCCAGGTTCCTGGAGCGGTTGGACGAAAAAGGCATAATTACTGTATCATCTAATGAAATTGCCGAAGGGGTGGGGGTAAGCCCGCCTCAGGTTAGAAAAGATTTAGCGTACTTTGGTGAGTTCGGCACCCGTGGCGTAGGCTATAATGTACAGGACCTCCTGCGCTATACCTTAAAAATTCTCGGCCTGAACGCACCCTGGCCGCTGTTGCTGGTGGGGGCTGGGAACCTTGGCTACGCCCTTTCAACCTACCGGGGGTTTAACAGCCGGGGATTTTCCGTCGTTGGCGTTTTTGACAATGACCTTAATAAAATCGGTAGAAAGGTCGGGGACCTGGATGTCTACCCGCCGGAGAAGATGCCCGACATTATCAAAAAACACAAGGTGCGTATTGGAATAATTGCTGTTCCAACAAAATCAGCCCAGGATGTTGCCGATTTAATGATCAAAAACGGGTTGGACGCCATCCTCAATTTTGCTCCCGTTTCGCTTAATGTACCTGGGCACGTTGTGTATAGGAATGTTGACCTTTCCGTTAACCTGGAGATATTAACCTTTAACCTGGGCATGAGAGATTCTGTATAACATGAATAACTGGAACAGGTGACTGGTTCGCGTTGCCTGCAATACTTTAACTGGTTCCTGACCGTAAACAGTAGTTCAAGAACAAAACTCCTGTTTGGAATCATATAGAGATTTAGGAACGTTGCACCGGGGTTACCGGTCTTAACGCAAAGGGGCAAGAGCTATGAGTGCAAGACTCTATACACTGGACGTCAACACCCGTGAACGGACGCAATTACTGGATATTACTTCTGCGGTCGAAGGGCTGGTGGCCCAGAGCGGAGTAGCGGAAGGTACCTGCCTGCTCTATGTTCCGCATACCACGGCCGGCCTTACTATAAATGAAAATGCCGACCCAACGGTGGCGGCCGACATGCTGATGGAACTTAACAAGCTGGTACCCTTTGAAGACGGCTACAGGCACAGTGAAGGCAATTCGGCCGCCCATATCAAATCGTCGCTGGTGGGGGTTAGCCTTTTTTTGTTTGTCAGCGGCGGAAAGCTCCAGTTGGGGACCTGGCAGGGTTTGTATTTTTGCGAATTCGACGGTCCCAGACGGAGGAAGGTTATGGTCAAGATGGTTCAGGAATAGCTTGTACCATTATGCACACTTGAGCTTATAGATAATAAAAGCCGTATTTTTTATTTTCGGCAGCTTAGTTGGTCAAGCCCTGGATAGGGGCGGGTATTCGACCGCCACGCCGCACGAAATCAGCCGGTGAAAACGGCTTTACAGGAATCACCGGGGCTCTGCCCAGCAAGCCGCCGTATTCGACGTAATCGCCCACTTTTTTACCCACCGCAGGAATCATCCGTACAGCGGTGGTTTTTTTGTTAATCATGCCTATGGCCGCTTCATCCGCAATGATCGCGGCGATTGTCTCTGCCGGTGTATCACCCGGTACGGCGATCATATCCAACCCGACCGAGCATACACAGGTCATCGCCTCAAGCTTTTCCAGGCTAAGGGCGCCGGCTTCGGCGGCACGGATCATGCCGGCATCTTCGCTAAGAGGGATGAAAGCCCCTGAAAGACCTCCAACGTAGGATGAGGCCATGGCGCCACCTTTTTTAACAGCGTCGTTCAAGAGGGCCAGCGCGGCCGTGGTCCCGTGCGTACCGCATATTTCAATGCCCATTGCTTCCAGAATCTCGGCAACGCTGTCCCCGATCGCCGGTGTGGGAGCCAGCGATATGTCTACAATGCCAAAGGGAACGCCAAGTCTTTCTGCGGCGGTGCGCCCTACCAACTCACCCATCCTGGTAATCTTGAAGGCGGTTTTTTTGATAGTTTCGGCCAGTACGCCAAAGCCTGCTCCCTTAACAGTTTCAACCGCCTTTTTTACTACACCGGGACCGCTTACACCGACGTTGATGACGCATTCCGGCTCGCCGATACCGTGAAAGGCCCCCGCCATAAAAGGGTTGTCCTCCGGCACATTGGCAAAAACAACCAGCTTGGCGCATCCCAGTCCGTCCCGGTCAGCCGTACGCTCTGCGGTTTTTTTAATAATCTGGCCCATGCGGTAGACTGCGTCCATATTGATTCCGGCATGGGTTGTCGCCACATTTACAGAGGAGCAAACCCTGGTTGTGACGTCCAGTGCTTCAGGGATACTGTCGATCAGGCGGTGGTCGGCTCCGGTAAACCCCTTATGCACCAGCGCGGAATAGCCGCCGATAAAATTGACCCCGACAGCGGCGGCAGCATCGTCCATGGTCCTGGCGAAGTCAACCATATCACCCTTTACGCTGCTTTCGGCGACCAGGGCCATGGGTGTCACCGAGATCCTCTTGTTGACAATGGGCAGGCCGTATTCGCGCTCTATCTGCTCTCCGGTTTTGACCAGTTGGCCGGCCAGTCTTGTGATTTTGTCATAAATTTTAGTTCTCGTCTGGCGGGAGTCCGGCCCGGCACAGTCCCGCAGGCTGATGCCCATGGTAATCGTACGGATATCAAGGTTTTCTTCCTGCACCATCTTGATGGTTTCCATTATCTCCTGTAAGGTGAGCATCTTATTTCCCTCCGGCTAAATCCTGTGCATGAATTTGAAGACATCTTCGTGCTGAGCGTCGATCCTTACACCCAGTTCAAGTCCCTTTGCGGCCAGTCTTTCCTTTAAGGTGGTCAAGTCCGCAGGGCTGCCGGACATATCCGCAACCATGACCATAACCAGAAATTCCTGTAATATGGTCTGGCTGATGTCCAGAATATTAATGCCGTTTGACGCCAGCACCTGGGCCACTCCTGCGATAATGCCCACGCAGTCCGGACCCACGACGGTAACTATGACCCGGTTCCCCTTTGATTCAGTCTTCTTAAGCTCCGCAAGCATCGTAGTTCTCCCCTTTAACAAAAAAATTAAAGCTGGCGGCCAGCTTTGCTTGCGCATATAGAGTATGCGATATTCCCACGAAATATGAGGAAATATAAAATAATCTTAACCTTGGCTGATCTAAAAGTCAAACCTTTTTACGCGCCCCTGACGCAGGCTTATTATGCAAAAGCTGCAACTTGGGTAGTGTGTGAAGACGTGGATAATTGCAACATTGGAGTTTGAAAGCTTCAAAGTTCCAGCCCTCGAAGAAACCTACCGCCGCCTGCACGCCAGACTCGAATAAAGCATCCTTTTTCTTGTTGATGGTGTCAAAATCAGTGGTCTTAATCCCAAGCGAGGGTATTGAGATGGTGCGGAGGCTGCTTTTGAGGTTTGACTCATGGATTTTGTCATGCGCTTCCAGCATAGTCGAAAGTATGGCCTTGAAAAGGTCGAAGGGGTTGTTGATGCGCGAAGGTTCGGTTTGATCTTCCTCCACAATTTTAAAGCCAAAAGTCGGCCAGACGGGGACATTATCGTCGTCGAATACCCAGACCGGAAAATTGCTGAGCACCCCACCGTCAATTAAATAGTGTATTTTCTGTTGATTTTTCATACTGCTGGATACAATGCGGCAGGGTTCAAAAAAGAAAGGAAGGGAGGAACTCATCCTTACTGCCTTGCATACTTCCATGTTGTCAGGAGCAATACCGTAGTCTTTGAAATCGTAGGGGAGCCTCAATAGTTTGCGCCTGGTGACATCTGTAGCAGTAACAACAAGTTTGTAGTGGCGGATGGGATCGCCTTCGTATTCTTTCTGAACAAGGTCTTTAAATGTAACAACACCTTTTGCGGCCAATAATTCCCGGATCAGGCTTTCCAGGCGATTTCCCACGTAAAGGCCGTGCTTGAACCAAAGGTTAAGCGCGTGACCGACAATGGGTATCCGTCCCACCCAGTCAACATCCTTTAAGTATCTGAAATCAAGTTTCCAGAGCTGTTCTTTAATTTCAAGGGCCGAATATCCCGCCGCAACCAGGGCGGCGATGATTGCGCCGGCAGAAGACCCCGCTACATTTACCCACTGGTAACCCCGCCTCTCAGCTTCAAAAAGAGCGCCGAGCATACCGAAGGCTTTAACGCCGCCGCCTTCAAAAATTGCATCAGCCTTAATTCCCACGAATTATCCCCCCTCGCAAAATATTATTGAGACGAACATTAAAACGTGACAATATTTATCGTAATTTTGCTTCTTACCCGGCTAATAAATATCTAACTTCATTCAAGCATTACTCCGAAAGATTGCCGTACAAACAAGGCATGATACAATTGTATCTATTTATCTTTTATATATTTACAGGTTGACAGAACAGTTGTTCTGTTGTAGTATAAAGGCAAACATATGTACGCAACGGGAGGGGCGGGCCGTGGTTGAAAGAGTATTGAGGCTAAAAGAAGATTGCGACTGTTATACAGACTATAGGTTAATCGAGCGGGTACTGGATTGGTTGGAGAGGGAGGACGGGGAGCTGGAGATGATAACCGGTTATGGGTTTTGTCTGGCTGCTGTCACCTACTTTGCAGCCCGGCTGGTTCAGGTTTTAATACAATAAAAGGCCCCCGGGTTTCGGAGGTTATGATTTTAACTGTTATGTAGGCTCTGTGGACTGATTTCAACCATCCGACACATTCGCAATGATAGAAACAGTAGAAGCTTTGCTGTGATGCTGTATAACCACGTGAAATACAAGGGGCCTGATGTGACGGCGGGAGCCAGCGCGCTCGATGGCTTCAACGACGCGGGCAATAATCTCCGGCTGGACAAGGAAGCCGTAAGGTGGGCTATCGGCGCGGGGAGCATTACCGGCAGGGACGACGCAGCCTTGGTCCCGCGGGTTTCGCCGCCTGCGCCGAGGTCGTGGCCATGCTCCTGAGGATTTGTTGAAGATATGGCGGAATAGGAGTATATTCTATAAGAGCTGTAAATTTTTACAGTAAGAATTTCTGAATTTTTACTTGGCAGGTTGTAATTTATTTAAAAGTTTCTTGGATTTCTTCAATCCAGACTTTGCCTTCCAACCCGTCGGTTGATTTGTTGATTTTCTCTAAAACAATCTTGTATCCATCGACTTCATTAATTTCTGCGCACTCAAAATTATCTTTAACCCAAGAGAATTCCCTGTTGAGCTCTTCACTTTTTTTTTGAAACAAATCATCGGTATCTTTAGCCACTTTAAATTCAAAGCCTTTTTGAGTATATTCACAAAGCCAATAAAGTTTCATCGTTGACTCTCCTTTTTTAAGGTAATTGTACCATAATTTTGATTGAGCGTAAATTTAAATACCGGCAATATTAGGAG
>DNIT01000030.1:21086-21271 GCA_003489345.1 Pelotomaculum sp. | reverse complement strand
AAGCTCCTGATCCTGGACGAGCCTTCCATGGGGCTTTCCCCCATCCTGGTCGAGGATATTTTTAAAATAATCGAAGAGATTAACCGGCTGGGGACAACGATCCTGCTGGTCGAGCAAAATGCCTTTATGGCGCTTCAAATAGCCCACAGGGCCTATGTGCTGGAAACCGGAAGGGTCATGCTGGC
>DNIT01000030.1:20626-20804 GCA_003489345.1 Pelotomaculum sp. | reverse complement strand
GACCTTTTACGGTTTAAATATGACCAATAAAGAATGCAGTATAGACTTACGGCTTACGACTATTATGCCTTATGCCTTACGCCCTACAACTGACCCAAAAGAACATCTGACATCTATAAAAGCTATATTCGCTTGTTGATGCCGCACGGATCAATTTTGCCGGGATGGTTGGCCTCAA
>DNIT01000030.1:13297-20384 GCA_003489345.1 Pelotomaculum sp. | reverse complement strand
TATCGATGAAATCCTGTTTGATTTTTATGTCCAGTTCCTTTTCCAGCTTGGGGAGCCTCGCAAAGTTTTCCGGCTGGCTGTCCATTTTCTTAACCTTTTCTTCGTGTTCAGGGAAGTCCATAGGCGCGTAAAAGTAATGTTTTCCTGTCTGCAGATCCAGGTAATACTCCGAATATTCGCTGCTGTTTTCAAAAGCGTTGACCAACCACGCCAAAACCACAGGTACCTGGCGCATCTCAACCCCCCTTTTTCAAGTATGCTCTGTCAACAGCCAGGCGGCTTTGCCATTAAAATTCTATCCCCTTCCGGGCGGGAATCCCCCGGGTAAAGGGATGTTTAATTTCCTGCATCTCAGTGACCAGGTCTGCCTTAGCAATAATTTCGGGAGAAGCATTGCGTCCGGTCAGGACCACATGCAAGCTTTCCGGCTTGGCGTCTAAAAGGTCCAGGACATCGCCCTGGGCTATCAGCCCGTAATGGATGGCGTACAGGATCTCATCCAGAATAATCAGGTCGTAATTTGCCTTTGAAAATTCAGCCCTGGCGGCCTCAAGCGCCTCCCCGGCGGCATGGCGGTGCTCGTCGAGGGAATTGTCGTCCGCCCCCTTGATGAACCCTTCTCCCATCTGCCTTATTTCAAAATTTGGGCCAAGCTTTTCTACCGCCTTCAGTTCCCCGTATTTCCAGCCGCCCTTGATGAACTGGAGAACCAGCACCTTC
The DNA here is from genome assembly GCA_003489345.1 of Pelotomaculum sp. GTDB lineage: Bacteria > Bacillota > Desulfotomaculia > Desulfotomaculales > Pelotomaculaceae > Pelotomaculum_C. The sequence goes on along the minus strand of DNIT01000030.1, from coordinate 19,664 downwards.
ATTCCCTGCCCCCAGGCTCTTAAGCCCATACCAAGAGCAGCAGTGGTTTTGCCCTTGCCGTTGCCCGTGTTGACCAGGATTAAACCTTGTTTCTTTTGCTCTTGCATTATAAGCTCCCGTTCCTTTCTAAAAATTAAATTTTCATCTTCTGCTGGTGCCGCAGCGGCATGGTTGTCTAATATAATAATTAACTCCGGTGGTATAATCAAGGCGTCCCCAAAAATTAGGTGCAGAATTCATTCGCACGAAGGCAACATCGGCTGCCACAAGTCCGGCCCGGTGTGCCGTGTGCGATTGGAACCGCACCTGCATCGGCTGGTGTTTTCATCATACGTGGCGCCGCCGGCTTATTATTTATTCAAGCAATTCCGAACAATCTCCTGCCGTTTTCTGTACATGTTTTCGCCAATTCTTCGACATTCATTCCCTTAAGCGCCGCCATTTCCGCCGCGGTAAAAACAATGTAGGAGGGTTCGTTGCGTTTGCCCCGGTGCGGCGACGGCGTCAGGTAGGGCGCATCTGTTTCCAGCAGCAGGCGGTCAATGGGGACCCGGCCGGCTACATCTTTCAACCTGGACGCATTCTGATAGGTTACCGGCCCGGCAATGGAAATATAAAAGCCCATGGCCAGACACTCCTGCGCCATCTCCCAACTGCCGGAGTAGCAATGCATGACACCTCCGGCGGCGCCCAGTCTTAAATCGCGCAAGATATCCATGAGATCGCCGTGTGCGTCCCGGTCATGAATGATCACCGGCAAGCTCAGCTCACGAGCCAGGCTTAACTGCTCCCGGAAAACCTTGCGCTGCATTTCCCGGGGGGAAAGATCGCGGTAGTAATCCAGCCCGATTTCCCCCAGCGCCACCACCCTGGGGTGGGCGGACATGTTCTTTAATTCCCCAAGGTAGCCGGGCCCGGCTTCTATCGCATTGTGCGGGTGAAACCCTACGGAAGCATATACCATGTTGTGATTTTCAGCCAGTGTTATGGCTCGCCGGGAGGATTCCAGGTTGTAGCCCACATTGTTGATGTAGGCCACCCCTGCGCCGCGCGCCCGTTCCAATACCTCCTCCCGATCGAGTTCGTACTCCTCTTCAGCAATGTGGGCATGGGTATCAAACAAAAGCATGACAATCATCCTGTCCTTTTTATATTTCAATCCGTGGGAAAAGAGCCTGGGCTCGCTTTACTTTTACCCCGGCGGGGAATTCCCCCCAGACCAGGGAATGCCAGGTTTGCACGTCCTCCCGGCCGGCCAGGCCCAACTGGGACCAGACCCGCAGGGGCAATAGAGGCATATAGGGCGCCGCTATGACCGTGATAAAACGAATGCACTCGGCTAGGTTGTACATGACCGTAGCCAACCGCTGCCTCTGGGCCGGGTCTTTGGCCAGGCCCCAAGGCGCCGTCTCGTCCACGTACTTATTGGCGCGTCCCACCAGGCGCCACAAGGCACTCAAGGCTCCGGAGAGGTCCAGCGCGTCCATTGCTTCTTCAACTTTTACCGGAGTCTGTTCGGCCAGGTCGATCAATTCCTGGTCCGGACCTTCGGGTGCGCCGGGAGCTTCAACGACACCCTGAAAGTATTTTTCAATCATAGCGATGGAGCGGCTGACCAGGTTGCCCAGGTCATTGGCCAGGTCCTTGTTAATCCGCTCTACCAGAGCGTCCTCGCTATAAGAACCGTCCGAGCCGGGGGGCAGTTCGCGCAGCAGGTAATAGCGGATGGCATCCACCCCGTACTTTTCGATTAAGATCAGCGGATCCACCACATTCCCTTTGGATTTGGACATCTTGCCGCTGTCCAGCAACAACCAGCCGTGTCCCACCACCTGCCTGGGCAGTTCGAGTCCAAGAGCCATCAGGAGACACGGCCAGATGATACTGTGAAAACGGACAATATCCTTTCCCATCAGGTGCACATCGGCAGGCCAGTATTTTTTAAAAAGGGTATCGTCGCCGCTTCCGTAACCCAGCGCGGAGATATAGTTGGTCAAAGCGTCCACCCAGACATAGATGACATGCTTGGGGTCGAAGGGAACAGGAATGCCCCAGTTAAAGGTGGTCCTTGAAACACAGAGGTCCTCCAGACCGCTCTTAATAAAACTCACCATTTCATTGCGACGTGAAACGGGCTGAATAAACTCCGGGTGCTCCTCTATGTGCTGTAGCAGGCGGTCGGCGTACCTGGAAATCTTAAAAAAATAACTTTCTTCCCGGAGCAGTTCCACAGGACGTCCGCAGTCGGGGCAATTGCCCTCCTCCAGCCGGCTTTCCACCCAAAAAGCTTCACAGGGTGTACAGTACCAGCCTTCGTAACTGGCCTTGTAAATATCCCCCTGGTCGTATAATTTCTGAAAGAATTCAGAGACCACCTTTTTGTGACGCGGTTCAGTTGTGCGGATAAAATCGTCGTAACTCACTTCCAGGCTGCCCCACAGTCTCTTAAAGCCGGCTACGATTTTATCAACGTATTCCTGAGGGGTCTCACCACGTGATTTGGCCGCCCGCTCAATCTTCTGTCCATGTTCATCCGAGCCGGTAAGAAAATACGTATCCCATCCGGTGAGCTTCTTGAAGCGGCTCATGGTGTCTGCAGCCACCGTGGTATAAGCATGCCCGATATGCAGGTTGTCGCTGGGATAGTATATCGGGGTAGTAATATAAAACGTGCCCTTGCCCATAAACTTATTCCTCCTTCATTATGCTATCAAAATAGACTTATTTTTCTCTATCATGGAGACAGGTGCGGTTTTGGTCGTAAGTCGTAGGGCGTAAGGCGTAGGTATATACTGCATTCCTTTTTTAAATTAAAAATTTGCTGCAATTATCTAGAGCCCAATCATTATTAGGATTTCTTTCTTTTTACGCCCTACGCCTTACGGCCTACGCCCTTATTACGCCCTAGGACAGTTTGATCCTCCTCTTCCCGGAAAAAGTTTCAGTAAAACAAAAACACTCCCACCTTGTCACCAAGGGGCGGAGTGTTCATTACCCGCGGTACCACCCTTTTTTACCGGCTTCTCACGAAGCGGCCTTTCAAGGTACGGGGAAGATCGTTCCCGATACCCAAGCCTGGTAACGGCGCTAATCCCGTCGCGGCCTACTGTAAGTTCAGACGCGCAGCTCCAGGGCCATGTTCAGCCGTCTTTTCCCCGCGGGTTCCCACCCAACCCCGCTCTCTGTGGGGTACTAATACCAGCTTACTCTTCCCCTTCTCAGCCTTTTTGGACCATTTAAGAAAACCAACAAACTGATTTTAATCCTTGGCAATCTGATTTGTCAAGTTTTCGACAATCAGGAAAAAAAGTAGTTGATTCGTCAATAAATGTGTTGACTTTTACTGGAATCGTTGGTACCATTTAGTTGTAAGAAATTTAAATATTATGTCGAATTTTGTAGAGGAGGGATAGCATGAAATCGACAGGGATTGTTAGAAAGGTGGACGAGCTTGGCAGAGTGGTCATTCCCATTGAGTTGCGGCGGACGCTGGGAATTGACGAAAAAGACCCTTTGGAAATCTACGTAGATAATGAGAAGATTATCTTGAAAAAGTACGAACCGGCCTGCGTCTTTTGCGGCAACGCTTCGGATGTCCAGCACTACCGCGGCAAAATGGTGTGCCGTGAGTGTGCTCTGGCCATGATTGAAAACGCTCAGGCAATGTAATTTGCAGTGATAAGAGGGACGAAAGTCTCTCCTTTTTTTATTCAAGTTTCTTTCTCAAGTACCGCCTGGTAGACCTCCCGCCTGGAAATGCCGCGCAAACGGGCGACTTCCCTGAGGGCATCCTTGCGTCCGGCTCCTTTTGCCTCGAGCAGGGCTACATGGGCGGCAGGACTCAAGTGAAGCCACTCCGGCTCTTTTTTTGCCGGGCTTGCGGCGCCCGCTCCGTCAACAACCAGGGTGAACTCGCCGCGCGGTTCCTTTTCCTTGAAATGTTCCACCAGTTCCGCTAGCGAACCCCTGATAATTTCTTCGTGCAGCTTGGTCAGTTCCCTTGCTGCCGCTGCCGTTCGGTCGCCGAGGAGCTCGTACAGGTCGGCCAATGTTGCCCGCAAGCGGTGCGGCGCCTCATAAAAAATAAGAGTACCCTGTTGGCCCTGAAGTTCTTTTAATTTTTCGCGCCTCGCTTTGACAGAATTGGGTAAAAATCCGATAAAAACAAAGCTTTCCGTAGGAAGGCCGGAGATCACCAGGGCGGTAATACCGGCGCTTGGCCCTGGTATCGCAGTAACCCCGCACCCTTCCCGTAGGGCTAGCCCAACCAGCTCCGATCCCTGGTCCGACACTCCCGGCATACCGGCATCGGAAACCAGGGCGATATTTTTGCCGGATCGCAGCAGGTCCAATAGGACCGGCCCCTTGGTGCGCATATTATGGCGATGGTAGCTGGTAATCCCGGTATGAATATCATAGCGGCTCAAAAGTTTCCGGGTGTGACGCGTATCTTCGGCGGCAATCAAATCGACCTCCCGCAGTACCCGCAGGGCGCGCATCGTAATGTCCTCCAGGTTGCCGATAGGTGTCGCACACAAGTAAAGCACCCCTTTTTGCCCTTCTGTCACAGTGTTTCACCTCACCGGCCGGTTTAAAAGCTCCTCAAAAGACATCCTGCCGTTTGAGCAGAATCAGTTGCTCTCTTCAACCTTTTTGTCGGTCGGGGGCTCCGCTTCCTTGCGCAAAAAGGCCATACAAAAAAGGCACTCCCCCGACCTCCTGCGGCCGAAATAAAGGTTGCAGATATGGAACGCCTGGTCGTACAGTTCAAGGAGGTTCGAAAAGGCCGCGCCGGACTTGCCTTCAGCCTCGCTTGCCGCGCCGTTTGCCAAATCCGCGCGGTAAAAGGCGGCCAATTCATTCCTGAGCCGGACGTTTTCCTCATCCGCTTCCCGGATTTCATGTTTCAATTCCTGCATTTCAGCCATCAGGGAATGCAGTTTTGCTTCGATTTCTTTAATGCGTTTGAACAGACCCTGCACTAAACTGTCTCCTCGTTTGACTGCCGGGGGCATTCTTTCTTATGGCCTTTGCACATCTTAGCCTGGCCGTCTTTACATACAACTTCTTCACAGGGATATTCTTTGATGATTTTACTTTCCTTCAGTTCTACGCTGACATGCTTTTTAAATATATTCATACCGACTACCTTACCCTCCCCGTCAGGGGTAGTAACCCAGCTGCCGGTGTCCGGGAATTCCCCCCGGGCATGCTCGTAAGACTCGTTTTCGTATTTCAGGCAGCACATCAGCCTACCGCAGATGCCGGAAATTTTGGTGGGATTCAGGGAAAGATTTTGCTCCTTGGCCATCCTGATGGAGACGGAAGCAAAGTCGGATAGCCAGGTGGCGCAGCAGAGTTCACGCCCGCAACAGCCAAGGCCGCCCACCAGTTTGGCTTCGTCCCGGACCCCGATCTGTCTTAGTTCAATCCTGGTCCTGAACACCGCAGCCAGATCCTTTACCAGTTCGCGAAAGTCAATACGCCCTTCAGCGGTAAAATAAAAAATGATTTTATTCCCGTCAAAGGTTTGCTCAACTCCCACCAGTTTCATAGGCAGCTTATGGACTGCAATCTTTTCCAGCCCCACCTGGAAAGCCCGGCATTCTTTTTCTTTGTTAGCGGCAAGTTGCTGGCAATCCTCAACGGTAGCCTTACGGATGACCTTTTTGAGCGGAGCCACCACTTCATCCTCGTCAACCTGCAAAGGGCCCGCCACCACGTCCCCGTACTCGACACCTCTGGCAGTTTCCACAATTACCCCTTCTCCGATAGTCAGTGGGAGGTCGCCGGGGTCAAAATAGTATATCTTACCGGCCTTTTTAAAGCGAATACCGACCACGATTAATTCCACTAAACGATTCCCTCCTCTACTCCGGTTTTTAAGCCTGGAGCCCTTCCTGCCAGATGCAAAAATAGTATGTCCAGGGCCAACCGGGTATTGGCGTTGGCCTCGAATTTTTTTCTGGTAGTTTCTATCTCTTCTAGTATCTCCAACAGACGCCCGGTTTCAAAGCTTCCCGCCTCCCTTTCTATGATGTCGATATGATCCAAATGATATAATAGCCCTGTTTCGCCGGTGAATTTAAAGACCAGCAGGTCGCGGTACCAGCATTTTAGGATCTCCAGGATAGCGTTTACTTTCTCTTTTTGCTCTGCAAGCTGCCCTGCCATCATCAGCGCCTCGTAGGGAGCGGCTTCATCCAGGTCGTGTGCCAGACGGATCGCGAGGCTTCGCTCTGCCTGAAAGGTTCCGGCCGCGTAAGCCAGCGCTTTACCCATGCTGCCGCCGGCCATCGCAGCGGCCAGGCTCGCTTTAACCGGCTCCAGGCCGTGCAGGGCAACCAGCCCTTCGGTCAGTTCCGGC
>DNIT01000030.1:12903-13206 GCA_003489345.1 Pelotomaculum sp. | reverse complement strand
CACTTTTGAATGCGCACTGCTGGCAACGGGACAAAATGGTCGGCAGAAGAGACTGCGGCTGGTCGGAAATCAGGATGATGACCGTATCGCCGGGCGGCTCCTCCAGCGTCTTCAGCAGGCAATTGGAGGCATCCGCGGTCATTAACTCGGCCTGATGGATCAAAAATACTTTACGTCCGCCCTGGTAGGACCTGTAGGGGATCCGGCGCAGCATGCCGCGCACCTGTTCAATCTTGATGGACGCGCCTGCGGGCTGTAACGTATAAAGGTCGGGATGGTTACGGTTCGCCGCCTGCCGGCAGG
>DNIT01000030.1:12316-12792 GCA_003489345.1 Pelotomaculum sp. | reverse complement strand
CGGCAGGTACGGCAGCCCCCGCAGGCGTCACCGCCCACCGGCTGAGAACAAAGCAGCGCCCGCGCAAAAGCCCGGGCCGTTGTTGCCTTACCCACCCCCGCCGGACCGGCAAAAAGATAGGCATGGACAACATGACCGCTGGCAACAGCGTTCATCAGGGTCTGGACTATCTGTTGATGGCCGGCTATCTCCCGCAGAAACCTCATCCCAAAATATCCTCCACAAATCCAATGATATCGTGCTGGACCTTTTCTATGGCACGGTTGGCGTCAATGACGCGGTAACGGCCGGGGTCGCGTCCGGCCAGCGTCAGGTAACCGGCCCGGACTTTACGGTGAAAAACACGATCCTCCTGCTCGATACGGTCGACACCACGGCCTGATCCCGTAATCCTCTCCATACCGGTGTCACAAAGAAAATCCAGGAGCAGTACCAGGTCGGGCTTCAGCCCCGCTGTTGCCGTCTCATTTAGTTTT
>DNIT01000030.1:11908-12086 GCA_003489345.1 Pelotomaculum sp. | reverse complement strand
ACCTGTGCCACGTGCTGGGCCCGGGCGGCGGCATAAAGGAGGGCTTCAGCGACGGGGACCAGTTCGCTATGCTGCGGGTTGAGCAGCAACTCCCGGACAGTCTCCCCAATTCTTGTCCCCCCCGGTTCCCTGGTGTACAGCACCGGATAACCCCGGGTGGACAGTGTATCACCCAAAA
>DNIT01000030.1:1993-11720 GCA_003489345.1 Pelotomaculum sp. | reverse complement strand
GACGTGGGACGTGGGTATATCCTGTATTCCTTTGGGATCCAAGACTCTGTATGCATGAACCAGACAAGTGCTTGTCATATAGGCTCTTGTAGTTATTCTACCACAACACTGATTGTTTTTAGCGTGGGATCGGCCAGGCCGTGGCAGGATAGTCCCATTTTTCTGACTGACTTCAGGTAGTTGATCACATCCCCGGTAATTTTCTCACCCGGGTTTACAACCGGAATACCGGGCGGGTACACAGCGATTATCTCTGCTGCGATCCTTCCCCCGGCCTCATCAAGAGGTACCTGACGGAATTTTGCAAACCAGGCCTCGCGTGGTTTCATCAACACAGTAAAGCTGTCCGGCGGGACAAGAAACGGGATGGGTTTTGTCTTGCGCTCTCTGACGGCGATGTCCTCCATGGCGCGGGCCAGTCCTGCACAGTCGGCCGGGGCGGCGCCGATTGAGACAATAGCCACCACATGGGCGGCATCAGCCATTTCGACGTAAACACGGTAGCGTTCCGCCAGCAGTTGTTGTACCTGGTAGCCGGACAACCCCAGCCTCCGCACTGAAATTACCAGCCTGGTCGGATCCAGGCTTGAGCCCCCGGGCAGGTGCTCTGGGGACAAAACACGCAAACCATCGATCATTGACAAGCGCCGGCGCAAGCCATAGGACAGTTCCAGAGCCTGGTCCAGCAGTCCTTTCCCCCGCAGCGCCAGCTGCCGGCGGGCCAAATCAAGGGAAACCATGAGCAGGTAGGACGGGCTGGTGGTTTGCAGCAGGCGCAGGGCGGCCGCGACCCCCTGCTGCTCAATTCGTTGTCCCTGCAGGTGCAGGACTGAACTTTGGGTTAGCGAACCGCCCAGCTTGTGGGTGCTCTGAACGGCAGCGTCCGCGCCGCAAGCCATGGCATCCTCCGGCAAGGCCGGGTGAAAGCGCAGGTGGGCGCCATGCGCTTCATCTACCAGGAGCGGCTTGTCCACCCTGTGCGCAGCTTCAGCATAACCCTGCAAATCTCCGGTGATTCCGTAATAGTTGGGACTTACCGCCATGACGGCGGCGGCTTTCGGGTTATTTTCCAACGCAGTCCGGATGACGGCGGGTGCGATGCCGGAGGCCAGACCGAATTCAGGTATAAGCTCCGGTGTGACGTAAACCGGGTCGGCGCCAGCCAGAATCAGACCGCCCAGGACCGAGCGGTGGGCATTTCTCGGTACAACTACCTGTTTCTCAGCCGCAATCGCAACCAGCAGGGCATGCAGGCCGACGCTTGTGCCGTTAACCAGGAAGAAACTGCGGTCTGCTCCGTAAAGGCCGGCAGCCAGTTCCTGAGCCAGGCGGATGGGCCCGCTCGGGCTGTGCAGGTCATCCAATCCGGGCAACTCGGTCAAATCAAGGGAGAAAAGGGCTTTATTGTCCAGAAACATGAGACCTTCCGGAATGCATCGCCCCTGCCTGTGTCCAGGTATATGGAGATTGCACGTATTTTTTTCATTATGCCTGCAGAGCGCCTCAAAAAGAGGAGCCTGTCCTTGCCTTTCAGACAAAAAACTGCCTCCGAACAAAATAAATAAAACAAAAAATAAATACAAGTTTTACTAATCTTTAATTATATCATAGAAGTTACATTGTTACCAACGCCATCCTTCAATTTTGCCATTAGTTTAGCCTTATAGATAACAGAGCACATGGTCACAATAAGAAAAACATTATTATATATAAAGGAGTGATACCGGATGGCAGAAGAACAGTCCTGGAGGATAGACGAAAAGACTCTGTCCAAAAAATACGGCACCGACGTCAAGAAACTGATCAGGGCCTGGAAAAGGGGCTTTACAGATCAGGATATCGCTGCAAAGACCGGTATCAGGCCCACCACCTTATATATGATCAAGCACGACCTGGAATTGGCGCACAGGCGCATTCGCCTGGCCCAAAAAAAACAGGCGCTGACCCAGGCTCAGACATTGGTTGGCCAGCACCAGATTTTTTTCAATCCCCACTTGTAGTAATCATAGTCCGGATCTTCCCTGTCCAGGACAATGATTCTACGCTCACATTCGTTGCAGATATAGCGGCCCTTAACCATCAGTCCTGCGCATGCGGTCAACCGGGGCCGCCGGCATAATATACATGTGGGAGATGCGACTGCCACTTTAGTTTCACCACCGCTTCATCACCTTTTCATACTAAATATGAACGGGGCGGCTATATGGTGAAAGGCGGTTTTTTCCTTTTCTCAATATGTATGGCACAATCCGGGCATACCTCCTGGCAGATACTACAGGCAATACACGCATCACCGGCCTCAATAGTCGGTGTTCCATAAACTCCTAACACATCGGACCAGTTCAGACACTTTTTCGGGCATTTTTCAATGCATAGCCCGCAACCCTTGCAGAGGCCCGGGAAAAGTGTAAAATCTCCTTTTGTTAGTTCCTGCGTTTTTGATTTGAATTCCAGGGTCATTTTCCACGGTCCTCCTTAAGCATTGCCGGCGGCACGATTATTCTGATCAGGTCGAACCAATTCCATCCCCCGCTCCAGGGCTCTGAAATTTAACTCCCTTAGCTCAGGCTGCTTTGCAAACTTGTAGCCAAGTTTTCTTTCAACGGCCTCTTTCATCCGTTCCAGCGAAATCACCCCTGTTGCGCCAACCACGGCGCCCATGATCAAAATATTGAAAACACGGGGGGTCAGCTCCTGCTTGGCGACTTCTATAGCGGGAATGGGCAGCACCCGGGCGGCGTTGGCCGGCAGGTCTTCATCTTTGACCCGGCTACTGCTTTCATAAACAAAAACGGTCTTAGGCCCTACATATTGCCGGGTACGGTATACCGCCCGGTCGCTTAAAGCCACTACGATATCCCCGGTTTGAAACTTGGGTGAACCAATCTGTTTGTCGCTAATCTGGACAAAGGCCAGCGATACACCACCCCTCTGCTCAACTCCGAAACTAGGGATATAGAGAGCTTGTTTACCTTCCTCATTGGCAGCTTCCGCGATGATTTCCGCAACCGACTGGACTCCCTGTCCCCCTTCGCCTGCAAGTACCAATTTGGTTATCCCGTTCATTAGCCCGCCTCCCCCTGCCCGGTGCCCGGCGCCTTGATTTCCCCTACTTTAAAGTGCTTGGACATCTCGTTTTCGATAAAGCTCCAGGTATCCTTGGCATTGGTACGCCAGTTGGTGGGGCAAGAGGAAAGAGCCTCAACGAAGGAAAACCCATTACCGTTGATTTGGTTCTCCAGCGCTTTCTTTAATGCTCCCTTTAGCTGCCGCAGGTTGCCGATGCTGCTCCTGGCCACGTAAGCTCCATCTGGTGTTATGGCGGAAACCATCTCCGGCCCTTGCAGGGGATAACCGGTCAGTTCGGGCTCCCGCCCGTAAGGTGAAGTTTCGGTTTTCTGTCCCGGCAAGGTGGTGGGAGCCATCTGCCCCCCGGTCATGGCATATTGGGTGTTATTGGCCAGGATAGCCGTAATTTTTTCATTCCGGGCCGCCGCGCTGACCATATGCTGGGTGCCGATGGAATAACCGCCGCCGTCACCCATGTAGGCGATGCAGATCAGTTCCGGCCTGGCCCGTTTGATACCGGTCATAACCGGGATGGTCCGCCCGTGGTGGGTCTGGACCGAATCCAGATTGAAGAAATCCCAGGATAAAAGTGAACAGCCTATATCACAGCCGAAGATCACTCTGTCCTGGATCTCCAGCTCATCAATAGCCTCTCCGAGAAATTTTAAAATAATACCGTGTCCGCATCCCGGGCAAAACTTATGGGGCTTGGTCTCCGCCCGCCAACTGCGGGGCATTTTTGGTTGTGGCGCCATGCAGGACTCTCCTTAGATGGAATATATTATGTTTTACTTTTTGTTTTCATCTTCGGCCGGGCCGCGTCAGCGGCTGTGGAACTAGCCGAATGAAGCCTTCCGCAGCCTGGGTTGGCGCAGGACGGGCTCCAACAGTCCTTTAACCCTGTCTGCAACTTCGGTAGCGGTAATGCCGATCCCCGGCCTGAAAAAGTGCGTAATCTCAGCTGTGCCGCCGTAGGCAACCTCTTTAAAGAGCCTGGCCAACTGACCGTAAGCTGACTCAACCACCAGAATTTTACCGACACCGGCTGAAAGCTCCTTGATTTGTTGCACCGGCAGGGGACGCAGGGTCACCGGCCGAAAATACCCCACCTGGTGTCCCTGCTCTCGCAGGTTGTTTACGGCCTCCCGTACCGCCCGGAAAACCACCCCGTGGCCGACCACCACAAGGTCCGCGTCATCCGTATTTTCCGCCTGGAATTCAGCAACCTCGGGCGCAATTCTTTCAAACTCAGCCATATCGTGGGATACCTTCTCGTAAAGCTCTTCTTCCAGGTTGTAGGTATTGCGGTGATGCGCCGGGGGCCGGTCCCGCCCCGGTACGCCCGCCAGTCCGACATAGGCTTGCGGCTCGATAATTTGCATGCCTCGATCCTCCGGCCTATAAATGGTCAGGGGCTCACGCATTTTCGCCTGGTATCCGTCACCAAGCACAAAAGTCGGGAAGCGGTATTTCCAGGCCGTGTTGAACGCTTTGATGGTGTAATCATACAGCTCCTGGTGGTTGGCTGTGGAATATACAATCCGCATCCCCTCACCGTTCCCGCCCAGGGTGGTCAGAGTTACCTCCTGCTGGGAATAAATCACCGTCGCCGTGGATGGACCGCCCCTCTGCTGGATTACCACCACGGTCGGCAAGCGCATCATCTCCGCCATGGACATGGGTTCCTGCATCAGCGTATTACCGGGCCCGGCTGTAGCCGTAAAAGCTTTACGCCCTGCCATCACTCCGCCTACGGTGGTAAACCCCGCCGAAAGCTCGTCTTCAGTTTGCAGAAAGGCCTTATTATATTTTGGAACCAGCCTGGTCCAGTAGTGCATGATTTCATTCTGGGGGGTGATCGGATAGCCGTACATAATGTCGGCTTTGGCTGCTATAGCCGCCCAGGCCACCACCTCGTTGCCGGTCATAAAGACCCTTTTTTCTTCTTGCATTATTTTCTCAGACATGTAAAACCCTCCTAAGAATATTGACAAGTTGAGCAAAGCGGGTTTTGCATTTTGTGTTTGCGTAATAAATCAGCAGACACGTATCATTTAGCCGTAGGGCGTAAGGCATAGGGCAGATTGGTCGTAGGCCGTAGGGCGTAGATATATACTGCATTCCTCATGGTCTTTAAACAAGCTGTTATATCTCTATAATCAATATCATATTACGACTATCTTTTTACGCCTTACGCCCTACGCCTCTTTTTACTATACCCATTACCAAAAGGCTTTTGACATCATGCCGGCCAGCGGACGAACGGGGTTACCCAGACAGTCCACAGAACCAATTTGCCCGGCGATAAAGGCCGGAGCCGTTGTAGCCACCACCGGCAGTCCGAGGTTTTTGGCAGCCCTGGTAATAATACCGGCGCCTTCCTGGACTACCTCGACAGTGGTCTCACCGCCCAGATGCGTATTGTTGATAAGGCCGTCCACCTTCCCCATTTCCCTCACGTGCTCGACAATTTGTTCCATCCCGGAGGTCATGGGGCGTGAGGTATTTACAACACAGATTACGCTCAGAAACGGATCTTCGTCGGCCCCCTCCAAAAGCTTGAGTGTCTTGCTGCCTGCCACCCCATAACCGATGTCCAGGATCACATCGCCCGGCCGCCTCAGTGCCCACCTGGCTTCCGGCTTAATCGTCGCGCCGGCCTCACCCAAACCCAACGTCTCTTTGGTTTCCCAGGCAATCACATCAACACCGCGGGCCATAAGCTCTTTTTGAACAGGCCGCAAAGTATAGCAAGGCTCCACAATGTCGAGGTCGACCAGGGTTACCTTCCTGCCCAGAGCGGCCAGTTCCAGCGCCCGGCTTAAAGCCGCTTCGCTCTTTCCCGCGGCATACTCACCGATATACGCTTCGACTATGCGGTCTTTGTTTATTATGCTCATACCTCCCTTTTTTAAGCTAAAATACCCATAAAAAAAGAACAGTATTAACTGTTCCCCAGGTTTCCGACAAACCAGCTTTGAGGACGGTTGCGTCAAGCGGAGGAAATTATTATTAACCGTTCCCCATTTTTGAAATTCTTCTAAACTAAAAAAATTTTAAATTTTTAACCTACGAGTAAAACATTTAACAAGACCAAGAGTACGACTCCAGGCAACTGGAGTATACCGGCAGTCAGAATGGTTAAGGGATTAATGGCGATGTGAAAGCCCAAATAACCGAACGCCCCGTTGATGGCCAGAAGCAATACAACCCCCAGGACGGTCCAGACCGTCAGCCGGATTAAAAATTTTAAAGGGCGGAACAGCGAGGTTCCCACCAGATAGAGCCCGAATAACCCGGCCAGTCCGATCATCACATATTTCCATTCCAAACGGAGCACCCCCTTGCTCCATTATATGGCCATAAATGAAAATTATTCCTATTTCATTTCCTGCCTGCCCTCCAGCGCCCTGCCCAGAGTTACCTCATCGGCGTACTCCAAATCGGCGCCTACGGGCAGGCCGTGGGCGAGCCTGGTTACACGGATGCCAAGCGGCCTGATCAGACCGGTTAAATAGAGGGCCGTGGCGTCACCTTCCACATTGGGGTTGGTGGCCAGGATCACCTCCTTTACTTCCCCGCCCGACAGGCGTTTCAGCAGGCTCCTGATGTTCAGCTGTTCCGGCCCTACCCCTTCCATCGGAGAGATGGCGCCGTGCAGCACGTGATAAAGCCCCCTGAGCCCTCTGGCTTTTTCCATCGAGGCCACATCTCTGGGACGCTCCACCACACAGATAATATCACGACTGCGGCGTTCATCCCCGCAGATAAAACAGGGGTCCACATCGGTCAGGTTGCCGCACAGGCTGCACTGGTGAATGGCATTTCTGGCTTCCTGCATGGCCCCGGCCAGGTTGGCGGCCACCTCGGGCGGTGCATGCAGAAGATGAAAGGCCAGGCGCTGGGCTGTTTTCGGGCCGATCCCCGGGAGTTTACCCAGTTCGTCAATAAGACGGGCGACCGGCTTGGCGTAGTAGTTCATCTACGATTACTATAGGCCGGGGATTTTAAGGCCGCCGGTAATTCTGCCCATTTCCCGGGACGCCATATCCTGCGCCTTTTTAAGAGCCTCATTGACAGCAGCGAGGACCAGATCCTGCAACATTTCCACATCTTCCGGGTCCACCGCCTCAGGTTTGATTTCTATTGCCGTAATTTCATTTTTGCCGTTGGCCGTCACCCTGACCACGCCCCCGCCGGCTGTGGTCTCCACAGTGCGGTTGGCCAGGTCTTCTTGCAGTTTCATCATTTCTTGCTGCATTTTTTGAACCTGCTTCATCATCTTGTTCATATTGCCACCCATTATGCAATGAATCCCCCTTTATTTTCGTTTTAAAAGAGCTTGTCTGAACCTTCTTCGAGTTCTATTTCCTCTCCGCCAAACTGCTTTTTGACGTCCCCTATGGCTGGTTTGGGCGCCTGCCTTGGCTCAGGCATACTTATCTTGCCTTGATAGTGTTTAAACACCACCTGCCATTCTCCCTTAAAAAACCTGGAAAGAAGCCCGGCAAGATAGTTTTTATTGTCTGGAAGTTCCGCAATCTCCCTGCTCAATTCATCCCCCTCGGGGAAACCGACCACCAATCCCCGTCCCTTAACGGCAAGGGGAACGGCCTTCAAGTAATTGTGGTAAAGCGGCAGGCGCTCCTTCCTGACTACTTCTAAAATTTCCGGCCACAACTTCTTGACCTCTTCCAGGTCGGCAAGTCCGCCTGCTTGGGGTTCCGGTTGAGTCGGCATATCCTGAACCGCTTCCTGCGAAGAAGGCACAGGCTGATGCGCAACCTTAGGCACTGAACCCGGCCCTCCCTTCCGTTCTGCTTGCAGAGCCGTATTGGGGACACCGGCGTCCTTCTCCAAACCGGACGGATCCCGTTTTTTCAGCCCTGGTTCCATGGCTTTGCTGTTTGGGGCAGGTTCCCGGATTGGTCGCTCTCCATAAACAACCCCGTCCGCCCCCAGCTTGCTTAGCTTCTCTTCTAAGGCGTTGAGCCTTGCGGCAAGAGAAGCCAAATCTTCCCCACCGGCTTGCCGGCAGGCCTTGATCAGCGCCAGTTCCAGGGCAATACCGGGCAGGGTACTCCACTTCATTTCCTGTTCTGCGGCAGCCATGATTTCAACTGACTTTACCAGTCTCTCTTCATTGAACTGCGCCATACAGGCTCTGAGTCCTGCAGTTTCCCAGGTCTCTTGCGCATTTGAACCCGGCGCGATTTTTTCTAAGAGAAGAGCTCTCAAGTAGGCCGCCATTTCCCTGGCAAAAAGGCGTAAGTCCTTCCCTTCGGCGGTCAGCCGGGCGACCAGGCGGAGCGCCGCGCCTACTTCATCGGCAGCCAGGTGACCCGCCATCTTGTTTAAGGCATCCACCCGCACGGTCCCCAGGAGGTTGTGAACGTCCTCTGCTGTTATGGTCAACGACCCGAAAGCCGCAGCCTGGTCCAGCAGGCTGAGGGCATCCCGCAGCCCGCCCTCGGCGGCCCTGGCGATGAGGCGAAGCGCCTCCTCCTCCACCTCCAGTTGGGCACCGGCAGCTACTTCCTTAAGTCTCCCGATTATACCGGTGGGAGTGATCCGTTTAAAATCAAAGCGCTGGCAGCGGGACAAAATAGTCAGCGGTATTTTATGCGGCTCGGTTGTGGCCAGGATCAGCACCGCGTGACGGGGAGGCTCCTCCAGCGTCTTTAAGAGCGCGTTAAAGGCCTCGTTGGTGAGCATATGCACTTCATCAATGATGTAAACTCTGAAACGTCCGGTGCTTGGGGTGAACTGAACCTTCTCACGCAAGTCCCGGATTTCGTCGATACCCCGGTTGGAAGCCGCGTCTATTTCAACAACGTCAACGGAAAACCCCTCCGTGACAGCAATGCAGTTGTCACAGCGATTGCAGGGCTCGGGACCCTCCGGCTGCAGGCAGTTCAAGGCCTTGGCCAGCACCTTGGCGGTGGTCGTTTTACCGGTGCCCCTGGCACCGCAAAAAAGATAGGCGTGTCCCACCCGCCCGGCCTCCACCGCATTCTTAAGCGTACGGGTAATGTGATCCTGACCGATTATCGCGCCGAAGGCCTGGGGCCTCCATTCCCGGTACAATGCCCGATATGCCATCATCAAATTCCTTTCCTGCCCGATCCACCCTGAGAACAGTGCTCCGGGCTGTCTTTAAATGTTGGGGCAAACCTTTGCGAACGATATTTTTGAGACAGGCGAGGCAGATGACGGGACATATGCCTCCCCCTGTATTTATTCTGCCTGTATACTTCGTCGCCCAAACCACATTTCCCTGTTATGTAATCATTATGTTTAAGCCCAGCCAAGCTGTTATTATTGTCCCGTACATACAAAAGTAAAAAAGGTATTAAAAAACCGCCTGCCAAGTTGGAGGCGGTCAAAAAATGAAGGCCATGCACCTGCCTTCGAATATTAGCTTCCGGGCGATACACCCGCAGGTGGCTCGGACCAGGCACTCTCGCGGCACCCGGGGTATTTCCCTTAGTGCTGCTTCCGTCAGGACCTGACACGGTTCAAGAAGCCCCGTCGCACGAGACCCAATCTTCAACGCTCCTTACGGCTGCCGGACCCCACAAGCTAAACCCTGGGGCGGGAATTCAACCCCGCTGCAGCGGATTGCGGGTACAGGGCACCGCTACCTCCCCGCCTAGCA
>DNIT01000030.1:0-1808 GCA_003489345.1 Pelotomaculum sp. | reverse complement strand
TGGCGGAGAGAGTGAGATTCGAACTCACGAGACAGTTACCCGTCCACACGCTCTCCAGGCGTGCGCCTTCATCCACTCGGCCATCTCTCCGTGCACTACGTCTTATGCCGGGCCAAGCCGGAAAAACTATCCGTACTTGTACCCAATGAATTTATTTAACCAAAACTGCGCGTAGATTATTATACATGTAAACGCTCTTAAATGCAAGCGCTTTGGGATGTGCTCGCATTTTATGGTTTTGACATGCTGGCAGCATGGGGTGTCTATTCAGGCCAAGGCTGCTGCCGGTCATACTGCAGGATATCATTGATTCGTTGCACGGCGGGCGGGTGGCTGTAGCTGAACCATTCCACAAATGGCGCCGGAGCCACGTCTGAAAGGTTCCTCCCGGCCAGGTCCACCTGCAGGTGTACTGCCCCGGCCGAGTCGCCGGTCAGGTCCACCGCCATGCGGTCGGCCTCTTTTTCCATTCCTCGTGAAAGATAATTTTGCAGGGGATTGCCGGCAAAACCGACCAGCAAAAAGAACAGCAGGATTACCGCCCAGGTATGCGGCGGGTAACGCAAGTACGTGGGCAGAGTCATTCTCAGCGTCAAAAAGAGGGCACCCCAAAACACGATGTTGCCAAGAATACCCCAGGCTAAACCCCGCATTATATGACCCAGCCGCCAGTGCGCCATCTCGTGGGCCACCACCGCCTTCACCTCGTCAGGCGGATAATCAGCCAGCAGGGTATCGTAAAGTACAATCCGCCTGGTTTGCCCCACTCCGGCAAAATAGGCGTTGGCGCGGGTGGTGCGCCGGCTGGCATCCATAATCAGCACCTGGTCCACCGGCAGCCGGGCTTTTTGTGAAAGTTCCTGAACCATGGCTACCAGCTCCGGGTCCCCGGCCGGATCAAAACGATTGAAAAGCGGCGATACCACCACCGGCCAGATCAAGGATTGAACTATCAGCCAGACTGAGACAAACAAAGCTCCGGCGAGCCACCAGGTCCCCGGCCATCTTCCCATTGCCCAAAACAGCAAGACCGCTCCCACTGCGGAAATAACCAGGTCCAGCCCCGCTCCCTGCAAGTAATCGACCCACCAGGAGCCAAGGCTCTGGGTGGAAAATCCCCAGTGCTGCTGCCAAAAATAACTGCTGGAAAGGGTGAATGGCAGGTTTAACAGGCGCAACAGCAGCCATAACACCACAAAAAACAGCAAAACGCCCCCCCAGTAACTTCCACCGGCTGCCTGTTGAGCCCAGCGGGACATTGAAACAGCCCGGCCGCCAAAAACCAGCCAGATCAGAAAGACCGCCTGCGCCAGGAAGCTGCCGGCAGACAACAGGTTTGGTATCCTGTTGTACTGGCGGCCGCGGGCTACCTGATCCGGGCTGAAGTACTGCAAAACATCCGGATTTATGCGTCCGGGGAAGAGGGAGAACCAGAGGTATAAGAGGCCGAAGACCCCAGCCAGTACTATCAAGATTAGCCAGATATGATTAAATCGCAGCAGACTTCCACACCTCCAAATTGACATAAGGCGTAAGGAAAAGTTATCTTGTTTTTTAATAACCTTGATTCATGAATTTACCTGATTGTGGAGCACACAAGAAATACACCTTTCTTTACGCCCTACGTCTTATGCCTTACGCTTGTTTATATGATGCTCCCGCTTTAGTTATGATTATCCATTTGTCTGATACGAAGAAACCTTTATTCTATGCGGGTTTCCGAGTTTATCGTGATGAACACTCGTACCAGAAGTTTGTTTCCGGCTTCCTTCAGATTCCACCTCGCGATGGACACCCTTGCCCTTGGC
>DNIT01000187.1:9639-12254 GCA_003489345.1 Pelotomaculum sp. | reverse complement strand
AACATCAACGATACACTTGTTGCGGCAAGAAGTGAAAACGAAGTTGGTTTAGGTTCTTAAGGTGGAATTATGTTGTAAATATGGTGAATATTAAATATTGCTAGTTAATTTTTATAGTAATATTTTGTATTGACGTTTTATCAAAATTTAAATAGTTCTCCGAGTTCAGTTGCCTATGGTTAAAAAGCCACGGCAGTTGGGCCGATAGGGTGCGGTTGGAAACGGTTGCGCCTCCCGTTGCGGAAAGGAGAGACACGGCATCGTTGCAGTGTGTCACAAGGCTTTGTCTCCATCCATCAATGGGACAAGGCCTTTTATGATTTAATAATCTTTACGGGCTTGATCTCCTCAGTCGAAAAAATTATGGCGGTAAATAATCAAATTCGCTAAATCGCGATTATCGCAGAGCCGGGCGGAAGGAGTTTCCGGAGAGGTATGGTTTTTACGGTGCCTTTCCGTCATGACATAAAAAGAAAGGAGGCATTGACAAATTTATGTTGGGAGGTGGAAGCAGTCAATTATATGCATGGTAGCGCCTGTTATTTTTAGAAAAAACAATAAGATCGATTATTGAAAGGAGTGGCTGTTGAATGGAACTTATAAAAAAACGAGGCATCTCCAAGCTGGCGGTATTCTTCTTTGTCGCCGCGCTAATTGTCGGGATAACCCAGCTGGCTTCTGTTCCCAGCGCTTTTGCGGATGATCCGATTCTGACTGTCTATGTCGATGGGGAAACCGCGGCGTCTTACACCCTTGCCCAACTACAGGATACACAGGTGTTCACACAGTATACACAAATTTACAGCACCATTAACAACTGGCCAACCGATAAGTTCTATGTGGCGCAGGGGCCGTCACTTGCAGATGTCTTGGATGATGCAGGGATGCCTGAGGATCCGCCCCAGACTCTTACCGTAACCGCTACCGACAGCACAAGCAAGACCTTTACAGTTGATGAGCTTCTCAATGATACCCGGTATTATTACCCGAACCTGACGACCGGTGATACCAGCGGCCTTATTGAGGTACCCACCATTCTAGCCTTGCTGAGCGCCTCAGGCACGAATCCTGCCAATATGACCAGCGCCGACAGGATCAGGCTGATGATGGGGCAACGCTATATTACCGAACAGAGTAACCCCTGGCAAGTAAAGAATATTTACCGGATCGATATCTCCACGACAGCGCCTGGTCAATGGGATCAAGTTACGGCCAGCCCGGAGCCGGGGCAGGTGACGCCAGGTACGGAAGTTACCCTCAGTCATAGCGACATTGACGAGGTCAAAATTTATTACACATTAGACGGTTCAGACCCGGATATCACCAGTACAATGTATAATATCAGCGCTACGTATTTTCAGCCGGAATTAAATGAGCCCATCGAAATCACGGGCACCGGAACACACACCATCAAGGCCATTGCCATTGGCCCCGGACAGACAGCCAGTAATGTTGCGACCTTCCAATACATCATACCCTAATGACGGTTCTGTCCTGCAGCGGATCTTGCATCTTTTGACACTAGCGCAACACAATAGAGAATTGGTACCGGCGCCGGGAGTGCATAAATCCTGGCGCTTTGTCAGTCAAAGGGAATTTAATAAGATTGGATAAATATAAAAAATATTTCTAATATGGAAAAATATACACCAACTTTATTCTATTCGAGCCGGATGACCTGAGTGAGGCCATGGTTGCCGACCTGCGGTGTTTTTACTCAATAGCACAGGGATTGAGTGCGATGCGTATCATGCTTGAAGTTTTGACAGTGATAAATTAGGTCAAAGGAGGAGAGAGGAAATGCGGTTCTTGAAATTAAGACCCGGTGCCGGAAAGCTTTTTACCTGTCTGGCGGTTTTGGCAGCGCTGTGCGGCCTGCTGATAATGGTCAATCCGGGGCCGGCCTCGGCCCTGCCTGTCCCGGGCTTGCCTGACGGCTATATCACCACCGTAGCTGGCAACGGCGAGGACGCTTACCCCGGCGACGGCATTCCGGCCACCAGCGCCAATATAGGCTTCCCCTATAAAATAGCGGTGGACCACGCCGGCAACCTCTTCATTGCCTATAAAGGCGCTACTCCCAGCGAAGGTTACCGCGTCTTCGAGGTGGCGGCGGAGACCGGAACGCAGTATGGGATCCCCATGGTTGCGGGGAATATCTACACCGTGACCGGCGATGGAACTAACGGCTATTCCGGCGACGGCGGGCCGGCAACAGATGCTCAAATAAACAGCGTTGAGTGTCTGGCGGTAGACAGCGACGGCAACCTGTACATTGGCGGCGGTTACCGCGTCCGCATGGTGGACCCTGACGGCGCCATCACCACCGTGGCCGGCACTGGAACCAGCGGTACCTCTGGTGACGGCTACCCGGCCACCAGCGCCAGCACCAAGATAAGTGCTCTTAAAGATATGACGGTGGACAGCGACGGCAATCTCTTTATGGCTTTTGGCACTAGGATCCGTATGGTGGCGGCGGAGACCGGCACGCAGTATGGGATCGACATGAGCGCCGGGAACATCTACACAGTGGCCGGCACTAACTTTACCGGTAACAGGGGCGACGGCGGCCCGGCCACCAGCGCCAGGATAACTCCTGCAGCTATAGCGGTGGA
>DNIT01000187.1:7117-9399 GCA_003489345.1 Pelotomaculum sp. | reverse complement strand
ATCACCCTGGCCGGCACCGGAACTGGTGGTTGCTCCGGCGACGGCGGGCCGGCCGCCGGCGCTCAGCTATATAGCCCTAGCGGTTTGGCGGTGGACAGCGCCGGCAACCTCTATATCGCCGATACGAACAACTATCGTGTTCGCTACGTACAGATAGCGCCGGTTTCACCTCCGGAGCTGGCCACCCTTACCTTAAGCGGCAGCCCGGCTCTATATTACACCGGCGCTCCCTTGACCTTCAACCTGGGCGAACTCACCCTGGCCGGCGCGGACCAGTACGGGGCGGTCTTCGACCTCAGCGGCCAAACGGTCACCTGGGCGGTCTACTCCGGCCCCGCCACGGTCTCGGGCAGCGTCCTGATCATCACCGGCAGCGGCACGGTCAGCGTCGCCGCCTCGGTCTACGGGGTTACCAGCAACATCCTCGACCTTTCCGTGGGCACCGGCTCTTCGGAGCTGGCCACCCTCACCTTAAGCGGCAGCCCGGCTCTGAATTACAGCGGCGTCCCCTTAACCTATGACCTGAACGGCCTCACCCTGGTTGGCGCGGACCAATCCGGGGCAGCCTTCGACCTCAGCGGCCAAACGGTCACCTGGGCGGTCTACTCCGGCCCCGCCACGGTTTCAGGCAGCCTCCTGACCATCACCGGCAGCGACACGGTCAGCGTCACCGCCTCGGTCTACGGGATTACCAGCAACATTCTCAGCCTTACCGTTGCCAGCCCCCCGGCCGTGACCGCCGACACCACCGATAACATCGCGGGTCAGGACATGGAGCTTACCTTTACGGACGATCCGGCCTGGAGAGATGCCATAAGCGAGATCAGCGTCGACGGCGCAGCGTTAAATTCCGGGGCCTATTTAAAAAGCGCCGGCAAAATCACGATCAAGAGTTATGTGTTCACCACTTCCAAGGATTATGACATCGTCATCAAGGCCGCCGGGTATGGGGACGCTCGAGTGACCCAGAGATTATTCGCGCTTGCAATCACCGGGGACGGGGTGGCGACCCCTGTGACGCTTACCCTGGGCCAGCTTCAGGAAATGCAGCAATACCGGCATATATACAGTGTAATTAATACCTGGCCCACTAAAAATTGGTACGTGGGAGAAGGCGTCAAATTAAAAGACCTGTTCGTCCAGGCGGGGATAAAAGAAGACGCCAAGCTGATTAATGTTATTGCAAGCGATGGCTACAGAATGACGTTTACGGTTCAGGAGTTATTAAAAGACCAGCGTTATTATTTCCCATATTTTATGAACAAAGGGTACTCCGGGGAAATTCCCGGCTCTCCAGCGGATGCGGAAGAGGTAGAGACTATCCTCGCCTTAAAAAGTGCGAGGAGCAATAATTTTGGCGATATAACCGACAGCGATGCCTTACACCTGATAATAGGGCAGCGGGCAGTTACTGAGCAGATGAACGATAAATATGTAAAACATGTAAGCAAAATTGAGGTACTCACCACTGCGCCGGAAAAATGGGATAACCCGCAGGCGAGTCCAGGCAGCGGCGTGGTGCCGGCGGGGACCATGGTGGCGCTGAGCAATGCCCATATGGACAATGATAAGATTTATTTCACCACGGACGGCAGTACCCCGACTGTGAACAGCTTGATGTATAATTGGATTGCCCGCCGCTGGTGGGGCAGTCGGGCGGATGATCTGGCCGTAATCAATCACCCGATCAAAATTCAAAACAATACCATTATCAAGGCCGTTACAATCGGTCCCGGCAAATTGGACAGCGACGTCGTCACCTTTGAGTACCAGGTTTCCGGCGACACCCTGGCGCCCCCTGCACTGGCCGCCGACACCATCGGTAACACCGTGGGGCAGGCCGTGGACCTCACCTTTGCCGAAGACGCCGCCTGGCGCGCGGCCATCACCGGCGTTGCCATCAACGGGAACGCCCTCACCACCGGCCAGTATGCCATTGCCGCCGGAGTAATCAGCATCGACGCCAGCGTCTTTTCTGTCACAGGTGATTACACGATTGCAGTCACCGCCGTCGGTTACAGCGACGCCACCGTCACCCAGCACATCGACGAGCAGGGGACAAATGCCGTATACGCGCTTACGCCGACGGACGACACGACTTATCAGACCGGCGCCACTCTGGAGGGCATCAAGACCATGACTGTCAACAGCGGTGTTTCCGGCATGAAATATTTCAACGTGCACATTGCACCGGTAAGTGCGCATGACGGGCTGGAAGCGGTGGTCTTTACGCATCTAAGAAACGGTGTCCAACTTAGCATAAATGTGACCAAAGCCGATTT
>DNIT01000187.1:5414-6995 GCA_003489345.1 Pelotomaculum sp. | reverse complement strand
GTGGTGGATACCGCCCGGGCCGGCTTCAACGTGCAGCCCGGTGATGTGATCAAAGTCTATATTGTCGACGACTTAACCAACGATGCCAACTTCAATCCGACTATTCTACAATAAACGAGTATCAACGAATTGAATAACAGATAGAAGAAAGGAACCTGGCGTGCCTTTCCTTAAAAAAATCATCACGCAAGGAGTTATGTCATGATGAAACCCAAAATTGCAGTTTCTTTCCAAACAGCATTGATGTTGCTGGTGATGTGGGTTGTATTCGCTCCCACGGCAACCGCTTCAACTGGAATCAGTTTGTTGTTGAGTAAGACTGCCGCGTCAGTCGGCGAAAGTATTACCGCTTCGGGTACGACGGGACCAAACGAATGGGTGCCTCTCAAAGCAGTTGACGAATCAGGAGGTATACCGGTTTTTGATTCAACAAAGGCGGATGCAAACGGTAATTACAGCATTGACTTCAAAATACCGGCAGGTGTGTCAGGGACATTAACGGTTACTGTCGGTGAGGGTAGAAATGTGGCCAATGGCATACTGATCGTGGGGACCACGCCGCCGGCCGATACGACCGCCCCGTCCTGGAGCAACGCCGGCTTGACCGCGTCCAGCGTAACCCGGAACAGCCTGACCCTGACCTGGACCTCCGCCACGGACAACGTGGGAGTGACGGGGTACAGGGTTTACAAGGACAGCGCTCTACTGAGCACTGTTTCCGGGGGCAGCCTCAGCTGCGACGTCACCGGCCTGACCCCCGGCACAAGTTATACCTTTAAAGTTAAGGCGGGCGACGCGGGCGGCAACTGGAGCACCAGCGGCCCGAGCACCAGCGTGACCACACTCAGTGGTGGTGGTGGAGGTGGCCCAACAACGACACAAGCGGTTACCTCCGTAACCGGGACAGCCACCGTCACCCCCGGTGCGGGCGGCTTCATCGGCTTGGGCAGTGAAGCCAGTATTGAAATACCGGCCAACGCGCTGACCGGAACCGGTGCGGTGGAAGTGAAAGTGCGGAAAGTAACCGCGTCTTCCGCCGTACCCGCAGGCTTCAAACTGGCCGGCAGCGTATACGAGTTCAGTGTGGACGGCAAGAACAGCTATAACTTTAACAAGGACGTGGTCATAACACTGAGCTTCGATCCTTCAGCGCTGGCTCCCGGTGAAAAACCGGAAATTTTCTACTTCGATGAGGCGTCCGGACAGTGGGTTAGCCTGGGCGGAACTGTCTCAGGCAATACCGTGACCGTGCAGGTGGACCACTTCACCAAGTTTGCCGTAATGATTGCCGGGAAAGCGGAAGCCATACCGGTAGGGCAAGGCCCTGCGGAATTAAAAGATATCACCGGCCACTGGGCAATGGACAGTATCAACAAGCTGGTGGCCCTGGACGCCATCAGCGGCTATCCCGACGGCACTTTCAAGCCTGACAACAGCATTACCCGGGCCGAATTTGCTGCTGTGCTGGTTAAGGCATTCAAGCTCGAGGGAAAGGGCGGCGGGGTTTTTGCCGACACCGCGGTGCACTGGGCCAGGGACTACATTGCCGCGGCGGCGGCCAACGGGGTAGTCAACGGCTAT
>DNIT01000187.1:328-5212 GCA_003489345.1 Pelotomaculum sp. | reverse complement strand
GTCAAGGCCGCCAGGCTCTCTCCGGCGGCAGGGGAAACCCTGTTTGCCGACAGCGGCAGCATTTCCAACTGGGCCAGGGAAGCTATTGCCGCCGCGACGGAGAGCGGAATCATGAAGGGGTACCCCGACAATACCGTCAAGCCCCTGGGCAACGCCACCAGGGCCGAGGCTGTAACGGTCATTGTGAACGCATTGGAGTATAAAGCCGGTTAACGCAGCATGAATGCTGCCGCTCGTTGCGCTTAAGCCCGCTGATTAAACGGGCTTAAGCATATATGGGCGCTTTGTAATACATGATCTGGGGGAAGGCAAAAGGGAATAAAGTATTGTACAAGTGGAGTAATTTACCTTAAAATGGATCTGTGCAGTTCCCTGCAATCCGGTGCCGACGCGCTGTGTGCGATTGAAATCTACATTGCTGATAGAGATAAGGTTAATATGAACGAAAAGTGAGTTGATGAATATGCTGGCGGCAGCGACAAGTTATCTGGGGTTAGCGGACGGGCAAAAATTTGGGCCTGTATTTATGAAGTCATTTGATGATTTTACGGCGATTAGGCTCACTCCCTGCGGCGATTTAGAGGAAGGAGGACTACAGCTGTGTCAGCCGGAGGGATACGGAGATCTGCTGAAGAGTATCCAGAAGTCCTGGAATCCGTCAAAATCCTTGCTGGAGCTCCGGGGCCCAAAGGTTAAGCTGCAAAGAATGGTGCGTTATATGTTTTTTTTCGATGAAGAAGAAAAGTCTGAAAAAGTTTTGTTGGAAGGACGCGACGGAATAACCGACTTTCCCTGGGCCGTGCAAATCGTTGTGGTTCAGCCGCCGGTAAAGGCTTTGGAGTCGGATCCGGAATGGATAAGTAAAGCGGATGTCATTGTTTTGCTTGATGCGGAAAGTGAGGCAGGCAAAGATTTTGCGGCCGGCTTGAAAACGATTTGTCCGGATATCCCCGTTTTTGCAGAAAAAGCCCGGGAAGGCTTGTCGAACGACTTAAAAGTCAGCCTGGAGGTCTTGTTTGCTGATTATATAAAAAAAAGGAATAGAATCAAAGATATATTGCAGGCACGGTATCCGGAGCTGCAGATAAGCTGTACACGAGCCCATAGGCTGGCCGGGGAGTTGGGGGCCAGTCTGTTTCTGGTCGGCAATGTATGCGACGAACTGGGCTACAGGATAACGCAATGCGGGTTGGGCTGTTTTTGAAACAGGCCGCCGTAAAGCAGAACATTGTACGCATGGCGGTTGTCCGTGCCGCCGGCGGCGTTGCATCATAAAAAACACAAGTGATGCAGGTGCGGCTTTAATCACCGATGCGGTCAGGCAAGATCGCGTTCATATTGTAGGTGTGCCGACCGCCTGACAAAGCAGCCTTTTTTTGTAATGATTGGCATCGTGCCGTCGTGAAATGAGCCAAGGAACGGTCCCTTGACTCAAACACCAGACACGACAGGCTATTTAGGATATTAGTTTCAATCCTCGCCCGGCCCGGAGGCCTGGCGCCGCATTGTAGCCAAAATAAGTGTAACCGTTTCAATCCTCACCAGGCCCGAAGGCATGGCGCTGCATTGGATAAGGAAACGTCAGCGCTTTAACCGCAGCGGTTTCAATCCTCGTCAAGCCCGCAGGCCTGATGCTATGCGATAAGACTGGTCAGGGTAATGCCGCCAGGCAAGGCATCATCTTTAAGTTTTAGATTGTAGTCCATAAAGTTGCGCGGTGATGTTATGCCGTCCTTAAGCTCTACCTCTAAGAGTTGAAACAATTTTTGGGCCGGGGCTCTGCCCAGGGCATCGTCATGGGTGAAAATATACAGCCCGCGGCAAGCCATTAAGCCGCGGCTGGCCGAACGGTCCGTTTCAAACATATTTGCAAGCGCACGCC
This sequence comes from Pelotomaculum sp., assembly GCA_003489345.1. Taxonomy (GTDB): domain Bacteria; phylum Bacillota; class Desulfotomaculia; order Desulfotomaculales; family Pelotomaculaceae; genus Pelotomaculum_C. Next base: position 3,330 of record DNIT01000187.1, on the reverse strand, counting down.
AGAACAAATTCAGGTCTTCCCGGCTTAAGCCGGTGTCTTTTGCATACGAGGGATTGACAAAGCCGTAACTGACGTAAAGTCCATAGGGAACCATTGACTTTCGCCCCATCTGGCCGGATGCGGCCTGCTCGTCGTCCGCGTCACCGCGTCCGGTATCATCGGCATTGGTGAGCGCCACCCGGGTGATGGTGACCTCAATCGGCACAACCATGTCAATGGAACGGGCAAAGGTCATTTGAATAGGCCCGCGGACCTGACCGCAATTCCAATGCAATTCCTTGTTTTTATCCTTGTAGCCCGATTTGCCCATGTTCATAACCGCCCCGAAGGCACGGACATCAAAGAAGTTATCACACATCCACTTTCTCGCTGCTTCAACAGGGCTGGCAGACGGCTTCATATCTAACGCCTCAAAAGCCCGCTTCTGCTGGTTGGCCAGAATGCCCCTGTTTTCAACGTATATTTTATATCTGGGCTCCGTGCCCTTCACCATATCCACATAATTTCTCACTTTGCGCTTCAGGCAAACGTCCGTAACAAGACCCTGCATGGTCTCCGGATCCAGGCGAGGCAGATTCCCGGCGTCAGGATCGCCGTTGGGGTTTCCGTCTTTGACGTCAAAGATCAAAATAAAGTCATGGCGCAAACTGGGATTACAGTAAATCTTACCTGACACTTGAACGGTCCTCCTTTGTTCGGTCACTTGTTATGATATCATCAGGTTGCGGTTTTGATTTCTGGCATAAGCCCGCTGATGATAGTAACCCAGGGCAAAAAGCCCCTGCTCTTCCAGCTTTAATACTCTGGGGAAAACAGCAATTTTAGATTGTATTTCTTCGAGCCTTTGCTGCAGGATCATATATATTCCGGGTTTCTGCTTTCTAAGTTTGGCCAGATGGGCTTGCGCCAGTCGCAGCAGTGAACCGAAGGCCGAGGCCGGCGCGGAGGATGCGGTAGCATAGAAACGCTCCACAAAAGTTATATTGGGTTTGATGGCCGCCCTCTGAATATTCTCCAATTCGGCCAGCAGCCTCCCGCACAGATAAGCAGGGTTTACATTATTGCTGTCAAGTTCCACCAGGTAGTCCCCCTTTTGCTCGTTATATTTTGATAAAATGACCATTTTAATTAAGGCCAGCCGGGTGCGGGTCACTTTTTGCTCTGCTTTGTTGCGCTTTACCGCCTGGTAGAGCAACCAGTAAGGCAAAGGCCCGCCCTTTAAAGCAGCTTCCATGATTACTTTGGGCACATTCGGTGTCATCTGCTTTGCGGCGTCGCCGGACCGGTAAAGAGACGCCGCCAGCGCGTAAACGCCGATGGGTTCACCTTCTCCTCCGTTGTCAGCGACCAGGCGTTGCATCTGAAACCAATGGGACAAGTTTTTCCGCACCGTACCCACCCTGGTTTCCAGCCAGTCCCGCACCACCACTCTCGCATTGCTGGCGGAAAGCGCGGCGGCATAGAATGGATGATCGTCTTTTGGCTCATCATGGCGACCGGCTGCGGTGGTAGTCAATAAGTTCTTAACTTGTCCGGGATCCGGCTTATCTTGAGAAATAAGGGATAGCAGCGGTAAATCAAGATCTTCCTGCGTCCAGAAAATGTAAACCAGCGGACCTGCTACCAGGCTGGTGTTTTTATCCTTTCTTAACAATTCATTGGCGCCTTTCGCATAGCCTTCGGCGCAGTCGCGGCAGGTGGGAGCAATAAAAGAATTTTCCAAGCCATAAGATGCAAAAGCTGCTTTGTTTGCCGATATAATAGCCAGGCCGGATGACTGCCCGCTGGGGATTGGCTTGATACTGATCGGATGGGGTGATACGGGCGTGCAATGGGAGCCGCAAATGATGCACTGGCTGCCGCTATCCTGCGCAACGCCGGATACAATGGTATTTTTTTTAGACCAGAAATTTTGCACGGAGGGTAAATCCGCAGGCATCTGTCCATTTACAGAAAAAGCAACGATGGTATTGGATTTTATTTCTTCAGGCACCGGGATGGGGATATAGCCCTTGCTCCAGGATACCAGGAATTTATAAACGGCCATCACCGTCTTTTCGCCGGTGGCTTCCAGACAATCCCCTACCAGATCGACAAAAGACTGGTGTCGATCCGCTGTGACCTGGTCTTTATAAATACCCAACACATATTCCGCTTTATCCGCCAAAAGGCCGGGCTTCACATTGGATGTTCTTGCGCCCGGATGCGGCACAATAAGTTCTTTGCCCTTATACTTTTTGCCGCTTTCACCAGTTGATACAAAACCCAGTAAATTTCCCTCCAGGTCCAACTCAACCAGCCATGGAACGGTTTTTTTTTGATACATGGGCGGAACAGGTTCAAGCTTGTTTAACCTGTCGTAATATTCTTTTAACCTCTGTAGGAGCATCTTTTTTCGCCTCCTAACGGTACAGCCCGGCAGGCACTTTCAGCACACCGCCGTCCAGACGGGCTTGAAAAAACCTGGGGATTGCAAAACCGCTGCCGTCCTGTTGAAAATCCAGGTCAAACAACATCAAACCCAGTTCTTCCGTTATCCGGACAGGACGCTCGGAACCGTCCGGCGAGGTGAAAAAGCCGCTAAACTCTCTGCAGCCAAGATACGGCGTATGGTAGCACTGGCCCTTGTTCACCCTGCGGCGGAAGATGTCCCGGTACTTGGCAATATCTTCATCGGCATGCGGCTTTAATACAGCGTCCGCTTTGATTAGATAAGCCACGTCTTTTAAAGCCAGAGTGTGGCGTTGGGCCCGGCTGTCCTCGGCGTAAAACGCTTCACCGTTAACGGCCCATTTTTGAATCGTAGACAAAGGAACCTTGTCCGTCACTTCATTGCGCAGAATGGAAAAATGGCGGATGGGGTTGAGTACCCAGATTTCTCGCACTTGCCAGGAAAATTCCGGCTTCCAGAAGATCGACTCCAATATGCCTCGCGCTGCCGAGGGGGGCATGACGGGGTAGGAAACCCTTTCCACCTTCATTTCCGGCCTGGTAAAGCAGGC
>DNIT01000187.1:0-159 GCA_003489345.1 Pelotomaculum sp. | reverse complement strand
GGCGGATAGTTATGGTTCATCTTTTCACCCCTGGCCTAACACTTGTGCGCTACATCCTTTGGGAACCCTGCCCGCTTCCGGCGACAAGCCCGCAACCGGTGGATAAACTACGGGTAAGTCTACAGGCGCCTTACAGCTTTTTGGGCGAATGGACAATTT
>DNIT01000004.1:13102-15105 GCA_003489345.1 Pelotomaculum sp. | reverse complement strand
CTGGTCGCATCTGCGATTTCAATCACACAAGGCGCGCCGGCGCCGGATTTGTGCGGTTCATGTAACTTCTGTGCGAATGAATTCGCTCTGTAAGCTGAACAAAGCTGTACAGCTATTTTCAGAAAAGGAAGCAAAAGAACCGTCCCCCTGCTTCCTATTTAGCAGGTTTCCTTGATTAATACAGGCGCAAAATGCAGAAAGTCCGCACTGACCAATTGAAACTTTATCCCCCAGGCGCGACCTGAAAGCCGAAGCCTGGTTGCCGCTCCGTGTAAATGGCCGTAAACCACGGTGCTTACCCGGTAATCTTGAAACATTTCAATAAATTCATTCTTCTCGTGGCGGTCATTAACAGGCATAAAATGCATCATGACAATGATTTCCTTGCCAGCGGAACCAGCGCTCTTTAAGGAATTCTCCATCCTTATTAATTCCCTGCGGTATATTTTAAGGTCATGGTCACTGACATAATCTGCTCCCGGGCAAAGCCACCCCCTTGAACCGCAAAGAGAAACACTGCCGGCCTCAATATGATCATTCTGAAGCAATCGCATGTTTGGCGGCAACGCTGCGCGCACACGAGAGAGACTTTGCCACCAGAGATCATGGTTTCCTGGTATACCCACAATGCTCCCCGGCAGTAGGCCCAGGAAATCCAGGTCGTAGCGCGCCTCACTCAGTTTCATGGCCCATGAAAAATCACCGGGTATTAGCACAATATCGTCATTATTGATCATCTTAACCCAGTTGTCATATATTTTTCGGTAGTGTCCGCGCCATTCCGCCCCGAATATATCCATCGGCTTGTAGGTTTCCACATCATCCCAGCGTAACGGGTCAACCGGACGGCGGAAAGAAAAGTGCATATCACCTATGGCGTAAATTTTCAAATTCTCCCTCCCTATATTACCATTAAATATAACCAAAAACCTGAAATTAATATAGTAGGAGAAATAAAAAAAATATGTTACGTTGTCATGCCAAAGATCTATTTAAAGGGCATCCTTATTTCCTGAGTTTTTGCAGCCTTTCCTCCGGTTTAATGATGTTGGTGAGCCGTACTCCAAAGTTTTCGTTTACAACCACCACTTCCCCCATCGCCACCAGGGTACCGTTTATCAGCACTTCCACCGGCTCGTCCACAAGGCTTTGCAGTTCAACCACAGATCCGGGCGTTAGCTCCAGTATATCTTTAATCGGCCATCTGGTCCGGCCCAAGAGGACCGTAACTTTCAAAGGGATATCCAGGATCAGCCCCAAACGCTGCTGATCAAGACCGGATTGCGTTGCCGCAGACCTTTTTGCCGCAGGCGGCCTGGCGTCGGAGGCTTCAATACGGGTCTGCTGTTCCGGAAGAGAGGAATGGTTTGCAACCTGCGCATGCGGCTCTTCTTGAGCCGGTAAACATTCTTCCCCTTCCGCTTTTAACAACTGGCCCAGAATTAAACCGGCTTCTTCCCTGGCTGTATCCATATCCATTACCTGCATGATCTGGGTATCAAGGACACTGCCGATGGTCATTTTAAACCAAACAACCACCACCTGGCTTTGCTCCGGAGATGTTAATTCTTCAGGGCTATGATAAATTTTTGTTACGGGGGGAGATATGTTTACCGTACGGCTAAACATCGTAGCCATAGCCGTAGATGCGGCCCCGATCATCTGGTTCATGGCTTCAGAAGCTGCGCTGATGCCAATTTCAGTAAGCTCATCGGATGTGCTGATACCGTCGCCGCCCATCATCAAGTCGGCCAGGACAGCGGCGTCTTGTACTCTCATGATCAAAAGATTATAACCGGAAAGTCCTTCTATAAAACGTACGCGTATAGACATATGGGGCGTAACGAAACTTTTGAGAAGCTCTTCCATGGTGGTGATCGTCACCCTGGGGCTGGTTATGTTTACCGGCTGGTTGAGCAGCATGGACAGAGTGGTTGAGGAAGAACCCATACATATGTTGCCGACCTCCCCCAGGGCGTCTTTTTCTTCGTCTGTTAATAACG
>DNIT01000004.1:9011-12836 GCA_003489345.1 Pelotomaculum sp. | reverse complement strand
CCGGATTCCGGCTCCTTACCGTTCAAGAGCGCATCTATTTCTTCCTGTTGCAAAAGCTTGTTAGTCATCTTGCTCACCTCCCGACGTCAACGCGGTAATTTGTACGGCGAGCTGGTTCCCCAGCGTACCCGGCTGCGCTTTAAATTTCAAGGATTCTCCTACATACAGGTCCATATCCTGATCCACCTTACTGTTCAGAAGCAAAACGTCACCTTCCTGCAACTGTAAAAAATCATGAACGGTTATCTGGGTTTGTCCGGTCAGGACCGTCAGTTCTATCATTGGAAAGCCGAGCCAGTATTGTAGTCTTTTTGTTTCCTGAATACTAATATCGGTCGTATCGGGTTTAAAGCTTTTGTGATAAGTCAGTTGGGAAACCATGGGAACCAATAAAGGAAAGGGCAGACAAAGGTTGATAAATCCTTTGGTTGAATCGCCTACCTGCGTAGTCAGGGTGATCAAGGCCACAATTTCATTAAAAGATAATATTTGGTGCAGGTGAGGGTTGGTCTCCACAGAAGTAATAACCGGCTTGACCTGAATAATGTCCTTCCAGGCCATGGCCAGGTTTTCCAAGACCTTTTCGGCCAGATTGCGCGCCACGCCAAGTTCGATGTCGGTAAACTCCCGGACTGGGCCCGGGGCCTCCCCTTTCCCCCCGAAGAATAGATCGATCATGGGGAAAAGAAACATAGGATCAAACTGCACAATGGCCGTACCCTTTAAAGGCTCCAAGGAAAAAACAGTAAGGACCGCCGGGCTTGGTATGGAACCAATAAAATCTTCATAAGTCATTTGGTCTACAGAAACAACCTCGACCTGAATGTTGTTCCGCAGATATCCGGTTAAAAAGTTCGACAGGATACGTGCGAAGACACCATGCAATGCCTGCAGGGTACGCAGCTGTTCCTTGGAAAATTTATTCGGGCGCCGGAAGTCATAGTTTTTATAATGAACCTGTTGTGCGGATCCTTTGAGTTCTTCAATCTTAACTTCGCCCGTGGACAACGCATTCAGCAAATCGTCTATTTCGTTTTGAGACAGGACATCCATGATTTCATCATCCCAGCCTAGTTATACAATATTTTTTATTGGCCTGCTCTGGCCAAGACCCTCTCGATAGCCTGAAGGATTCGGTCCTGTTGGAAGGGCTTAACGACAAAATCTTTTGCCCCCGCCTGAATAGCATCCATTACCATAGCCTGTTGGCCCATGGCGCTGCACATAATGATGTTGGCGGCAGGATCAAAATCGCAGATAGCCTTCACACCCTCAATGCCGCTCATCTCCGGCATGGTGATATCCATGGTCACCAGGTCGGGTTTGTGCTCCTTATATAATTCCAAAGCATCCTGCCCGTTCTCAGCCTCCCCTACCACTTCATAGCCGTTTTTCGTGACGATATTTTTAATCATCATTCTCATAAATGCAGCATCATCTACAATCAGGATTCGCTTACCCAAAGTTATCCTACCTCCGTTTCTATCTTGGCATTATGCAGGTATGCCCAATGCTTCGAAAAGCCTGTCTAGAGCGCCGGTTCCCGGCAGCAGGAAAAAGTGCCCTTTAATCTGGTCATTGTTCTGTAAAAAAATTGTTTCGATTAAAAGCACTTGCTCATCCCAGTGACCGCTGGCTACAAGAGAAGCGCTTAAGATCGCACCCATCATATCAAAAGCAAACAACGGCACGGAAGTTTGCATGGTCAAGCCGGTCATACTACCGATGGCGTTCATAAATGAGCCGGTCAAAATGTTGCCGATTTCCATTATAACCGACTCACCCAAAGCGCTCAGTTCCCCGGTAGCGCCAATCTCCTGCCCGAGCAGCATGTCCACCAGCTTATAGGCGCTTTTTTCCGCGAAGATATACATAACTGTTCCGGCAACATCACCGTCAAAACTGAGGTTGACACAGGCAACCACTTCCTCCAGTCCGCCTACCAGGGGAAATACCTGTTCCATCTCCAAAAAACTGGCATGGGGTACAGCTATATCAACCTTTTTTTTCAGCAATTCGGCCAGGGCTGTGGCAGCGTTACCCAAACCGATATTACTGATTTCCTGAAGAACATCCAAATGGGAGCATGACATTTCTATGCGTTCACTCATTTTTCTTCCCTTCTTCGGATCTTTAAATCACTTTTAATTGGCTGCCCGCCATCCGAATAAAAACCTGTCCGCTGACCGTATCCAGGATCATGGTCCTGCCCCTGTTGCCACCCAATTCCTCAGCCAATATTTTAATTCCAAGCTTTTTTAAAGTTTGTCTGGCCATCATAGCATTTCGCCCGCCTATATTGAGCTCAAACTTATCATTCGAGCCGGAGAACATCTGGGCACCGCCGGCCAGCTTGGCCTGCAGGTTGGCGCTTCTTGCCCCATAACGCCTGATCTCACTGAAAAGAAGGGGGATGCCCAGATCGGCAAACTTGGCCGGTTTGGTAACATTGTTGAACTGGGTACTGTCAGGAAGCATGATATGTATTAGCCCTCCCACCCTGGTAAAAGGGTCATAAAGACTGACCCCGACACAGGAACCAAGGCTAAAGGTAATCAAACGGTCAGGGTGCCCGGCCACTTTCAGTTCAGCGATACCAACCTGAATTTCGGTAACAAGCACAGCCTGGCTTACCTGGTTTTCCCGTGCCGGCAACAACTGCATGTAAACCACCTTACTTCCGTAAACTATTGGCCATACTCCACATCTCATCAGCCGTGCGCACAATACGGGCATTGAACCCATAGGCGCGCTGGGCTTCAATCAGGTTGGTCATTTCCTCAGCAAGGTCAACATTGGCCTTTTCCAGGTACCCTTGCCTGACTATACCGAATCCCCCCGTGCCGGGATCTCCGGCAGCGACCTCCGCCGCAGGCCCGTTGAAGGAATAAAGGTTCTCACCCTCGGCCTGAAGTTCCGCCACGTTGGTAAACCGGTACAACTGGATTTGTCCCTCCACAGTGGTGCTCTCATCGTGGTTGACAACACTTACCGTTCCGTCTGGAGCTACACTTATTTTACTTGAACCTGGCGCCAACTGAATTCCCTCCAGGATATAACCGGCGGATGTAACGATATTCCCTGCCGGGTCAAGGGTGAAACTACCACCCCGGGTATATCGCTCTTCCCCGTCAGGCAGAAGCACTTTAAAAAACCCTTCGCCCTGAATTCCCAAATCTGTTGAAGCTCCGGTTTCAATCATATTTCCCTGTTCATAATTCCTCGTCACCTCCGCTACGTGTACACCGCTTCCCGGTGCAAGCCGGTCATCGCCGGCAGTTGCCGGGATGCCGGAGTTCAATAATTCTTGACTGACCAGTTCGAAAAAATCGGGGCTGCTTTTTTTAAAGCCCGGGGTATTGATGTTGGCAAGATTATTGGCCGAAATATCAAGCTTTAATTGCTGGGCGTTAAGTCCCGAAGCGCCGCTTCCGAGGGCTCTTAACATATTCATCACCTCTTCATCATAAACGAGGACATTCCTTCTGGAATTACAGGTACGGAAGGAACCGACCCGCTTGACTGCAGCTGCATTTGAAAAAGATAAAATTACTGTTACCTGAGACTTCCCACCTGGTTTACCGTCTTGGCCAGCTGTTCGTCATAGGCCTGAATCAACCGTTGGTTAGCCTCGTAGGAACGCATTACCGAAACCAGGCCCACCATCTCGTCAACAACGTTAACATTGGACCTTTCCAGGAAACCCTGGTCAACCGCAGTCAAGGAAGCCTGTCTGCCGCCCGTTCCCGCGACGTCGACATAGATACCGCCGGCTTCTTTGCGCAGTACGTTTACATCGTCAAATTCAACCAGCCTCAACTTGTC
>DNIT01000004.1:2265-8922 GCA_003489345.1 Pelotomaculum sp. | reverse complement strand
GTCAAATTCAACCAGCCTTAACTTGTCCACTGCCGCGCCGCCGGACTCAATTGTTCCATCGGGGGCAACGTTAAATTCGGTGTCTTCCACCCTGATGGCGCCGGCTTCGCCCAGCACGCGGTATCCGCTTCCAACAGACAGATAGCCCTCCTGGTCCACCTTGAACGCCCCGTTGCGGGTATAACAAACCCTCCCGGGCTCTCCCTCGGTGGGCGCATTAACCGCAAAAAAGCCCGGCCCCTTGAGCATTATGTCGGTTGCCTTGCCGGTTTCTTGAACCGTCCCCGGCGCGTGGTCGATGGGGACCCCGGTCACCAGGGCGCCCATTCCAGCGAAGCCAATCTCTTGAGGCGCATCGAGAGCCATTGCCCCAAGCTGACGTTTTGGTCCGCCCTGTTGGATCAGAAGGACCTCCGGAAAGCTCTGCACCTGTATATTTTCCGCTTTAAAACCGGGAGTGGTAGCATTGGTCAGATTATTGGAGATACTTTCAACTTTCGCCTGCTGAACATCCATCCCAGCTGCGGCGCAATACAAGCCTCTGATCATTTTGCAATCCCCTTTCAACTATCATTAAGAGCTGTTATACTACAAGGTGCTTAAGTTCTCTTTTTTACCGGTTTACTTTTAACAGTTGTTTCTGCTTGCTCCAACTTATCTCTGAGCCGCTTCAAAGCCCTGGTATGGATCTGGCAAACTCGCGACTCCGAGACCTCCAGTACTTTGCCGATTTCCTTTAAGGTTAATCCTTCCTGATAATAAAGTGACAGCACCGTAAGATCTTTTTGCGGAAGTTCTTTGATAGCTTGCACCAGCATTCGCCTACCTTCATCCCCTTCAATAATATCAAGGGGATCGGGACTCAACGGATCGGCGATGATGTCCCCCAGGTGCACCTTTTCTCCACAGGCAACCGGCACAGTTTCATCAAGGGACGAAATGGCAAGCAGGTTTGCCTGTCCTGCCAGTTTATGCAATTCGGATACCTTGATCCCCATTGCCGCAGCCAGAGTATCGTCGGTGACCTGATCGCCAAGTTCCTTTTGCAGCTTCTCCCTGGTGATGTTTAACTGCTGTATCTTCTGCCACATGGTGCGGGGAATCCAGTTTAACCTTCTTATTTCATCGATCATGGCGCCGCGGACTCTGCTGTACGCGTAAGCCTTAAAGCTGGCGCCCAAATCAGGATTGTACTTTTCCACCGCTTCCAAAAGGCCGAAGACGCCGTAACTCTCCAAATCCTCCTGGCTGATGTAAGAAGGTAGTTTTATGGCCAGCCGGCCGGCAAGATATTTGACCAGAGAGAGATGGGCCAGGACCAGCTCATGCTTGAGTTTCTCATCCCTGGAGCGGCGGTATTCCCGCCAAAGACTTTCCGCTGCAATCATATTGGAGCCCCTCTTCCCCCTAAGGAGGTTATATGTATTAACACTATCTGAGACGATTTTGTCCATACAATTTCGTTAGTATAAAGCGTACCACCAAATCCTGTTGCCTGCGGCTAATTTTTATAAACTCGACACCAACGTGATATAAGTTAACACTGTTAATTAGCGACGACCGCACTACCTTGCCCATAGCTTCCACATTCTCTACATACTTATCAAACGGAAGGGTGAATTTTAAAAGCAACCCGGTATCAGTGTGATACCCCTTTTTTAACAACAACCTCATTCCGCCACCACTTAAATCAAGACAGCTGCATGGTATAAAGACCGGTGCCTGTCCATCCTCCGGGAGCTCGGCATAATACATTTCCAGAACAATTGGGATTCGAACAAAATCCCTTAATTGAATTCTTTTATACTCTTTTGGCAGAGCCAGCACATACAGTGGGATGTTGTCGTAGCGCCTCCCCATCACCAACGTCTGAAACTCGAATCTGGACGCTTCTGAAATCAATAATACCTTGGCTGCATCTCCTTCACGCAAAATCAGAGGGTTTGGCCCCTGGGTAGGGATCGATATACAGAAATTCTTGTTATCACAATCTTGTACATTGGAAACATACCAATCATCTTGACCATCCGTACGGGTAACCCAGATGACCTGGTTTACCTCAATCTCAAATTCTACTGCCAATGTTACCCTCCTAGCCAAATAAAGCCATTAATTTCCCCCAGAACCCTTCCAATTGCGATGGCCGGGCCGTATTAGTAAGCAGTTCCGCAATTCCAGTCACACTCCGGGAAGCCAGTGAATTGGGGTCGGTTAAGAAAAAGGGCTGCTGGTTTTTGATCGCCTGGCAAACCAGTTTGTCTTCAGGGATCCAACCCAGGCTGTTTATTCTTATATTCAGAAACCGTTCGGCGGTAATAAGAAGCCTATCCATGGTTCGCTCGGCCTCCCGCCTGTCGGACGAACGATTTACCACCATGTGGACTTTTGCATGCACCTTAAAATTGGCCAGTACTTTAATCAGGGCATAAGCGTCAGTTAATGATGTGGGCTCCGGGGTAACCACGATGATTACTTCCCCGGCCGCTGCTACGAAACCAAGGACATTTTTATTGATACCGGCGCCTGTATCAATAAGGACGAAATCGTCCCGGCTGCTGAACTGATTCAACATTCTTATCAGACGCTGGCGGCGGTTCTGGTCCAGGTTGGCCAATTCCAAAAAACCGGATCCGCCGGATATAATGTTAAGGCCCCAAGGACCCTGCACAATTATTTCTTCCAGAGTCTTATCCTCATAAAGCACATCATAAAGGCTGTAGGGGGGCACCAACCCCAGCATTACTTCAACATTGGCCATACCAAGATCCGCATCAAATAGGGTAGCACGGCAACCCATTTTAGCCAGGCAGAGGGCTAAATTAACCGAGAGACTGGTTTTGCCCACCCCGCCCTTACCGCTTGACACGGCAATCGCCCTGGGCGCTGCCGAGGACTGTTCCTTTATTTTAAACGTCTCCCGGTAAATCTTTTGATCTGTTCTAGATGGCCATAATCTCATCGGGGTCAACTCCCCTCAACAATAATTTGGCCACTTTTTTCGGTCCGGCTTCTACGATATCATCAGGTACAACCTGCCCATTGGCCAGGTAGGTCACAGGTAATCCCAGCGTGCAAATAAGATTAATAATCGGGCCGAATGTTTCAGTTTCATCGATTTTTGTAAAAATCAACTTGGAGTAACCGGTTACCTGAAATTCACAGACTATTTTATTAAGATCTTTGCTTTTAGTAGCTGAACTCAACACCAGGAAAATATCCTGATTCTCTTCAACAGCATCCAGATAAGCTTTTAATTCCAGTAACTTCCCGGCATTGTGGGCTGAACGCCCGACAGTATCAATAAATATGTAATCTTTGTCCCTATGGCTTTCCAAAACTTTGGCCAATTCGGCCGGGGTCATGACCACGTCCACCGGAATGCCCAGGAAATCCCCATAAGCATTGAGCTGCTCCACAGCGCCAATCCGGTAGGCGTTGACCGTCACCAGGGCAATTTTTTTATGGTCGTTCAAACTGAACCTGGTTGCCAGTTTGGCCAGGGTTGTCGTCTTCCCCACCCCGGCCGGACCTATGAAAGTCATCACCCTGGCAGATTCCCTGGTACGATAGGCAGGCGCAAGAAGATCGGCAATTTGTTTATATAGATTCCTATGCAAATCATGGTAATCAGTATCTGGTAAATGACGCTCATTCTCTAGCAGGCGTTCAACAATACTTTCCTGCACATCCATGTCCAGAAGCGTTTTTCGCCAGTTGTGGACAGAATCGGCAAACAAATCTGCTCCTAAATGATTGCTGACCATCGTGTCAAAAAGACCTCCTGTTTCTCCGTCCCGCCGGTTACCAGCCTCTTCAATGAATAAGCTTTCAGCTGAGGGGCCGGTGATTACTCCTCCTTGTTTTGCCTGCAAAAGCTCTTTATCCGCTAAACCTGCTCCTTGCTCATTAGTGGCCAGGTACAAAGTCCTGACCCGGGAGGGGTTATGCGCAGGTTCACCGGCAAGGAGTGTTCCGGCCTGAGCTTTTGACGGACCGTTTTGTTCCCGAACGATATCCCTGGTTTCACCGTCTTTTTGAACCGGGGGGACATCTATGTTTAATTTAATGTCCGGTTTATCGTCCAGCGCCGCAGTCACCTCCAACAGCCGTGGTGAAAAAAATCCCAGAAACCCTTTAGCCAAAACCTTATAACTACTCACAATTAAGGCATCGGGGCCCAGATCCTGCTTAATTAACTTGATGGCCTCCTGCATTTCCCTGACTACATAACGTTTGATTTTCAATTGATTATCACCGTCCCAACAACCTCAACTTCAAAATTTGGAGTAATCTCATTTAGAGAGAGCACCGCCAGGTTTGGTAAATATTTTTCCGTAAACCTTCTGAAAGGCAGTCTCACCCTGGAGGAACAAAGGACCAACGGGGGGAGACTCCGCAGAGTGAGGCTTTCTAAGGATTCCTTCAACTTATTTAAAATCTGCCTGGCTACCTGTGGTTCCAGGACAGGATAGGAACCAAGCTGGGTCTGCTCAATGGAATCAGCCAGGGTCTGCTCCAGTTTTGGGTGCAGGGTGATCACCGAGATTTTCGCATCAACTCCGGCGTATTGACGGCAAATGGTCCTGCCCAGAGCCTGCCGCGCACATTCTGTAAGGTAATCGGTATCTTTGCTTGTCCTTGCCCCGTCAGCCAGGGCTTCCAGGATACCGGCAAGATCCCTGATGGAGACCCTTTCCCTGAGCAGGTTCTGCAGAACCTTTTGCACTTCACCCATGCTTAGCAGGTCTGGAACCAGCTCTTCCACCACCACCGGGTTATTTTCTTTAACCATATCCAGCAGCTCTTTAACTTCCTGCCTGCCCAACAGTTCATGAGCGTTTGTTTTTATGATTTCAGTCAAATGCGTAACCAGCACTGTGGAACAATCCACCACGGTACAGCCTGCCGACTCTGCTCGATCCCGCTCAGCTGCGCTCACCCACCAGGCGGGAAGGCCAAATGTTGGCTCGGTGGTTGGCATACCATTGATATCCATTTCCTGGCCCAACGGATCCATGGCCAGAAAATGGCCCGGCAGCAATTCACCGGAAGCTATCTCAATTCCACGAAGCTTAATCGAATAAGTGCCGGGGTTTAGTTGGAGGTTATCCCGGATGTGAATCGGCCGGACGTAAATACCCATTTCCCCGGCACACTGCCGCCTGACGGCGGCCAGGCGCTGCAGCAGGTCGCCTCCCCGGCCCTCATCGGTTAGGGGAATCAAGTTATAGCCAATCTCGATTTCAAGGGTATCCACCTGAAAATAGGTGAAGACATTTTCCGGTTCCTTGTTTTGTGCCTGGACCTGCCGGGCGGCGATTCGTTCCTGCTCTCTGGCAGTCTTTTTCTTCTCCTCCTGCGTCATGCTGTAAGCGGTATATCCGATGATCCCGGCCAGGGAAAGAAACAGTAAATTCGGCATGGCCGGGATCAGCCCGAGGATAAAAAGGATGACCGCGGCCAGTATAAACACATTGGGAAACCTGAACAACTGGCCGGAGAGCTCCTTGCCAAAACTGTAATCGGAAGTGGACCTGGTAACCAAAATGCCTGTCGCGGTTGAAATCAGAAGCGCCGGGATCTGGGTAACTAGGCCGTCTCCGATGGTCAGCAGGGTATAGGTCTGCACCGATTGAAGCATCGACATGTTATGCTGGACTACACCAATGACAAATCCCCCGAGAATATTGATCATGATAATAATGATCCCGGCTATGGCATCCCCCCGGACAAACTTACTGGCGCCGTCCATGGCCCCGTAAAAATCAGCTTCCCGCTGGATCTGTTTCCGCCGGTCGCGGGCCTGGGACTCATTAATCAAACCGGCGTTAAACTCCGCGTCAATGCTCATCTGTTTGCCGGGCATAGCGTCCAGGGTAAACCTGGCGGCCACCTCCGCCACTCTCCCGGCGCCGTTGGTGATAACCACGAACTGGATGATGGTGATAATGATGAATACCACCATACCGACCACATAGCTGCCGCCGACTACGAACTGACCGAAAGCCTCGATCACCTTACCGGCTGCTGCGTTGCCCAGAATCAGCCGGGTGGAGGAGATGTTCAGCGCCAGGCGGAACAGGGTGGTTATCAGTAAAAGCGTCGGGAAAGCCGAAAATTGCAGGGGCTCAACGGTGAACATGGTGATCAAAAGGATCATCAACCCAAGGGTCATGCTGGAAACAAGCAGCAAGTCCAGAAATGCGGGCGAAAGCGGGATAATGATCAAAAGGACGATACCGATGATCAGACCTACAACAATCAGGTCGCTGCTTTTTTTTAAATAGATCCTGGCCGTTTTGGACAGGGAAGCGGAAGGAGCCATGACAAAACCTCCGGTTGGGACGTGAGTCGTGAGACGTGGAACGTGAGAAATGAGACGTGAGTATCATTCATTCCTGCTCTGAAAAACAGAGTCTGGCATACAGAGCAATACTTTAAAAACAATGTCCAGATACAGATTGATAACCCCAAAAATGTGGGTGCGAATTCATTTGATCAAGCGTTGCATTATCTCCTACAAGTTCGGCACTAAGGCCCGTGTGCGACTGCAGTCGCACCCACATTGGCCCAAGTTTTCATTCTCTGCGGGCACCGCGATAGCGGACTTTCCGTATAACAGGTCTTTTGACCCTTGAGACCATCTGGCATTCCCAC
>DNIT01000004.1:445-2108 GCA_003489345.1 Pelotomaculum sp. | reverse complement strand
CGGTAGACCATCGCCAGGATTTGCGCCACTGCCTGATAAATCTCCAGGGGGATTTCCTGGTCGACATCAACGTTTTTGTATAGAAAACGCGCCAGCTCTTTGTTTTCCATCACCGGAACCTTATTTTCCCGGGCGATTTTTCTGATCTGCTCGGCCAACCGGCCGGCGCCTTTGGCCACCACTCTGGGCGCGGACATCTCACCCTGCCGGTAGAGCAAGGCAACGGCCAGGTGAGTCGGATTGGTTACCACCACGGTTGAATGGGGCACTTCGCTGATAATCCTGTTCAAGGACATGCTGCGGCGCATCTCCCGCTGTCTGAACTTGATCTGCTGGTCGCCTTCGGTTTGCTTGAATTCTTCCTTTACCTCTTGTTTGCTCATCTTCAAACCCTTCCTATAATCGTAACGCTGGTACATATAATCAAACAAGGACAGGGCCAGATAGGCCAGCGCCCCCCACCAGGCCACCATCAGAATAAAACCGATGATGGTCTGATAAATCCCTTCGGGAGGACGGTTCAGCACCAGCAAAAGCTCCCTCAGGTTGGCCTTGATCAGGGAGTAAGTGATGCAGCCGATAATCCCGAACTTTAGAACAGACTTGGCCAACTCCACCAAACTCCGGGTGGAAAACATACGCTGCAGGCCTGGCATAGGGTTTAAATGCGCCGCCTTCGGCTTCATCACCTCGGGAGAAAATAAGAATCCCACCTGGACCAGGCTGGAGGCAATAACCACCAGTAAGGACACCACGAAGAAAGGCGCCAGAAGCTTCAAGGAAAACGTTGCCGCGTTATTTAGAAGCGATACCGGGCTTTTTTCATAAAAATGAATATGTGCCACATCGCTGAAATACCCGGCCAGGTAGCGCTGCAGGTCTAAAATAAACTGACCCTTAATCGCGTACACCAGCGCCACCATAGCCATCAAGCACAAGGCGCCGGTCAAGTCAGGGCTCCTCGATACCTGCCCTTTTTGGCGCGCTTCTTTGATCCGCCGCGGTGTTGCCTGTTCCGTTCTTTCCTGTGCGCTATCGGCCACTTATACCAGCTCTCTCATCAGCAAATACAAATCTCTTTCAATGGCGTTCAATATGACATGAATCACGGTCCCCAATAGCGGAATTAAAAAACTCAAAGTTAAGAGGCCAACGGCTATTTTGATGGGGAATCCGGTTAAAAAGACATTTATCTGTGGAGTAGTACGGGTCAAAAAGCCCAGACCCAGATCGGCAATCAGCAATACGGCCAAAACCGGCGCGCTGACCTG
Source organism: Pelotomaculum sp. (assembly GCA_003489345.1). Lineage (GTDB taxonomy): Bacteria > Bacillota > Desulfotomaculia > Desulfotomaculales > Pelotomaculaceae > Pelotomaculum_C. Next base: position 837 of record DNIT01000004.1, on the reverse strand, counting down.
CAAGGCAGTGGTAAAAGCACCGGAAAATATTTGCAGGAGGATGTAGGCTGTGCCGCCGCTAAATCCCGCGGCGCTCAAGGGTACCAGTTCGTAGCTTTTGACCAGGGCTATAATCAGGGTATAATGCCCGTCCAACATTAGAAAAAATACCAGCGACAGCAGGTAGAGATATTGGGCGAGCAGCGTACTTGTCGCTCCGTTCGTAGGGTCAACTAAAGTAGCCATGGCATAGCCAATCTGCAAATCGATAAACTGCCCGGCCATCCTGATGCTGTTTAGAACCATGGTAACGGCCGTACCAAGAAGCAGACCGACTCCGGTTTCACTGATTACCGCTAACCCAAAGCCCCAACTATCTTCGGGCAGGGGTGTGTTTAATTCCACCATTGGGA
>DNIT01000004.1:0-286 GCA_003489345.1 Pelotomaculum sp. | reverse complement strand
CCAGGGCCAGAGAAAATCCCACTTTTGCAAGCGGCGGTATACCCTTAATCGCATACAGCGGGCCGGACATCATGAAGGCGGCCGCTCTTAAAAAAACTAATAAGAAAGCCGTAAACTGGCCTAAATCGGGCACCGTTTAAATCCCCCGTTAACGAACAATATTCGGGATTTGGTCGAAGATGTTGTTCGTAAAGTTTATCGCAATGTTAAGCATCCAGGCTCCCAGCACCAGCAGCACAATAAAAACACCTACGATTTTCGGCACCATGTTCAACATCTGATCCTG
>DNIT01000193.1 GCA_003489345.1 Pelotomaculum sp. | reverse complement strand
GGAGGTGTTGACAAACCCCCGAAAAATTATCGGATGGTGAGATAAAAAAGGCTATGTCTGTACAAATGTGGTTTTTCTCCCATAAAACACAGTGCCCGGGAGGTCATCCCAGGCACTTGATCATCCGTTTTAAGTTCAATGCAGTCGCCGATAAGAGGCAGTGATCTTCCGCTGCCTCCAGTCCTCGCCTGAACAGGCGTCTCAAATTGTGCCGCGCCTTCTGCACCGCGAAGGTTCCCTCACACCAAATCTGACGGAGACCCAAAACGTGCTTATGCTCCGGCGTTCCATCCCGTTCGTGGTGCTTTCTGACTGCACCTTCAAAGATATTGACCTGAATCCGGCGGCACAACTGGCTGGGCGAAAGGCATTTCCCCCGTAGGGGGCAACCTGCGCAGTCCCGCCGCTCGGCCCGATACTCCCGGGTGATATTGTTTTCAAGGCGCTGCAGTTGCTTCACCGTCAGGTATTTCCCAGCAGGGCAAATGAAGGAATCCTCCGCCTCATCGTAGAGGAAATCCCCTTTCTTCAATTCTGCTTTGTATCGGGGTTCTTCGTTATTACGCGGTGTGTACATGTGGATTCCTCTGTCCGAAAGCGCCCGATGGACAAGGCTGACGTCATAGGCGCTGTCCGCTCCCACCGCTTCAACAGGAAGTCTCATATGCGTCGCTATATACTCCATGCGATCCAGATACGGTGTGGCATCCGTTGTGTTTCCCGGCGTTACCGCCACGTCCACGATGATGCCGTTTGCCGCGTCCAGACTCTGATGATCGAGATAATGCATTCCTTGCGGCTTTCCAGGCCGTTGCAGGAAGCCCGCCTCTGGATCGGTTGTGCTCACTGTCTTTTCCGTCATGCGAGGTTCCTGCGTATGGTTGTGGCTCTGGCGCCGGGGAGGGATTTTTCCCGCCTGCTCCAGTCGCTTCCGCTCCAGCGCTTCGTAACGATCAAGGCGCTCCATATACCACGCCGCTTCTTTTTCTACCGTCACCTTGATCTCCGAGCGCCGGGAGGCATTCGCTTTGACATGAGTCGAATCTGTCAGGAGCAGCTTTCCTTCTACAAGGCCTGACTCAATACACAACCTCAATATCCGCTCAAACAAGCAACGATACAGATTTGTCCCGTTGAACCGCCTGCGTCGGTTCTGCGAGATTGTGGAGTGATCCGGCACACGCTCGTCCAGTTCCAGGCCCAGAAACCACCGATATGCCATGTTTACCTGAATTTCCTGCTCAATCCGTCTTTCCGATTCGATTCCGTACAGGTAGCCGACCAACAGGTATTTTACCAGCATTATCGGATCGATCCCCGGACGACCGTTATTTTCACAGTACAGTTCCTTCACCTCATCGTATATGAAGGAAAAATCCACTCTCTCTTCCAACTTCCGCAGAAAGTGATCTTGTGGCACTAAGTCCTCTATGGTTACGCAATGCAGCTTCAATTGCGGATTCTCCCGGCGTGTTAGCATTTCTTTCATCCCATTCATGTCTTTTTCTCTATTTTACCATACTCTCTCACGATTTCGACCTTTGTCAACACCTCCGATTTGGCCCGAAGTGCGATATTGCCCCGGATGCCGATCCCCGCCGCCTCCATTTCGATTTTCCCATTTCAAAAATCGAAACGGAGGATTGACTATGAGAACCATCAATCTGCGGGATTATTACCCAGCATATACATCGGACACCTTTCTTGAAGTACAAGACGAGATTATAGAAACGCTTGCACAATTCAAACGCGACGACCATGCGTATTATGAACGTAGGCGCGTTCATAAGGCTTACTACTCCCTTGACCTGGGCGACGGAATTGAGGACGCCGCCCTGTATCGCGAGCCATCTCTGCAGGAAATTTATGAGAAAGAAATTGCCGATCAGGAGTTGTACGCGGCCATCAGGAGTTTATCGAAAACGCAGGCAAGGCGTATCCACGCCTGCTTCTTTCACGGCATGAGTAAGGCCGCAATTGCCAAAGCGGAAGGCGTCTGCGCAAGCACCGTCTGCAAGTCCATCACCTGCGGTCTGCGACGGATAGAAAAACTTTTGGCCAATTTATAAAGTTTACTCAAAAAGCCCACAACAAACCACTCAAAAATCTGCTGATTATAAGAGGGCATATTTGCTTACTCCTTTCTTTGCAACGGACAACCAGCCGAAAAGAAGATGTTTTTTGCTGTGATGCCCGTCCTCTTTTCGGCTTGTCCGTTGCCGAAGGCAAGGCGTCCTATGTTGCAGCAAGCACTGAATTTGTATGCCCGAATTCGCTTGTCAGGGGAAACCCCCTGACACCCCTATCACAGCGCAAGGAGGATTCATATGCGTAAATATAACAAGACCTTTCACATCCACTTTTTTTACCTTTAAAGGTTACCTATTGTTTAAATGAAAAAAAATTGATGATTCTTGTTGTTAATTAAAGCATTAATCAGGAAAATCAAATATGGTTCTAGACAAAGGAAGAAGCAGAGACTGCCCGGTTATGAATCGTGTGGAGTCAGGATGAGCCGGACCTTTTATTTTAGGGTATTTCTAGGACAAAAGTCCTAATAGTATTTGATATGCTCTCTGAACAAAAAAAGAATCGGGTCAGTCGTGTAAAAACGCTGACCCGTTGCTCCTTTAGAACCGTAGTGGAATCCTCCTTTGTACTAATTGTCAGGAAAATATCAAGTAGCAAAGAGGGATTTTTAGTTATGGCGAAAGGTAGAGTCCATTGCAGCTATTTATATCGCAAATTACTCGATAATAAGCTATCATTAAAAATTTTACTATTCCACCAATCAATTTCATCAATGCGCATATGACGATTATATTTTACATCGCCTCCGCTGTAATACCATCCAGCGTTTTCTTTAGATACTATACTTAATGTTGTGGTTTCAATAATTATATTTTTATTCTTGTCTTTAACTTCTAACCAGCAATGCCATAATTTATTACTTTGACAATAAGTTGATTCAATACCACATTTATTAAAAAAATACCAAACAAATTCAGCCATTTCTGAACAATCGAAAATTCCATGTTTATAATTATTTTGCCAATCAGGGTACATAATATCAATTATATTAAGCGCCTTAATAATTTTAGTTTGTGTATCGGGGAATGTGGACATATATAAGACTAAGAAAGAATCGGGTTGATTATAATACTCCGGTTTTTCAATTGCTTCACATGACATAGAAAAAGCCATAACTAAAAAAACGACTAAAACCATGAATAGAATAATAATAGATTTTTTCATAGTTAATCTCCATTAATTATGGTTTATTGTTCAACTCCAACTGAAATATCGTTTATCTGATGTTTCCCAAAAATCTCGCTGGATTTCAGGCTAATTTACTCCTTACTTGATACTACTATAATATTCGTCAAAATCTAAGTAAACTTTAGCTTATAAAAAAATCCCGTCAACATCTTAGCGCAGTAGGCATTAGTTACTGATAGGCCGTTTAGTCATTCCGCAGATACCAAAAAACAAACCCGCCTCTAGGCGGGTATGTTTTTTGGGGTATGCGATTGGCCGGTAACCGATTGTTTTTTGGTCGATTAAAAATCGATTAAGTTCCGCAAGTGATTGCGGGGTTGATCTTTTTTTCTTCTTAAATATAGGCACATTTTATCTTATGAAATTTGTAAACACCTTTTTTTCTCTTGGTGGCGCTGCGATTTTATCTTTGCCGAACTCAACAAGTTTCATCAACCATGCCATATTTTTTCCAAGCACCCTCATGATTTGTTTTCCTTCTGCGTCCTGTTCTGCTTCTCCCGGTGCTGTGCCGTATACTATATTCCAATAATTCGATGTCGGCATCAGCATTTCAGAATAATTAATGAAATTATTGAGCTGGCTGAAGGCGGGCAGTCCCCCCGAGCGCCTGACGGCTACAACGCTGGCGCCTACCTTGTGTCTGAGCATCCCGCCGTTTACAGAAGTCACGAAAAAGGCACGGTCTAAAAATGATTTCATTGTCCCTGCTATGGCCGAATAATGTACCGGAGAGCCTAATATAATGCCGTCTGCATTTTTCATTTCCTGAATCCATTCATTGACAGGATCGTTGGTCATTGCACATCTTTCATTTTGGTTCTTTATACATTGGTTGCAGGCGATACATCCACTTATCGCATTGCTGCCTACATGAATGATTACAACTTCAATATTTTCTTTTTCCAGTTCCTGTGCGACCATTTTTATTGCTGCATATGTGTTGCCGTTTTTGTTTGGACTTCCGTTAAATGCAACCACTTTCATTTATGTCGCCTCCCAAAGAATTGATTAAACCTTGAAAAATGTTTATGAAAGTTATATTAGCAGTATGCAAATATATAGTCAACTTTTATAAATAAACATAAATAGATTTTTTTAATTTCACCGGCAAACTTCCAGAGATGCGGGGTCATAGGGGTGCCGATACGTGTAAGCAAATTAAGATGCCATTCAACATGAAATGTCTCCCGATGGCAGGGTTTTATCTTTACAGAAAAGATTGTCTTCTAAGCCTTTTATCACAAGAAAAAGTACCGAAGGGAGAATGAGCATGACCGATAAAGAAAAGTTCGAAGGTTTCAAGCAAAAGCTGATTGATGACAACGAGAAGAAATACGGGAAAGAAATTCGTAATAAATACGGTGCTGATACTGTAAACAAGTCCAATGCAAAGCTGAAGAATATGACACAAGAAGAGTATGAAGAGGCAACTAGACTGGCAAATGAAGTAAACACCACTTTAGCTGAAGCTTTCAAAACTGGTGACCCTGCCGGCGCTATTGCCCAAAAAGCGGATTTGCATAAGCAATGGTTAACTTATTTCTGGAACGAATACAGTAAAGAAGCCCACGCGGGTCTTGCGCAAATGTATATGGATGACGAACGGTTTAAGGCGTACTACGACGAAAAGCAACCGGGTACGGCGGAATTTCTGAGAGACGCCATCCATGTATATACTGGTTTTAAGAAATAAAGGTTGGTACAAAAGGGGTTGTCCGAAAAATACAATAGCGGAATTTTAAGGAGGCATGCTTCAACCTCATAAAAGTGCGATCTCTACCTTTGATTAAGCTTTTTGCTGACGGTTCATGCTTTTAGCAATGCACATTAACCCTGCAATCATGGCAATTAGGTGGAAAGCAAACGCACCCCATAGTTGGTTGATACTGGAATACGTGTGAGAGAAGACTCCTCCCATGATCGTGACAATTCAAACAACACCTAACAATAGGAGTAGGTAGCCAGCTATTCTCAACAAGTTCAACGCCTCCTGCAGCCTGAATTTTATTTTCAATTCTTAATTTAAAGCCTTAAAGATAAGAACGATCACTAAAATAGCAGTAGCACCATGAAATATATAACCGGGCCATAATTTAGAGCTTAAGACCGGGGCTTTACCGCGGATCACGTCCGCCATGATATAAAAAATTCAAGCAGCAGATATTACCCATACTACGGCTGCCGCAATCCACCAAAACATACCAATATCACACCCTTATTGTTTTTGCTTATTTATTATACATTGTTAATAAAAATCCTTTTGGTAATTCCCTACATGTTCCTTCTTTTTCATCACTGTTAATAATAGACTTCACTACCATGCCCGTGTTATGAATAGTGGTGCGCAGTATTTACGGCTTGCCCAACTTAATGTATGATACACTTAAGATAATGGTGGGGGGCGAATATATTATGGGCAGCGATTTATCGGGCTTTGTTGATTTAGCTAAAGAACTTGGCGCTGTCGATGCGAAAATTATTGATCCGGGCACCATCAAAACCGCGGCGTGGGTCAGGATGAAATGCAGCTTCGGCTGTAAATATGGCCCCAGGAGAAGGCACTGTTGTCCTCCCAATACACCGACACATAAAGAAACCCAAGAAATGATTGACTGCTATAAACGTGCTCTGCTGGTGCATTGCAAAGTAAACTGGAATGATCCTTCAGAAGTGGTTTTAAAACTGGAAAGAGAGATTTTTTTAGCCGGATATTATAAAGTGATAGGGTTCGGGGCCGGACCCTGCATGGTATGTAAAACCTGCAATCCGGAGAAATGCGCACAGCCTAAAAATGCAAGGCCGTCAATGGAAGCGTGTGGTATTGATGTGTTTGAAACAGTGAGAGCAAATGGTTGGCCTATCATGGTCTTAAAGGACTTGGAAAGCGACGGAAACTATTATGGTCTGTTATTAATCGACTAGTTATGGATACCAACCTTTACCAATACGGGGTTTAAAACCCGCACCAGTTCCTTGGGGTCGATGATCACAAGAAAGCCCCTTTTCCCGCCGTTAATATGGATTTGGGGAAGGTCAAGGATGGTTTCCTCCAGGTAAATCGGCATTTTCTTTAAGGTGCCGAAAGGGGAAGTCCCGCCGACCAGATACCCGGTGTGCTTTGTAGCTGTTTCCGGGGCACAGGGGGTAATGGTTTTAGCTCCAAGGCGCCTGGCCAGGTTCTTGGTTGATACCTGAAGGTTCCCATGCATTAAGACAATCAGAGGCTTCTTGTGTTCATCTTCCATAACAAGGGTTTTGATGACGCTGTGTTCATCCACACCCAGCTCACGTGCGGAAGCCGCTGTTCCACCATGGTCCTCGTAATCGTACAGGTGGCCTGCGAAGGCTACCTTTTCCTTTTTTAGAAACCGGATAGCCGGAGTAACGGGAGTTTTGTCCTTGGCCATAATGTTATAAGCGACCTTTCTTAAAACTTCTATATTGCTTAGCTAAAGATAAAACGCTAAAAGAATTTAAAGGGACTGTTGTTTTAGTGTCCAGCGACCCGGTTTTTATCAGGACCGGGTAACTGGTATGTGGAACGTTGAAGACTGGACAACCAGGTGTCTAAAAAACTCAAATCAATTCCTTAATAAATTGTATTTGAGAATTTCCTTCTGTCAACTCACCGCATTTCTCTTTGTACGCCTTAAAATATGGGGTTTGGCCGTGGGCGTTAAATGCTTCTCGGTCGACATATTTTTCGAAAAAGACTATTTCTGCGGGGCTTTCTGTGGAAACGTGGGGTATGTACATTAAACACCCCTGCTCGTGTTCCCGGACATTTTTTGCCAGTTTTACGCATTCATCGGCCAGCAAAGCTTCTTTGCCTGGTCGCGCTTTAAGTTTTGCAATTAATGTAATCATAGTTTACCCCTTTCCAAAAGACTTTCGTTTGTTATACCCTTTTGCAATCTATACCCTGACCATCTGGTACTTCAGGTTGGCTATGGTTGCTTCCAGCAGGCCCTGGCTTTTCAGCTCGTTTAAGGTGTTTTCAACCCGCTCGTGCCGTTTCGGGTCCTGCAAATCATTGAGTCTGTTATACAAGCCCCACCTTTTACCCAGGATGAAGTTTTCTTTCTCTGCCTGCGGAAGGGCCAGAAAGCGGTCAATGACCTTAAGCATGGCAGGTTTGTCTCCCGGCAGTTTGCCGTTGATTTCTCCCAACAGGTTCATGGAATGGTCGGAAAGAAGCCTGCTCTCAATGCCGTCCAGGTTCTCGATCAAAATCTTTTCTTCTTTTACAATTTCCTCGTCGGGTTGTTCTTCCCATTCACCCTGCTGCATTTTAGTGTAGAGGGGCGTGTTTTTGACGATGGCCAGGGTGCGCAGGCGGATATAGTCGGGGTTGATGGCATTTAGCACTCTAGCCGTTTCAAACGGGTGTTCCCGGGCCCATTTTCGGCCGCCCAGACCCAGCAAAACATACTCCGAAAGGGAAATTCCCGCTTCTTTGACCCGTTTTCCGGCATCAATGTGCTGTTCGGCAGTAACTCCCTTGTCCATGAACTTCAGCACTTCATCACAGCCCGATTCCAGACCTACATGGAGACGGGAAATCCCGACCTCCTTCAGTTGAGTCAGTTCATCAACACTCTTTCTGATTAGAGAACTGGAGCGGGCGTAACTGGTGATGCGTTCCACAGAGGGCAGCTTCTTCTTTAAATATTCAAGGATTTCAATGAGGTCGGCGGTTTTCATCAGTATTGAATTGCCGTCCTGTAAAAAAACCGTTTTACCGCCGTGGGCGAGCCAGTCGGCAATATGGTAGACCTGGTACTCATTTGCCTGGTACAGTTCAGAAGGCATTTTACCAGCGCCGTCACCCCGGGATACCTGAGCAATTAAACGGCCCATCTCTGCTATCGTATCAATATCCTTCTTAATATCTTCAACTGTTCGTACCGAAAAGGTTGTGCCTTTATAGGCGTTGCAGAAAGCGCACCTGTTCCACGGGCAGTTCCGGGTCAGTCTGATTAAAAGACTGTTGGCCTCACTGGGCGGTCTGATTGGTCCCTGTTCAAAGGTTAGTGTCATCATCAAACATCCCTTCTTAATATTGATGTTTTACTGTATATCAGTTCTCCATCACACTACTATTTATTATACCATTGTTTTTCTACCGGTTTTATTTTTATTGACAAGTATCATAATAGAAGCTATAAACTTATATAGTGAAAGTCAAAATACAGGAAAATGAGGTTGCAATGTGAAAAAACAAATTGCAGTAATTGGCCTGGGCCGCTTCGGGATTAGTCTGATAGAAGAACTGACTCTCCTGGGCTACGAGGTTTTAGCCATTGATAATGATAGCGACAAGGTTAACAGCGTGGTTAATACATGTACCCATGCCGTACAGGCCGACGCGATGGACGAGCAGGCTCTAAAGTCCCTGGGCATCCGGAATTTTGATGTGGTCGTGGTTTCTATAGGCGAGAATATTCAGGCTAATATATTAGCTGTTATTATATTACAGGAATTAGGCGTTAAGAAAATTGTGGCAAAAGCTAGAAATAATTTGCACGGTAAGGTTTTAGAGAAAATTGGGGCAGGCGTTATTTTTCCTGAGCGGGACATGGGGAAAAGGCTGGCCCATATGCTTGTATCTCAAAACATTATGGACCACATTGAACTTTCACCACATTACAGTATTATGGAGTTCAGAGCTCCGGAAATTTATATCGGGAAAACCCTCGATCAGTTAGGTGTGAGAAAAATGATGGGAATTACCATTTTAGCAATTAAAAGAGGTGAGCAAATTATCGTCGCTCCTCGTGCGGCTCAAGTTATAGATAGGGGAGACGTGCTGGTAGCGGTAGGCAAAAACACTGATTTAAAGAAATTATATGATATGGAATAATAATTCTAAAATAATGATAGGTTAAAAATTTTCGGCGCAAGCAGGTAAAAAAACTTATGCATGAAATGACCATGTTTGTTAATAATAACCATGGTCATTTCTTTTTTTAGAGGGAAAAAGATGCGGAAATTGATTAGGCCGGTTAGGGCCAAGCTGCTGGCTGCCAAAAAAAATACAGGCGGCGCTAGTGAAGCCTCGGCAGAAAAAACCAAAGACAACACGGATCGGGATAAAACTTCTTCTTTTCTTAGTGAAGACCTGTCAAGCAACCTGGCAAGGATAAAAGAAATTTTTCAAAACTGCAGCGATATCATTTACCGGCAATTTCTCTTTGCCCAGCGGGAAGATATCCGGCTGGTTCTGATTTACGCCGATGGGCTGGCCGACAAACTCCAGGTCAGCGAGCAAATCATGCGGGCCCTGTCCCTGGAGGTGCCCATGGCAGCGCCGGAGGCCGACATCACGAAAGCCGGCGCCTACCATTTGATCAAGGAGCGGGGTCTTTGCGTCCACCAGATTAAAGAAACGGACAGACTGGAAGACGTGATTGAGGCCGTCCTGTCCGGTGATACCGTGCTCCTGGTGGAAGGACACCCGTTTGCTTTTATTAACGGGATGCGGGGCTGGGAAGCCCGTCCGGTTTCAGAGTCGGAAAACGAGATGGTCGTGCGGGGCCCCCGGGAATCCTTTGTGGAAACTTTGCGGACCAATACAGCACTGCTCCGCCGTAAAACGAGAAGCTCCGACCTGAAACTCGAAATGATGCAGTTGGGCCGGATAACGAAGACCGATGTGGCTGTGGTTTACCTAAAAGGGATTGCCAACGATAAACTGGTGGAAGAGGTGAAGAGCCGGCTGCAGGGGATTGAGCTTGACTCCGTCCTGGAAAGCGGGTATGTCGAGGAAATGATCCAGGACAACACCTGGAGCCCCTTTCCTCAAATGAACCATACCGAGAAGCCGGACAGGTTGGCGGCGCGGCTCCTGGAGGGTCGGGTGGGTATTATGGTGGACGGGACACCTATAGTTCTTACCGTTCCCACAGTGTTTATTGAATTTATGCATTCAGCGGAGGATTACTACGAGCGGTTCCAAATCGGGACAGTGGTGAGAATAATCCGTTTTCTGTCAATGTTCCTGTCCCTGGTCATGCCGTCCTTTTATATTGCCATTATCACCTTTCACCAGGAGATGCTGCCCACCGCGCTCCTGCTGAGCCTGGCCGCCCAGCGGGAGGCGGTTCCTTTTCCGGCTTTCGTGGAAACACTGCTAATGGAGCTCACCTTTGAAATATTACGGGAAGCCGGGATCAGGTTGCCCCGGCAGGTGGGCCAGGCGGTCAGTATCGTAGGCGCCTTGATCGTCGGGGAGGCCGCCGTGCGGGCCGGTCTGGTGGCTCCGGCCACGGTAATTGTGGTAGCCTTTACCGGAATTTCTTCTTTTGTATATTTTTATTCGGCAAGTTTTGCCATCCGGTTGCTGCGCTTCCCGATGATAGTCCTGTCGGCCACCCTGGGGCTGTATGGACTGATTTCTGTCTTGATTATCATTGTGGTGCACCTGTGCGCCCTGCGTTCCTTCGGGACCCCTTACCTGTCGCCAGTAGCCCCGGTCAGTCTTGGGGATATGAAAGACCTGGTCGTCCGGGCGCCCTGGTGGGCCATGTTTACCCGTCCCAGGTTAATCGGGTGGAAAAACTTAAAGAGGCAGGAGCCGGACCAAAAACCCGTTCCGCCGGAAACCCGGACCGGGGAGAAAGGCGGTGGGGGAGATACTGGAAAACAGTAAGATCAGCAGCAGGCAGGCCGTATTTTTGATGGTCACCATGATCTTTGCCACGGTTATTCTCTCTGTTCCGGCCATCACCGTCAAACACGCCCGGCAGGACGCATGGATCTCGGTTGGTCTGGCTACCGTGGCCGGGCTGTTAATCGCGCGTCTGGTGACAACCCTGGGTTTGCGTTTCCCGGAGCGGACCCTATTCGAATATCCGGCTGAAATCCTGGGCAGGTGGCCCGGTAAACTGGTGGGCTTTTTCTATATCATATGGTTCCTGCATATTAACGCGGGGGTAATCAGGGAATACGGCGAATTTCTAGTAACTGCTTTTAGGCCGGCACCTCCTCTGATTGTTTTTAACCTTATGGCTGTGGCTATTGCCGCCTATACAGTCAGAAACGGCCTGGAGGTCTTTACCAGAGCCAATGAAATCTTTTTTCCCTTAACCATGGGGTTAATAGTGATTACCTCTATTTTTGCAAGTGGGGAAACAGATATACAAAGACTGCTTCCGGTAGCAGATGTTGATGCTGTGAGTATTTTTAAGGGAGCGATGGTCCCTTTGGCCTGGTTCGGCGAGATTGTTACAATCGCTTTGGTAATCCCGTACCTCAACAGGCCAAGGGAGTCCCACCGGGCGGCGGTGACGTCCGTTTTGATCAGCGGTGTTGTTTTTATGCTGGTTGTGGCTAATGCCATAGGCATTTTCGGGCCGGACCTCATAGAAGCAATGGTATTTCCAGGTTTAAACAAGTACCGGATTGTAAATCTCGCCAATTTCCTGGGGCGGTTTGAGGCATTGGCAATGACAGCCTGGGTTACCGCCGGGTTCGTGAAGATTTCCATATTTTACTGGGCAACTCTGTTGGGCGTATCCCAGGTGCTGGAGCTAAAAGACTATCGCTCGCTGGTTCTCCCAGTAGGGGGAGTGCTGATGGCCATGTCCATGCTGGATCATCCCAGCGCACTTCACTTGCAGCACTTCGAGGCTCAGGTATTTCCTTTTTTTGCTCTCACTTTTGAAGCAGCCATACCGCTGTTGCTGTTGATTACAGCCCTGGTCAGGGGGAAGGGGGAGAGGCTTGGATGACCAGAAAGGCGGTTTCTTTGTTATTGATCCTGCTGACCCTGGTGTGTTTGAGCGGCTGCTGGAGCCGCCGGGAGATGTCCGAACTGGCCATTGTCATGGGAGCCGGGGTGGACCGCACCCCGGAGAACAGGATCCGGCTCACCCTGCAGCTGGCCAGGCCTGCCGCCTTTGGCGGTGGAGCCGAAACTGGCGGTGCCGGGGCAGCAGAAAGGCAGAACATTACCTGGGTGGTATCCGAGACGGGTGACACTATCTTCGAAGCCGAACGGAATCTGGCCCTGAAAATATCACGCCGCATTTACTGGGCGCATAACATCATCCTGGTGTTTGGGGCAGAAGCGGCTAAATCGGGGGTGGGTAATTATGTCGATTTCTTTATGCGCGATCCCATGTCACGGGAAAACATCTGGGTGCTGGTAACCAGGGGAGAGGCCAAAGAGCTCCTGGAGAGCCACTCGGAACTGGAAAAAACCTCGGCCCAGTCAATAGGTTTTGTTGAAAGGAACAAAGCCGGCCTGGCGGTGATATTTAAGGACTTCGCTATGGCGCTGGCTTCCCGGGGAAGCAACCCCGCCTTGCCAGCGGTGGAACTGCAAAAATTGGGAGAGCCTCAGGGGTCGGGCATGGAAGAGGAGAAGCAGCACGAAGAGGTGGTTATGACCGGTACGGGAGTTTTCAAAGATGAATACCTGGTGGGGTGGTTGGACACGTCCGAAACCAGGGGCCTTCTGTGGCTGCGAGGTGAAATAAATAAGGGCATTATTACTGTTCCCTCACCCGGCCGGCCGGACAAACTGCTCTCTATCAATGTTGCCCGGGCCAGGACCAGGGTGGAGCCGGAGTACGACGGGGAAAACATCGGTTTTAATATTACCATAACCATTGATGGGGAGCTTTTAGAGCAGCAGTCCGGCGAGGACTTGACCATACCGGAAAAGGTTGAGGAAATCGAGGCGGCGGCGGCCATGGATGTAATTAGAAAATGTACGGCTACCCTGGAAAAAGCCCAGGGGGAATACGGGGTGGATATTTTCAATTTTGGTGAGGCGTTTCACCGCAAGTACAAGCGGGATTGGAAAGAATTAAAGTACCAATGGAACGATGCTTTTGCAGGCGCACAGATCAATATCTACGCGGAAGCGCACCTGCGTCGCACCGGCCTGCTGACCAGACCGGCTACTGTAAAGAAATAACTCAAGTGCAATTAGAATTACATTACATCACCAAATGTATTTTTATGATACGCGATGCCGCTGGCGAATTTTCATCATATGTAGCGCCGCGATAGCGGCGTGTGGAACTACTCTAAATTAAGGGATACCACGGGGTAATGGCTGCATGATCTTTGGGTCTAAACCGGAGGGATGAGAAGTGACGGGTTATGTCATATTATTGGTCTTAGCGTTTCTGGGCATGATTGCTCTGGAAGTGCCGGGTCTGGTCAAAAAGAAGGCATGGCGGGAACTGGCGGCCTTTTCTTTCTTCCTGCTTTTGGGCTTTGCACTGGCACTACCCCAGGTGCTGGATTTAGAAGCGCCCAACCCGAGCGATGCAATTGAAGCGTT
>DNIT01000148.1:6742-10715 GCA_003489345.1 Pelotomaculum sp. | reverse complement strand
TCTACAAGCGGGGGAGGTTCACTTCTTTTAGCGTATCCAGCAATGCGGGCAGGACCTTGAAAAGGTCGCCCACAATACCGTAATCGGCAATCTTGAATATCGGGGCATTGGGATTTTTATTAATTGCCACGATGACAGAGGAGTGCTGCATCCCGGCTAAATGCTGGATAGCTCCGGAAATTCCGCAGGCAATATAGAGCTTGGGATGTACAGTTTTGCCTGTCTGCCCCACCTGGTGGTAAGAAGGAATCCATCCGGAATCAACGGCGCCGCGTGAGGCGCCAACGATTGCGCCCAGACCGGCGGCTACTTCCTCCAGAAGCTTAAACCCTCCAGGTCCGCCAACACCGCGTCCGCCGGAAACGATTATTTGCGCTTCTTCCAGGTTAACAACTTTTTTGGTTTCCTTTACAATATCTCTGACCATAGTACGGACTTTCACATCAGGCGGATAAAAGGCTTTTACTATTTTCCCGGTCCGGTTAAAATCCGGAGCTGCTTTTTTCATCACGCCCGGTCTTACGGTAGCCATCTGTGGTCTGGTATCAGGGCAAATGATGGTTGCCATAATATTACCGCCAAAGGCAGGCCTGGTCTGGTTTAATAGCCTTTTTTCGGTGTCGATATCAAGCACGGTGCAGTCTGCGGTCAGTCCGGTATGCAATCTGCCGGCTAATCGCGGGCCTAAATCCCGGCCGATATTTGTAGCCCCAATCAGAACGATTTCCGGTTTGTAGGTTCTGATCAACTTTTCCATGGCAGCACAGTAACTTTCCGTCCTGTAATATTCAAGTTCCGTTTCTTCAATCGTGTAAACGGTGTCGGCGCCATAAGCAAACAGTTCCTGAGCAAGTGGTTCGACGCTGTTTCCGATTAGAACAGCGCCTAACTCCACGCCAAGAGTATCCGCCAGCTTTCTGCCTTCGCCTAACAGTTCCAGGGCAATATTCATGATCGCCCCATGCCGCAGTTCGGCAAACACCCAGACTCCCCGGTAGGCTTCCAGGGGGAATTCTTCTTTGGCAGGTGTAATGGGAGTATCTTCATTTTCCAGCTTAATAGCCTGTACCGGACATTCTTCCACGCAGGCGCCGCAACAGATACATGTATCCGTAATTACGGCAATTCCTCCGTCTATTTCTATGGCTCCAAAGGTGCAACCGGCCTGACAGGCGGCGCAGCCGGTACATTGTGTGATGTCTATGATTACAGCCATCATTTTGCCTCTCTATAACACGTGTTTTTCCTGAAGTTCTTTTAGCAGAGTTTGCACAGTTTCTTTAACGCTGCCTGTTAAAAGTTCCCCATCACCTTTTACCGCAGGACTGAAGGTCCTCTTCACCTGCGTCGGCGAAGCGTTTAAGCCTACAAGCCCGGCTGCGGATGCAAGCTGGGCTATTCCCCAGACCGATACTTTTTTGACGTTAAAAGCGTCCATAATCCCTGAGGTTGTGGGATAACGTGGAATGTTTAATTCCTTAACAGCGGTTAAAACCGCAGGCAAGGTTACCTCAATAACCTCGTAGCCGTCTTCCAGCGCTCTTTCTACGACAGCTTTATCGTTATCTATATAAATTATTTTCTTCACATAAGTAACCTGAGGCAGGTCCAAATGCTCAGCCAGTTCCGGGCCTACCTGAGCAGTGTCTCCGTCGATAGCCTGTCTGCCGCAGAAGATCAGATCGTAGCGGCCAATCTTCTTGATAGCGTGAGCCAAAGTCAGGGATGTGGCCCAGGTATCTGCGCCGGCAAAAGCCCAGTCAGATAATAGAATAGCCTCATCCGCTCCCATTGCCAGTGCTTCTCTTAAAGCATATTCGGCCTGGGGTGGCCCCATGGAGATGACGGTAACGGTTCCCCCTTTCAGCTCTTTGAGCCTTATTGCTTCCTCAAGGGCATTCTTGTCGTCGGGGTTAATGATACTGACAACTCCATCCCTGACGAGAGTTCCCGTTTTGGTATCAAATTTCACTTCATTGGTGTTGGGCACCTGTTTTAGGCAAACGATTATTTGCATGTGCACCCTTCCCTATGTCAAGGCAGCGCGGGAGATAACCATGCGCTGGACCTCGGATGTTCCTTCAAAGATTTCACAAACTTTGGCATCCCGCATCAGGCGCTCTACTTTGTATTCTTTCATATAGCCATAACCGCCATGGATCTGTACGGCTTTGACGCTTGCCCGCATGGCCAATTCCGAAGCAAAAAGCTTGGCCATGGAAGCTTCTTTGGAGTGGGCTTTTTTCTGATCTCTCAGCCATGCCGCCCTGTAAACAAGATATCTTGCGGCTTCAAGCTCAGTTGCCATATCGGCAATCATCCACTGGATAGCCTGATTTGCGCCAATAGGCCGACCGAACTGCTGACGCTCTTTGGCATATTTGGTTGACTCGTCAAGAGCAGCCTGCGCGATACCCAAAGATATGGCCCCTACGCCGATCCTGCCGCTGTCCAGGTTTTGCATCGCAATCTTAAAGCCTTCTCCTTCTTTGCCGAGCAGGTTTTCCTTGGGAATCCGGCAGTCTTGCAGGATTACTTCTGCGGTCTGGGAAGCTCTTACCCCCATTTTGTTTTCTTTTTTTCCAAAGGAAAGGCCGGGCGCATCTTTTTCCACAATAAAAGCGCTGATGCCTTTTGGGTTATTGCCGGTACCGGTCATGGCCATGATAATATATATATCCGCTAAACCAGCATTGGTTATGAACATTTTAGTCCCGTCAATGACCCATTCAGAGCCATCCGGTACAGCTGTCGTCTGCTGGTTGGACGCATCCGTGCCCGCATCGGCTTCCGTCAGGCAAAAGGCTCCCAGCGCTTTACCGGTAATAATAGGGACCAGGTACTTCCTTTTTTGCTCTTCTGTGCCTTGTCTATAAATGGGTCCGCTATTGATGGAGTTCTGGCCATTTATAAGCATCGCTGAGGAAGTACAGGCGCGGCCAATTTCCTCACAGGCCAATACGAAAGTGAGATAGTCCGCTCCGGCTCCGCCGTATTCCTGGGGATAGGGAAGGCCAAACATCCCGATTTGCCCCATTTTTCTATATAAATCCCAGGAAAATTCGGACTTTTCATCCAATTCAGCGGCTAGTGGCGCAACTTCTTTTTCAGCAAATTCCCTGAACATTGCCTTCATCATTTCATGTTTGGGTGATAAAGCAAAGTCCATGATTTTTTCCTCCCGATTACCCTTTTCCTAATATCTTAGCATATAACCTGGTTGCCAACCGCAAACAAATGTTTCCATGCTGACACCCTGATTAAGGGATATAAGCTGGTTTTTTTGTACTATTTCCGACAAAATTTAGTTTACCATGAAATGCAATTGTAAACTAGGTGATAATTATTATCTAAATGCAGATTATAGAAATTTTTGTATAAAGTTAACAAAAGATGCCCGAATGATTTGGAGTATACGGACAGAGCGATTTACATTTTTCGTAAGATCGTTTACGAATCCGTTTATTTGGTTCAGAGCCTTCTTGGTTTTGTTACCCGCAAAAAATAAAAAACATCCCGTGTAAACGAGAAATAATATTTTAGAACGGATCCATTTTAGCTTTATACGGCCGATTTCTTAAATTTAAGAAGGATATTAGATAAATTCACAAGAATTCTTACTATTAAATTCAAATTAACGGTGTGAGCAAAATAATGAAGCTCCTTCTTTTGCCTTCACGAAACATTGTCGTTACGATACCTTTGGTGCTGGCTGCAGGATTTGTCACCGGCTTATTAATTGATACAAGCATCTTGAAAAACTATTTGCTATTGGTAACCATACTCATGATTTACCCAACAATGATTGGGCACAAGGTAAATGAAGTTATAAATTTAAACTATACAAGATTGCTGTTTGCAGCGTCGGTTATAAATTTTGTACTTGTACCCGTTCTTGCTTACATTCTGGGTATCGTTTTTTTGTTGCAGGAACCGCAGCTTTTTGCCGGACTGGCAATTGCTTCATTGCTTC
>DNIT01000148.1:5538-6648 GCA_003489345.1 Pelotomaculum sp. | reverse complement strand
GCACATCCAACATGACGATCGCATTTACTCATTTTGCACGGGGAAATATACCCGCCGCTATTAAGCTTACAGTGATAAGCCTGGTCCTGGGTTCAATCGCAGTGCCGTGGTACCTGCTGGTAATGGTCGGCAGTTACATTTACATTGATATTTTGGCCGTACTTAAAACGGTTGCCATGGTCATATTCTTGCCTTTGATCATGGGTTTCGCAACATATTCCTTGCTGCTAAAAAAATATTCCCGGGAAGAATTCAATAAATCTGTCAAACCCTTGCTTCCGGCTGCTACTGCCTGGGGAATGGTTTACATGATGTTTACCGGTATAAGTACCAATGCCCAAGTGATTGTTTCTCAGCCTGGCTTGCTGTTTGTCGCAATCATAGTTTGGGTGGTTTTTTACTTTTTGAATTACCTCATGGCTGTTGTAATAGGCCGTTGGTATTTCTGCAGAGAAGATGCGCTTACGCTCGTTTTTGGAACCGTATTGCGCAACCTGGCGATTGCCATCGGTCTGGCTGCCACAGCTTTTGGTGTTACTGCCGCCTTTATGGTCTCACTAGCTTTTTTGTTTCAAGGCCAGTCTGCCGCCTGGTTCATCAGGATCAATGAGAAATATAAGATATTGCCGGATAAAAGCCCTGTTAAGGATATCTAACAATTGTTGCTGTGCTTGTTAAAGTCGGCTTAACCGACAAAGGGCTGAAAGGGGGGGGACGCTTACACCGGCGCCTTGTAGTGAAAGACCGCCAAATTGCCGGAACCAATTTCCACAACAGGGTTGTGTTCCGTAACCACGTTGGAAACCGCCCACTGCCACCGGCCTTCCAGGAGTGTGTCCTGCAAGGGGTATTCGAACCCCTGCAGTGTTATCCCGGTAGCTCTGTCACCCAGTACGAGCAGCGACACGGTGTCACCCACTGCGGCAGGCAGCCTCAGGCGGTGGTTGATCAAGTAAATCGTAACTGCGGGTGAGTCGAATACCACTTCGATATCCTGCTTTAGAAAGGAAGAGGCGCTGCAGATATTGGAAAGCGTGTGGTCCAGCCGCGAGCCGGTCCCGCCCCAGATCACCAGTTTGCCGGCGCCTTCTTCGGCAGCCAGGGTCAGGG
>DNIT01000148.1:2167-5471 GCA_003489345.1 Pelotomaculum sp. | reverse complement strand
GCCAGGGTCAGGGCCAACTGGGTATCGGTATAGTCTTTATGTTTGGGGAAGGTCTTGAATAAGACACCGGCCTGTTCCATGTAGGTGCGGTCCGCCGGTTTGATGGAGTCCATATCCCCGACCAGCCAGTCCGGTTTAATGCCGAGAGCCCTGGCCGGTCCGGCGGCGCCGTCGACACAGATAATCCGGTCAAAGCTGCCGGATTGCCTGCGGTACCAGTCCGGTACCCCATATTCACCATTGGTCATAATCAGACATTTCAACTGGAAACCTCCGGAATAAAAAGTGTAGCATAAAGTCAAAGCTTAAACGGCGCGTAGCTGCCGGATGGGCGTCTGCAGATGTTCCGTATGAATTGGTATCTGCGCCTGCGTGCATGACTGTCACTTTGTTGTTGACAATGAGAATCGTTCCTTCAGTTGCTGATTAGATTGACAGGGCGTCCATGATGGCGTCGCGCAGCGGCCCGTAAGCCGGGTCGACAATGGTATGGCTGTGGTGCGGTCTGGAAAAGGGTATCTCAACTTCCAACTTGACCACGGTCGGACACTCCGACAGCACATAGACTTTGTCGCAGAGATAAAGAGCTTCGTCTACATCGTGGGTGATAAATAGCACTGTTGGCTGAAATTGGTCCAATACCCGGAGCAGCCAGGTATGCATCTTCCTTTTGGTGATGGCGTCAAGCGATGCAAAGGGCTCATCCAAAAGCCAGATGCCGCTGGAAAAAAGGTAGGTTCGTAAAAGCGCCGCACGTTGCCGCATGCCGCCGGAGAGCTGGCCGGGATAATAGTTCCCAAAGCCCTCCAGCCCGAATGTACCGAGGTGCCGCTCAGCTTCCAGGCGGGCCTTTTTTTTGGGCATCCCCTTTAAAACCAGGGGAATGCTTACATTGTCCAGGACGTTAAGGTTGGGGAGCAGGAGGTCCTTCTGACGCATGTAGCTGGTCAGGCCGCTGTTTCCCGTAACAACCTCCCCTCCTATGGAAACATTCCCTCGATCGGGCCTCATCAGCCCCGCGATAATATTAAAAAGTGTGCTTTTGCCGCAGCCGCTCGGGCCCAGAATGCCGGAGACAGCGCGGTCCTCTGCTTCGATATTTATTTTCTGGAGGGTTAAAATGCCCCCCAGGGTCTTTTTTATTCCTTCGACAACGACTTTAGGCAAGGCGCTACTCCTTGGGCAGAAATTGGTTGGTGTAGGCTTCTTGATAGTCAAGAGGCTTTTCAATCAAAGCCTGGGAGTACATCCAGTCGGCGTATTTTTCCCAGCGCTCGCCGGTCATCTCACCCCAGCGGGAGGCGTCTGCCTGGTACTCCTTGGCAAGGTATCGCTGGCTGGCCATGACCAGTTCCCTGTTTAACTCGGGAACACAGTCAAGCAGTACCTGCCCGGCTTTTTCCGGGTACTTGATACAGTAGTCATAGCCCCTCGCGGTCGCTTTCATGAAAGCGACCACCAGTTCCGGGTTGTTTTTGACCGTATTTTCGCTGGCTATCAAGACTGGAGTGTAGAAGTCGAGAGCGGCGCTGTAGTCCCGCAAATATATGAAATTAAGGGGCACGCCTTTGAGCTCTGCCTGAATGCCGTCCCAGCCCTTGAAAATCCAGGCGAAATCAATATCTTTGCTGACGCTGGTGAGAAAGTCCGCCGAGCCGATGTTGATGATCTCAACTTTATTAAAGTCGGCTTGATCCTGGTTCATGAGGGCTTTCAGCATGGCTTCCTCGGCCGGAGAACCCCAGCCTCCATACTTCTTGCCTGCAAAGTCCCTGGGGGTCTTGATGCCCTTTCCCGCAGGCGATGCAAAGCCGGAGGTGTTGTGCTGAATAACAGTCGCCAGCGCCTTGACGGGGATGTCCTTGGTCCTGGCTATGGTTACCTCTTCCTGGTAGCTGAAGCCGAAATCGCCCTGCCCGGATGCGATCAACTGAGCCGCTCCGCCTTCACCGGGCTGCACGATATCCACGTCCAGTCCTTCTTCTTTATAAAACCCTTGTTTTTGCGCTACATAGACCCCGGTATGGTTGGTGTTGGGAGTCCAGTCCAGGATGACCGAAACCTTTTTGAGAGGTTTTTCCTCCTGGGTTTTGTTTTCGCCGCAGCCTGCAGCTGCCAGAAGTGTGAATAAAGCGACTGCCAGAACTATTTTTTTCATTACAAATCCCTCCATTCTGTTAACCTGTTCCAGGGGATGACCAGCCTTTCTATAAGGGCTACCAGCGCAAACAGGGCCGCGCTTAAGGCGGTGACGATAAGGATGGCCGCGAACACGCGATCTACCTGGAACGAGCGCTGGGCAATGGTCATGTACATGCCCAATCCCTCCTTGGCCCCCAGCCACTCGCCGATGACCGCGCCCATGACGCTGTAAGACGCGGCTATCTTTAGCCCGGAGAAGAAGGAGGGCAGCGCCAGAGGCAGCTTGACCATCCGGAAAATATCCAGCCGGGTGGCTTTCATCGACCGGAAGAGCTCCAGGTACTCCCTGTCCACAGCCGCCAGCCCCCCCAGCAGGCTTAAAGCAATCGGAAAGAAGCAGACCAGGATTACTACGATAATTTTGGGCATGACGCCGTACCCGAACCAGATTATGAAAAGCGGGGCCACTGATATGATCGGGACGGTCTGGGAGGCGATCAGCAAGGGATACAAAGCTCTCCTCAGAAGGAGGACCTCGTCCATAGCGAAAGCCAGAACAAAGGATAAGATTATGGCCAGGGCAAAACCTGCCAGGCATTCCATCAGCGTTGTTTGCGCGTGCTTAAGGATTAAAGGCAGGTTGTCGGCCAGGGTTCGCGCAATGAGAGCGGGACCGGGCAGAATCCATTCCTGCACGGCTTTCCAGCGTACCCAGTATTCCCATGTAACCAGCAGCAAAACTATAAATCCCAGCGGGAATGCGCCGTTAACGATACTTGTTAATTTTCTCCGCAATCGTGACACCACCTGCCTTGCAGTCTATTTTAACCACCGACAGGACCCGCGTGGCGCCATTTTGCAGGCAGACCTCTTGTGCCCTGGCAACGATCCTCAGGAGCAGGTCAAGTTCTCCTTCCATTGTTGTCTCCATGGGACCAACAACATATTTGACGCCGGACTCCCTGATCAGGTCGATGACCTTGTCTACCACCGGGTAAACTTCCGCATCGGGTACGATTGGGATAACCTGCAGACTGACGTTATAGAGCACGGCTGAAATTAACCTCCTTTAAATCAAATTAGGCCTTCTGCCGGCAGGCAAAAGGCCCGAACGCGCTGACTAAAAGCACGATCTAGCTTATCCCTACGCTGGCATTACCCA
>DNIT01000148.1:0-2085 GCA_003489345.1 Pelotomaculum sp. | reverse complement strand
CTGGCATTACCCAGATCAGGTCTGTGGGTCAGAACCAGGTTCTTTCTCAGCCGAATAGCTTCAGCTCCCCGCATAATATACAAATTGTATGGAAAATTAAATGTACGAATAAAAACTATCAGGGAACAATTATCCATTAACTTTAATCTTAACCATAATGTTCATGAAAATCAAATAATTTTTATTTTTTTGTAGGAAACAACCGTCGTATAAAATCAACAAAATGAGCTGCAGTTTATGTTTAAGAGG
Organism: Pelotomaculum sp.; assembly: GCA_003489345.1. GTDB lineage: Bacteria > Bacillota > Desulfotomaculia > Desulfotomaculales > Pelotomaculaceae > Pelotomaculum_C. The sequence continues at coordinate 1,836 of DNIT01000148.1, read as the reverse complement.
TTTCTACAAACATTTTCACAGAACCTTGTACGAGTGAATTTTTATCCATATTTTATTTGGGGGCGTACTATGAACAGGCTCTACCGATCCCGTAAAAACAAGATGGTTGCAGGGGTCGCTGCCGGGATGGCCGAGTATTTTGAGGTCGATGTAACCCTTGTAAGGCTGCTTTGGGTCCTGTCGGTGCTGCTTGGCGGCAGCGGCATACTTGCTTACATCATCGCAGCGATTGTTATACCTGTTGAAAACGATCGTCCGGACCGTCAGGACATCCCTGTCGAAGGGGCGCAGGAAGCGCAGGGAGAACCAACGGACGGGTCCCAGTCGCCTGGCGAAAAAAAAGTCTTGCATGAAGATTCGGAAAAACGACGGCGCAACGCCGGGCTCCTGTTGATCGGGCTGGGCATCATCTTTCTGGCCGGACAAACAGTCCCACAGTATTTTTTGCGTTTTTCTTGGCCGCTGCTGCTCATTGCCCTGGGGATTTATATTCTGTTCCGCGGCTCGGGAAAGGAGCGAGAGCGGTGAGTGTCGGGACGTTTATTCTCGGGATGGCGCTGATCCTGTTTGGGACGGCGATGCTCTTGATCAATGCGGGGTACGCCTCGCGTGAGATGTTAACCCAGTCGGCCAGGCTGTGGCCGGTAATCTTGATTGTTGCCGGGCTGAGTCTCTTTTGGGGAGGCCGTATACCCCGCTGGTTTGCTGTACTATTGATGCTCGCTCTTGCGGCAGGTATTGTCGCATACATGCTGCTTGGAGAGGGGTTTTTCCCGGGCAGAGACGGCATCAAGCAGATTTTTGAAGGAATCATATTCCGGTCAGTCTCGGTTTAATGCTCTGCGCAGGGTATGCATACAATCTTGCCGCCTTTAACCCGGACACGCGGCTCCATGACCTGTTCCCCGCATACGGCACAGGTATGAGAATCGTAAATCTTGGCCTTATCGGGTAATGCAATTGCAACCTCCTGGATCTCACAAAACTCATCGTCGGGCAGATCCAGGATATAGCGGATACGTTCCTGCTGGTGGTCGTGGAAAGTTTTACGTTCTTCAGCGGAGGCCGTCCCGCCGTAAACTTTATCCCTGAGCTCTTGCAACGAAGGGGCCTTTCGCCTGGCCATACCTTTGACAGCAATCCGTACAGCACGTCCGCTGTTGCGGCAAACAAAGGTATAGACCTGTTTTCCTAAGTCGTTGAAGACAAGGTTCCCTTTGCCGAAGGTGCAACCGGTCAAAACCTGGATAGCGTCCACCCCGCAGGAGTCATTTTCTACAATGGCGATCAGTTCCTCGTCGGCGGCCCGCAAGGCCTGTAGTTTTTGCAAAGCGACTTTGGCTACGCGGTAGCCTGTAGCGATGCCGGGGCAACTGTGGCCGTGGAACGTAATAACCTTATCCCAATCGCTTTTTTCTGTACGCATTGAATTTACACTCCTTTTACTGGTTTGCATTTTGATTGTTACTCTATTATAACGCCAAACACGGACAGATTGTTAAAATACATAACCGTGCCGGAGAATGGAAAACCTACCCGGAAAATAACTGTACAGCTTTTGAGCTTCAAACGCACAGAAGTTACTTAGAAGCCCAAGTCCGGCGCTGGCGCACCGTCTGCGATTGAAATCGTACCGGCATCGATCGCCTGGGGCTTTTATGATACGCGCCGCCGGCGCACGGGCGACTACGCAGGAACAATCAGGAGGAGATGGGCAATGCAAAAGCAGTTACTACATAATTTATTATGCGGGATTAAGTCCTCAGCCTTTGAAGTAACCTACTGGGACGGTACAACGGAGCGGTATGGCCCCGGCGCTCCCTGTTTTAAGCTGTT
>DNIT01000225.1:7763-17661 GCA_003489345.1 Pelotomaculum sp. | reverse complement strand
CGGCCAATGGCGATATTGGCGGCCAGTTTGTTCAATTCCCCGCCTACCGTCAAAAGCGGGCCTTCGTAAGGAAGCAGGGAGAGGCCGTCGGAGTCGGTCACAACCGGGTTGGGTAGTACAAAGGACTCCTTGAAGAACGCCTTCAGCATCGTCACCCCGGCCCCGGAAAAAGCAGCGTGACCGGAAGGATAAGCCGGATGGGTCGGACAGCCTTCCGGATAGGCCTGTGGCAGCAGGTAGACGCCATACTTGTTGAAAACCTCGGAAACCGCCTGGGAATTGAGCAGTTCCAGATTAATCGGATAGCAGGCGGCGCCTGTCAGTCGATTTTGCACAGCGCCCCCGAATTCTTCGGGCCGGAGCCGGCGGTGAACCAGGAATTTCTGGAACCAGGCCGCCTCCAGCGCTACCCGCGACACCCGGATCACAAAATCCAGAATATGCGGGGCGCCGAAAGTGCTGAATCCAACCTGGGTATCAGAATGCAGATAAGGGTTGGTTGGGGCCAGGGCATTTGCTCCTAATCCGAGCAGGATTAAGCAAGCAGAAAGTGTAGCCTCACAAGAGAAATCCTTGTGCACATATTCTCCCATATCGCGGCCATTGCGGATATAACGAGGCGTGCCCTCATATTGAATCGCTGCAGTTGGCGGTAGACCGTTCTGGATGTTCAACCATGCCGCATACGTGGTCATGTAGTCCACACCGGCCACAGGAACTTGATAGCGCTGGGTGATGCTCGTAGCCCCGTAGGGAATGTTCTGCCACAGAAACTGAGAAACATAAGGCCCCACCAGGTCTCCGGGGACATCCATGCGAAACAGGGTTCCCGGAGTTACCAAACCACCGGCTTTTGGTCCCCTAAAATCTGAAAATCCTGATAAATCAGAAGCGGCCGCCAGTGTTAGCGGATTGGTGTCGTAGTCTGTAAAAGGCACATCACGGGTTAAAGCCTGCCAGTAAACTTCAGCCATCTCACCGGCTTCCCAGGCGCTGCTGAAAGCGGGCGGTGGAACCGTTCTTAGGTGATGGGAATCAGGTCCCGCCATCTCATAAGCATAAGCGGCCTGCGGATTGGCGAGCTTGACCACGCCTCCCAGGGGTATGGCTGTAAAATCCGCCGGGTCGCCGGTGGTCAATGCTTCAATATAGGCCTGATAGGCATTGAGGTTAACCTCACCCAGTTGATTGTGCGGTAAGGCCTTAGAAAAGTTGCCAATCTTATTTGCATACAGCAATTCATCACCATTACACGGATGGCCTGGAAGTGGAAGATCTCTTTCAAATCCGGCTGCATTCAGACGAACTTGGTAGGCCGATTGACGGCGCTGCCGGGCATTTTCCGGCCCGATATCACACGAATCCCCCAGGTTTAAGTTCAACCCTGCTGGATCACCCTGACAAGCCTTTTTTTTGTTGGTAAATAAATCTTCATTACCGTTACCCAAAATATCACCGCTCATTTTGGCCTCACTCCGGATTCCATATTATTTTAATTTATCCATAATTTATATTATGATAACAAATGAAACCTGTTCGTTTTAGCGTAAAAAAACGGGTAAATTCGTCATTGCGAACCTACCCGGCGGTATTTACAACATATTGTTTTCATGAGGTTATTTATTTCTTTCTTTTATCTTCAGCCATTCTTCCCTGGTCAGGAAGCTCTCCTCCACGTTGCTTTCCATTTCAAGGAACATCTTATAAGGTACGCTGAAGGAAAGAATGTCTTTTTCCACCTGTTTGCGGGCGGAGATGTCTGTCAATCCTATAACGCCGCGCGGGTTATCCGAATTCCCTTCATTGAAAGGTATCAAACAGACGCTGTGGCATCCGGCGCCCCAGGGGACGATAACGTTGTCGCCGCCATGCCTGCCATAGTTAGCCAGTACCACCAGGGCTGAAATTTGATCTGGCGCGGCCAGAAAAACCACCACTTCCGGTTTTTCGCCGGGCAAGATTTTCTCCAGCGGTTTGAACACCACGTACTCATTAGGTATGTCATAGTAAGGAAGCGCGTCAGCAAAAGACTTGGCAAACTCCGGAGATTTCTTGTATGCTTCGCCATGGCTTAAGGCAGGCATATTTTTCACGATATTTTTGCCAATTTCACTGTCGCAGAATTCCTTGTTGCCCACAGACAGGAAATACTCGATCCCCCCCGGGAAACCAACGTAGGTGTTGCCAAAACAAAGGCCGGCGCCACCTCCGATGCACCCGCAGGTTTTGCGATCGAAAACCGCTGTTCTGCCCTTGGCTGCTGCTTTTAGCATCGCCACCACGCAGCCCCAAACACCTTCCTTGAACTGGAGCGCCCCTTCAGGCTTTTCATCTGTAAATACAATGGCTACTGGAGAATATTTACTCAGGTTAATAGCCTCAGCAATCTTACTTTTCATTCTCATTCACCTCTTATTTTTTATTTTGTATCAACGACGCTTTCTAGAACATGTACAGCGGGAAAACAAAAAATCCTGCCATGGTACTGAATATTTGTTAAAATTTAACCATACTCAATTATTTTTGCAAGAACCTTTTTTTTGATTTATACTTTCTTACAGGACAACTTTTTACCAGGAGGGTACAACATGACTGAGCAAAAACATACTTCCTGCACACCCAGGGAGGAACTTTACGAAAGGATTGGGAAATTCCAGGAACGCCTGCGTAAAGCCGACATCCAGGCAGCCCTGGTCGTGCAAAAAGCCGACTTGTTTTATTTCAGCGGCACCTGCCAGGATGCCCATCTCTTGATTCCAGCCCAGGGAGAACCTCTTTTGATGGTCAGAAAAAGCTATGAAAGAGCGCTTGAGGACAGCGCCCTGGAAAAGATTATTGCCGTGCGGAGCTTCAAAGATATCGGCGGCAGCATATCCGGCGTGATCAATGGCAAAGCCAGGATCGGCATGGAGCTTGATGTTTTGCCGGTCAATCTTTTTTCCAGGTATAGGAAGATGCTTGAGCCTTTGGAAATTGTTGATGTATCGGGGCTCATCCGGGAGATCAGGATGATCAAGACCCCGTATGAGATTGAGTATCTAAGAGATGCCGCCAGTTTGACCTCTGAAATGTTTGCAGAGATTCCTAACTTTATAAAAGAAGGCATGACCGAAATAGAGCTGTCAGGAAAAATTGAACTGTTCTTAAGACTCAGGGGAAATCAATACCCCCGCATAAGGGCCTTCAACCAGGAGCTCTCCATCCACATTTTATCAGGGTGGAACTCGGCCTATCCCAGTTATTTTGACGGGCCGACCGGTGGTAGAGGAGTAAATCCTTCTTACCCTATTGGCTCCGGCTATAAAAAGATCGGTCGCAACGAACCCATCCTTATTGATTACGGTCCTGTTCTCAATGGGTATATGGTGGACCATACCAGGATCTATTCTTTCGGACCATTATCCGACAAATTGCTGGAAGCCCACAATACGGCCCTTGCCATCAAACGCAAGGTAGCCCAAGAAGCAAAGCCCGGCGTTGACGGCAAGGACCTTTATGATGTTGCGTTAAGCATGGCGGAACAGTCAGGCTTTGCCGGGCATTTCATGGGCTATGGTTACAGCGTCAACTTTATCGGACACGGGGTCGGGCTGGAACTTGATGACCTGCCGGTCATAGCGAAAAATTATTCAATCGCCATGCAGCCGGGCATGATTATAGCGCTGGAACCAAAGTTTATCTTTCCTGATGAAGGAACGGTAGGGATTGAAGACACCTTTATTGTGACCGAAAAGGGCCTGGAGCCGTTCATCCCCACGCTTGACGATGCAATTCAGATTCTGTAAAGATACTGTCGCAAATCTAATTGAGATTTCTGCATCCTAATAAATGCAGGTGGTTACATTAGATACCCAAGTGCGGCACATTGCTTACTTTCCCGCATCAAATCTCATGTAAAATGAGACAGAGGACGTCCCCTGTCTCATTTGTGTCTACGATTGTTTTCGCTTTGCTTCATCCAGGGCTCTTAAAGCCTTGCGGTCCGGCTTGCCCAGGGGAGTTCTCGGCAGTTGGCCGATAAATTCCAGTATTTTCGGCACCTTGTAAGGAGCCAGTCGCTCCCGGCAGTAAGCAATCAGTTCCTGCTCAGTCGCGCTTTCGCCGGGCTTTAAGATCACACATGACTTGACCGTCTCACCCCGTTTTTCGTCTGGAACGCCTATTGTACAAGCCTCCAGGACCTTGGGATTGGTGTACAGGACTTCATCAATCTCCCTGGGATATACGTTGAAGCCGCTGCAAAGGAGTACATCTTTTTTCCTGTCGACAATAAAGATATAACCGTCCTCATCCATATAACCGATATCTCCCGTGTACAGCCAGCCATCCCGCAGGACACCGGCGGTCTCTCCCGGGTTATGCCAGTAACCGGACACTGCTTGCGGTGTCTTAAAGATCATTTCCCCAGGCGCACCGGCCGGCATATCTTTCGTCCCTGTCTCCACATCTACGATACGGACATCGACATTGGGCATGGGCACCCCCACACTGCCGGGCTTGTGGACCCCATTGACGGGGTTGTAGGCAATCCCGTACGGGACTTCGGACAGGCCGAACCCCTCAATAACAGGAGCCCCGGACAGTTCCTCAAACTTCCTCAAAATCTCTACGGCCAAGGGGGACCCGCCGCTCAGCACTTCCTTTACAGACCTGATCTTTGACTTGCCGGTACCGGGGTGGTTGATAATACCGTGGATCATCGCGGGGACCGCCGCCCAGATGTTGGGCTGATGCTGATTGATGGCCGCCAGAATATTATCCGTTGTGGGCTGGGTCACCAGGACTATGGTTCCGGCTGAAAAAAGGGCCAGGTCGATATTGCAGGCCCTGCCGTAAGAGTGATACAGGGGGATGGTGGCCAGGGTCCGGATTTGGCCGGAGGGAATCCCGGCGCCATACCAGATGCCGACTTGTTTCGCAGCAACGGCCATATTGGCATGGGTGATCATGCAGCCTTTGGGAATTCCGGTAGTCCCGCCCGTATACTGCAGCACCGCGAGGTCTTCCGGCTCGACCACGATATCCGGTTCCAGGTCTGCGCTTTCCGCTAACAGCGCATCAAATTCGTATATCTCAGGCATGCTCGCCAGGTTGCTGCCGGCCCCCAGGTCAGGCACGATGATTATTCTCTTAACCCGGGTGCTTCCCGCATTCCTGATTTTAATCACCTTATCGGCAAAAGAAGCCCTTACCGCCACGGTCTCAGTACCACTGTCCTTGAACTGGCCGGTAAGTTCGGGAACGGTAAACTGGGGATTGGTCGGTACCGCGATCGCTCCTATTTTGTAGCAGGCCAGCAGTAAAAGCGGGTATGGGGGGATGTTGGGCATCATCAGGGTCACCCGGTCCCCCTTTTTCACCCCCAGCTGCAGCAGTCCGTTGGCCAGCCTGCGGGCCAAAGAGTTGCACTCCCGGTAGGAGAGTTTTTCGTCTTGATAGATCAGAAATGGTTTGTCCGGATGGCTCTTGGCATTGCGGTTGAATAGTTCATTTGGTAATGGTATCGGATAAGTTAATGTTTTGGGTACCTCTTGATCATAAAAAGCATACCAGGGCCTTTCCACTTCTGTCATCTCCTTGTGGGTCAACGTTTAAAATTGCGGCGCGCTTTGCCGCATACAGCACCCCATCATTATACAACTTCTCACTTACCCGTTCACTACCAAATTACTGCATCTATTTTCCCTTCAATCCTTCACAGGCGCATTCGGCAATTGAATGCCCGGCTTATTTTCGTTTATCCGGTTGGTTATAGCCGCGCTCGCCAAATGGCTGCAACTTTTCAATCCACTTTGTTTTCAGCTTTTTCAGCTCATCCGCTTTATCGAAGAAGCCATCCGCCTTTTCTTCCAACACTTCAAGCACTTCAAACACAAAGGCATCTTCTCCAAATTGATTCCAATCCTCTTGCAGCTGTCTGTTTTTATATCCTCCACTACGCAGCAACATGAGCTTTCCGGTCTTCATTTTCAGGTTGGGTATGGAATCCACAAACACCTTCTGATTCTTTAGGTTCCTGATCTGGAAAACCCCGCCCTGGATTTTCATTTCCTTATATTGTTGCTTCAATTCTTTTTTACGATCCATATGCTCTTCCTCCATCCCGGGTAAACCCTCTTTTAACCAATACCGGCTCCCGTCCGGTTTTCTGTCGATAAATCCATACTCAATTAAATACCTGCGTAAAGTTACAAAATCCTCATGGGCAGTTTTGAGTATTTCGTTAATCTCTTTCTCATTGTAAAATCCTTCATCTTCGAATCTCTTGGTTATTTCCCTGAGGACAATCAGTTTGTTTTTTTCTTTCATGTCCAAAGTCTTCAATAGACCATCCGTACCTTCCGGAAAGTACGTCTTAAGGACTTTCTCGCGTTCTTCCTGGGTAATATTGTAACGGTCATCGATCATCCCGGCCGTTTTATGGGGAGGTAAATAGCCCGGTGAACGCTTATTCTTATCCTTCAAGAGTTCCATCAAAGCCAGAAATACTTTTGCCTGGCGTTCTTTCTCCTTTAATACAAAACGGTGATTGCGGATGGTGGAAGCGCTGCCGATGCCCATTTCCTTTTGCACTTCTCCATCGCTTTTCCCTTGATAAAAAAGCTGCAGAAGGCTTTTCTGGTGCTCGGTAAGACCGGTGATTCGTTTATCCAGCTGAACAAGATACGCAAACACCGATCCGTGGGCCTCCTCTATATGCACACGGATGTACCTCCCTGCTTCATACAGTACACCTTCCCCGGGATAGATCATCCCCTTCTCAATCTTTTTACCACAGATAAGGCATATATATTGAGCCTCTTCTTCTATATATCCCTTTTTGAGCTCCTCCGGCGAAGCACTCCAAAACAGATCTAATATTTTCATTTACAAACACAACCTTATTATGATTGTTTAATTGCAAACATTTTAATGTATTGTTTGTTGTCTGTCAACTACAGCAAGAGGTATCTGTAAAAAATAAAGAAATCCAGATTCCGATTAGTGGAGTGCTGGATTTTAGTACCGCTATCGCGGCGCCACGGATCATGAACATACCGGCCGATGCAGGCGCCATTTCAATCGCACAACGGCGCGCCAGCGCCGCACCCGTAGGAGCTAATGTAACTTTTGTGCGAATAAATTGGCACCATTTTAAGAAAGCCCGGAACGTTACTTTAACAAGGAAAGCGTATCAAGAATAGCCGTCGCATCCTGGTTAACAACCGCGCCTTTGTTCTTCAGCTCATTGTAGAGCAGCACGGCCTGGCCTCCGGTGTAATCCCGCTCCTCAATTTTTTGTTCCTCCATCAAAAGCACCGGTTTACCCCAGTCGAGGGCAAGTATAACCGCTTCCAGGTTCTTGATATTGCCACGGCCAAAGGGAATGCTGGCCATGACACAAACGTCTGCATTTTTAATAAGCTCCAGGTTCTCTTTATGGCTTTGTTCTGTGATCGAGCTAAAAGGAGCTTCTTCCACCGTCTTCAACTCTAAAGACCTGGCCGTTTCCCAATCAATATCGCCAGTGTTGAGCACACCGGCTGTCACATCGTAACCATAGTTTGCCAACTGCTCAAGCAGAGACGCGCCGGCCCCGCCGCCACAAACCACGTGAACCCGCTTACCCTCCGCTGCGGCGTCCTGCAGGCCCCGGGCCAGAAGCATAACGGCAGGCCGGCCGGTGACAGGGTGCTTTCTGATTATAACGCTTGTCCCGTAGACTTCTTTGATGTGATCAGCTGTTAATACTTTTTCCGGTTTCCCCGTCATATAAATCCGGCCTTTTTGCATCAGGAGCAGGCTGTCGCAGTACTGGCCGGCCAGGTTTAAGTCGTGGAAGACCACCACAACGGTTGCATGTTCCTCCCGGTTCAACCGCTTTAACAGATTCAAGATTTCGACCTGGTGGTTGATGTCCAGGTGAGAAGTGGGTTCGTCCAGCAAAATTATTTCCGGTTCCTGGGCCAAAGCCTTGGCTACAATTACCCTTTGCCGCTCGCCGCCGCTGATGGCGGTGATCGGCCGGCGGGCCAGGTGACGCGTGTTGGTCAGTTCCATCACACGGTTGACCAGCGCAAAATCTTTTTCACTTTCTCCCTGAAAGCGGCCCAGGTGAGGTGACCGGCCCATCATGATTATTTCTTCGACGGTAAAAGAAAAATTAACTGCCGTTTCCTGGGGCACCACGGCCATTTTTTTGGCCACTTCACGGGCATGAAGCGCGTAAAGGTCCCGATCGTCCAGCAACACGGCGCCACCGGCAGGTTTAAGCACACGGCTGAGGGAGCGTAAAAGGGTCGACTTGCCGGAGCCGTTGGGACCAATGATCCCGGTAAAACTTCCTCTGGCAAATGAAAAGGTCAAACCGTCCAGAACCCTGGTTGCGCCGTAGGAACATGCGAGATCGATTATTTTTAGGGTTACCGCCACTTTCTTACCTCCAGTGTCATGCGCCGCCTGGCCACCTGCTGTCAAAACCCGGCAGATCCTTTTTTACGCAACAAGTAAATAAAAAAGGGCCCCCCGCACAATGCCGTAATCACGCCTACCGGTATTTCTTCAGGAGCCGCAGCCACGCGGGCCAGAGCATCCGCGGCGACCAAAAATATAGCGCCGGTGAGAATAGACGCGGGGAGGAGTACACGGTGGTCGGGTCCTACCAGAAGACGAACGGCATGGGGGATGATCAGGCCCACAAAACCGATCACGCCGCTGACGGCCACAGCGGACGCCGCCGCCAAAGTCGCGGCTCCCAGCATGATTTGTTTCAGGCGCTCCACATCTATCCCCAGGTGTTGCGCGGGCTCCTCTCCCAGAAGCATCACGTTCAAGTGCCGGGCAAAAACACACATCAGGGTAAAACTGACCACAGAGTAGGGCAGCAAAACCAGAACGTAGTCCCAGCCGCGGCCGGCAAGGCCCCCCATCAGCCAAAAGATGACCTGGTGAATATTCTCGCCGCTCGTGATCATTGCGTATGAGGTCAAAGCGGAAAGAAACGAACCCGCCGCGATGCCGGCCAGAAGCAGGGTTGACATCGGCGCCCGGTTCCCCACCCTGGCCAATCCATATACTAATACAGCTGTCACCGCCGCTCCCAGAAAAGCGAAAACAGGAATTGTATAGATCCCCAGGGCACTGGCTCCCAGGCCAAAAAGCATCGCTGCCGTGGCGCCCAGGGCGGCGCCGGAGGAAATGCCGAGGATATAAGGGTCCCCCATCGGGTTTTGCAGGAGTCCCTGGAGCACCACTCCGGAAGCGGCAAGCCCGGCGCCAACCAGCACGGCAAGACACACCCGTGCCAGCCTCATCTGCAGGACAATCGTTTCAAAGCTATCCGGCCAATCCCCACGGGGAATACAGCTGCCCAGCACGGGGGCCTTGCGCAGAAGCATCAACAAAACATCACCGGGGCTGATCGGCGCCGGGCCGATGGTCGTGCACAGGATGACGATTACGCCCAATACCAGCAGCAAGGCGCTGTTGATAGCCCTCCAACGCCAAACCCGACCCTGAGGATCCAAGAGCAAAGCCCCCTTATCACTGTTTGTCAAAAAGCTCCGGATGAATGGACTTGGCCACAAGTTCAAGGCTTTCCACCACGCGCGGTCCGGTGCGCGTAACAATGTCTTGATCCGGCAGGAATTCCACCCGGTTATTTTTGATCGCTGCGACCTCTTCCCAGCCAATCCGTCCTTTTATTTGCTCTGCCGTCAGTAGTGAAGCGCCGTGGTAACAAAAGATGATTACTTGCGGATTGTGTGACAGAACCATCTCAGGACTAAAGGTCACCCAGTCCTGATCTACGTCGCCGGCGATATTTTTACCGCCCGCCGTGACGATCAGACTGTTGATAAAACTTTTGGCCCCGCCCGTAGTGAGTGGATCGGGCCATATTTCAAAAAAGACATCCGGT
>DNIT01000225.1:0-7646 GCA_003489345.1 Pelotomaculum sp. | reverse complement strand
CAAAAAAGACATCCGGTTTCTTATCATCAGGCAGGTCCCTTACCTTGGCGTGGACCATATTAATCCGCTGCTCCATGTCCGAGGCCAGGTTGTCCGCCTCAGCGGCCGCGCCGGTGATCCGCCCGATAAGCTTGATTGTTTCCACCACCTGGGTAAGGTTGGAAGGATTGGTGGCAACCACGGTCAGGCCGGCCTTTTCCAACAGGGGGATATATTCTTTATGAATATTCGTCGCCAGGACCAGGTCCGGCTGGGCGGCCACGATCAACTCCGAGTTGGGGGTACTGAAGCCACCGATTTTGGGCTTGGCCAGGGCTTCGGCCGGGTAATCACAATATTCAGTAACCCCTACCAGCTTGTCTTCCAAACCCAGGGCAAAAAGGGTCTCGGTAGTGGCGGGAACAAGTGAGACGATCCGTTGCGGCGCCTTGTTGATAGTCACCTGCCTGCCCAGGTCATCAGTGACGGTCATGGGGAAACCGGAACCGCTTGCAATAGGCTCAGCCTTCCCGCAGCCCTGCAGCAAAACCGCCGTAACCAGCGCCACCAAAACACAACAGGCAGCTTTAAAAGTCAACCTGCTCTTTTTTTCTATCACCGTTCCACCCTCCTGTGGTACCGGGGGTACCTAACGTATTAACTTACTGCGTTATGTTCTGTCAGCTTCTTCGGCCGCTCTCGCCAGGTAGCGGCGCAATGCCTGGGACAACCCCTGGCGGACCCCGTGCGCAAGCAGGTAACCCGCCAGGGTCCCTGGTCCGGCATAAGGATCGGCCGGTGTTTGAGCGGCCGCGGCAATCACCAACGCGTCAGTGGTCGTCCCGCTGGCGTAGGCGCCGGTGGCCAGGCATTTAATCCCGAGTTCGCGCAGCGTTTGGGTCTTCGCTTCCGTTGCTGTCTGCACGGCGTTGACCAGGGCGCCGGGCGGCAGGGCATGGGACAAAAAAGCCATGATGTTAATCGTCCCCGGGTCTGGGGTCGCAGCGTCCAGCAGGCAATGCGGCGTAATGCCTGCGGCGCAGGCATTACTGACACCGGCAGATACAATCACCAGCGCCTGACGTCCCTGCTTTGCAAGCCGTACCCAACAAGCGTCACCGACCAGCGCCGCGGTCATAAGCGCCAGCCACTGCCCGCCGTCCCCGGCATGGTATTCGGGAAACGTGTCAGCCAAAAAAGACACCGCCTCATCCGCCGGGTGGTCGGTGTAGTAACCGGGCTCAACCTGCCGGTTGATAAAATACTGTTTTGGCCCCAGACCGCCCCCGACTACCGCAGAACTGATACTGACCCAAGGCGCACCGGCGTCAACGAAGATAGTTTGAGCTCTCAACATGGCGCGCAGACCTAGTCCGGGGTAAATCCACCGCCCGGGCTCAGGAAGCAGGTATTCAACGGTAGTTTGATCTTCAGGCGTCAAGCTCGCTCCCACCCTCTCAAATAAAAACTGACAATCAAAACTCCCGGACAGATAACGGACTTACCTCTCACGCTCACCTTCGGGTAAGCCGCCTGCTCAGTTGAATTTGTGGTTTCACTTAATGGCTCGAACAGCCACCTATTATGTAGTATTATCCTTAATGGGAAGTAATTCCTGCCGAAGAAAGATCATATATGGCATGTAGAGATAAAACCTGTTTGACGAAAGGATTCAACTATTCTGCCTGTGGACATTCAATTAGAATTGAACTTTAATGCAAATAAAATTTTCATTTGCAAACATAACTTATATATGTTAGCCTAAATATAAACAAATAAATATTATGTTTGTCATTTTTAAGCATAAGCAAAGGCAATTGAAATAAAACAAATCCAGACTTCCATCTGGTGGAAATCTGGATTTGACTTGGTTGACGAAGCTAATCAGGCTTTGTTAACCCCTCCGAAATATAATCGATAATTACGTCCATAATTTTAGGGAACAAATCACTGCCTAACTTCTCCTTGTACAAGCGAAGCATCAAAATGGCACGCATGACCCCGTTAATCACTTCCGGATCTTGTTCTTTCAGTACACCCTGCTGAATTAAAGCCTGAACGAAAATTACTCCCTTTTTATCATTATCCTGGGCAAAATCATCAACAAGATGCTTGGGTAATTTGCGGACAATGCGTTCATGTTCGCCATCTTCAAACCACTGCTGCAGTAAAGGGTTTTCATCCGCCAATTGAAAAGCCATATGAAAGAAAGAAGAGATCAATTCCTTGGGAGGCAGATTTTCCCGCAGGTGCTCCCCTATTAACCGGTTTGAAATCTCTTCCTGGTTTTGCAGGATCACATAAAAGAGTTCTTCTTTTGAGGAGAAAAATTTATAGAAAGAGCCCTTGCTAATCCCGCAGGACTGCACGAGGTCGTCAATGCTCGTCTTAGAGAGGCCATACTGAATAAAAAGCTCTTTGCCTTTGGTCAAGAGGCATTGCCTTATTTGTTCCTTTTCATTTTCATTGAATTTAGACATTCCCAAACTCCTTTTAAGTGAATTGGTGAATAATTATTGACATTTAGTCACGTAGTTCCTATAATTAGCATACCAGCTGGTTTGAAAAATGTAAAGGTTTAATCCATTGAAAGAGGAATAAAAATGAGTCTATTAGTACTTGAGAATATCGTCAAAGAATACAGAACTCAATGCGTATTAAATGGTGTGAGCTTGCGGGTTGAAAGAGGAGAGCGGGTAGCGCTGGTAGGTCCTAACGGGGCCGGTAAAACCACGCTGCTTAGAATTGCCATGGGGCTTGAGCGGAGCGACGGGGGAAGCGCCGTCATGGCACGTAATATCAAGGTGGGACACCTCAGTCAGGATTTAAAGGATATGGAAACCCGTGATAATAAAATAGATACGGCTCTTCATTATGAAAAGGTCTATCGTCTGGAGAAAAAACTCAGGGAACTGGAAAAACAAATGGACGAGCAGAGTAAAAACTCAGGCTCGTCTCTGTATAAGAGTTTATTGGATGAGTATGCAAAACTGATTACCAGGTACGAGGCCATGGATGGGTATACGGTTGAAACGAAAATAAGGAAGATACTTCTTGGCCTCGGCCTGCGCCAGGAGACTCTCGGCACTCCGCTCAACAGGATGAGCGGAGGAGAAAGAATGCGTGTCGCAATTGCCCGGATTCTTTTAGAGGAACCGGACCTTTTGATACTTGACGAGCCTACCAATCATCTTGATATCCAATCAACTGAATGGTTTGAAAGCTTTCTTAAAAATTTTAAAGGCGGCATACTCTTCGTATCCCATGATCGTTATTTTCTTGATCGGGTAGCAACAAGAGTCGCTGAGCTTGAAAAAGGCAGCATTTCCATGCGAAGCGGCAACTATTCGAACTATCTTGCGCATAAAAAACAGTTGAGCCAGTTTGTAGCAAATGAGCAAAGACGCTTAAGATGGACGATAAGAAACACGAATGAAATAGTGCAGGGGCTTAAGAGCAAGGGCAAGTCAAAGGCATCGAAGAGCAGGGAAAAGGAAATCAAAAAGCTTAATGACGAGTTGAGCAAAAACCTTGGAGCGCTGAAAAAACAGGAGCATCTGCGCAAGGCAGACGGCCCCAAAATTAAATTTAAAAAAATAAGGCATGTCAGCAAGGACATCGCGTGGGCCGACAACTTAAGGAAATCATTCGGAGACGTGACTTTGTTTTCAGGCGCCAGCTTTCACATCAGAGGCGGAGAAAGGGTAGGTATAATCGGCCCCAATGGATGCGGTAAGACAACACTTGTCAATTTGCTGCTTGGCAATGACCAGAACTATGAAGGCTTACTGAGGCTTGGCGAATGGGTCAAATACTCCTACATGGGGCAAGAAGTATTATTTGAAAATGATCAGCTGACAATGCTTCAGCTTATAGTATCCAAAAGGGAAATTCAAGAGAGGGAAGCCAGGGACTACCTGGCGCGGTTCCAATTTTATGGGGATGAGGTTGATAAAAGCATACAGGTTTTAAGCGGTGGAGAACGTGTAAGGCTTTATCTTGCATGTGTAATGCTTGAGGATGCAGACTGCCTGATCCTTGATGAACCTACAAACCATCTTGACATGCCGGCCAGGGATGCGGTTGAAGCCGCGTTAAAGGAATTTAAGGGCACCATTATAGCAGTTACCCACGACAGATACTACCTGACGCATTGTGTCGGAAAAATATTTGAAATCGAAAATGGAAAGATAACTACCTACGAAGGCAACTATGATTTCTACAAAAAGGTCAAATACGGCATTGATGAGGAGAATACCGAAAAGAAAGAGTCTAAACCGGCTGAACGCTCAAGCAAAAATACTATCAACAAAAAACCTGCCGTCACTAAAAGCGAAAGCCTGGAAAAGCAAAGGCAGGAAATTGAGGCTCAAATTATGAATCTTGAGGATAAAATCAAAGAGATGGAAGCCCTATTTGATATATCAACCCCCAGGGAAAAGTATAATGAATATGGTGAATTATTGCATGAAGTAGAACGGCTTTATAGTAAGTGGAATGCCCTGATATAGAATTCCTAAAATCACATAAACCAACTCGCATGTTTTTGCACCCAGTTAATACTGCTTGAGATAATATTCGATGTTGCTTTTTACCTGGGAAGCCGGTTTGTATACCCCGAAATGCCCTTCACAAAGGATGTCGGCTTTCAGTTCAAGGAGCCTCTTCATTGATTTTCTCCAATGCTCCATATTCGACCCCCAGGACGGGTCAAAGGGCCCGTGAATGTCCTGGCCAAAGAGAATCCTGGTTCCTTTTAAATCCAGATACGGGCTGATTCCGCCGGGGGTATGGCCGGGAGTGAAGAGACAATGGAGCGCCACATCCCCCACGAACAGGGCCGGACATTCACCACTCAGTACTACATCAACCGTTATCGGCTGATATTTTACACCGTAGTACCTTGCCCCCGTCAGTTCGGACCTGCCTTCGGCAACAGCCCCTCTTTCCAGCTCATGGCACACCACTTTTGCTCCCTTAGACTGAAAGTAACGAAGCCCGCCGATGTGGTCAATATGCCCGTGGGTAGCCACCACATACTTTAATAATGCAGGGTCAAGGCCAAGGCTCCGGATATTTTCTAAAATTGCTCCGCATGAGCCGCCAACCCCGGCGTCCACCAGAGTAAGCTCGTCCCCTCCATCCACCAGGTATACACAGCAATCTCGTTCATCGGTTATCTCCGGTCCCCCAACCATATAGATACGATGAAAGATTTTAAAAGGCTTCCGCATTTTGCCCAACCCCTTTAGATAAAACAACAGAAACAGATCTTGCATAGGATAATCAGGAAGAACACAAAATCTGGCTGTCGCAATGTCTTTATATTGTATAATAAATTATACAAATAATAAGGCTTCTATACTAGCAATAACAGTTGCCTTATTGGCTTTCTATTATTATCACTTCATCGAGCAGTTAACGTAGACCTGGAATAATCCAGATATTTTAGCGCAGAGAGTAAAGAGGTATCCTGATGTTGTTGCGATTTATGGAAACATTGTTGCTTTCTCTAACCGGCGGGCTGCTATTCCGCCTGTTGCACTTGCCCTTACCGTGGTTGTTAGGGCCTTTAACAGCCACCATGATTTGGAACCTGATTGCCGCAAGAAACTTATTTTGGCCCATAGAACTCCGCAACTCCGGACTGATCATCCTTGGTTATATGCTGGGCAGTTCGTTCACCATTGAAGCAGGCCTGCAGATCATCAAACAGCTTCCCGCCATGACGTTTGCAACCTCGTCAATAATCCTGTTTAGTCTCCTGGTCGGATATATTACCTGCCACCGTACGGGGATAAGCCTTGCAACCGGTATAATTGGGAGTGTTCCCGGCGGACTGACCCAGATGGTGGTCTTAAGTGAAGAGATTGCGGATACGGATTTAACGGTTGTCACTTTTATGCAAACCTTGCGCTTGCTGTCGACGGTTTTCATTGTGCCCTTCGTGGTCGTCCACGGGTTGGCCGGGGACAGCCATCAGGCCGTTGCCGCCAATGTTCCGGCAGTTAACAACAGCGTAATCCATACACCCTGGAATGCCTTGTTATTTGCCGGCGTGGTCCTCCTTGCCGCATGGGCTGCGGTAAGGACAAACCTGCCCACCCCTTTCCTGCTGGGACCTTTGATTGGCGCCGCCGCATTGGTCCTCACCGGTTTCCAGGCGCCGGACACACCACCGTTCCTTGTTTTTATCTCACAGCTATGCATCGGTACGTATCTGGGGCTAACCATCAACCCAACCAGTCTTGAAAATTGGAAAAAGCTGTTGCCATACGCCATTGGAGGGAGTATCTCGGTGGTATTCTTCTCCCTGGGAGTTGGTTACTTGCTGACACGCCTGTACTCGTTAGATTTGATCAGCGCTTTCCTGGGCACGTCGCCCGGCGGTATGGGAGAAATGGGATTAACGGCGGTCCTGGTCGGTGCCAATGTCTCCCTGGTAACCGGGTATCAAATGTTCCGCCTCTTGTTTATCCTATTTGTCATACCCTTCATATTAAAACGGCGTTTCGGGAGCGCTCTTTTAAAAAGAAAAAGTATTTGAGAACCTGTTGTTCAAGGATTCCGTATTTTAAAGAAAAAAGCCACTCTTTTTGCGGCAGAGTGGCTTTTTGTTATGCAAATGTCAGGGGACGGTTCTTTTGACAGAATGCGTTCCTAATGATTTCTTCTGTCATATTCAGTATGCGCCTGCTTCCGGTGGCAAGACGCCGAGTAAATAGTCATATTTCCACAAAACCAAAGAATAGATGAGCAGAAGCACTATTAGCCAAAGAAATTGCTTTTTTGAAGGCCAATTCAGAAAACTGGTTTTAAGTTCATACTCTCCCTTATTCAATGAATTCGATAGAATTGGACTTCTTAAATCAGTATTCCGTACAATGTTTTGGGTACCAGAAAAACTGGGCAAATTCAAAATGAAAAAAGTTAGTACATATACCAAACGATTGAATCGAAGCATAATAAGACCCCCTTCAGTATGTTTTGCAAACCATACCTTGGAGGAATTTTAAGGTATGGTCTTTAGCAACCAGGCTATCGTATCGCTTTGCAGCGACTTAGATCCTCGGCTTTGCGTCCCTGCTTTTCAGCAAGTTTGCCCTTCAAGTCCATATATGCCTTTTTATTGATTATATGGCTAAAATGACTTTCTTGTCAAGCATTGTCATACGGATGCGGTTTTGGTCGACTTGCATTTTACTAAAGAATAAAGAGTCCTTTCTATTTTCTCCTGCAGCTATTTTACGCCGAGATGCAGATGTTGTGTTCGTATGTGCGGGTACGTCGCTCTAAATTCTCCCGCTCCTGCGACTGCTGAAAATGTTTCCTGCTTTTTTATGATAAATCCCAAAGGATTAAGTAGTTTACTGTAGAAGCTAATTAACTTGGCATAAAACCAACCGAGAGTATATGCAAAAGAGGTCGCCATACATGCTGGAAATATTGTCCCGGTGTAACAGCTGGCTGTCACGGCACATGTTTTTTGTGGTTCTGTCGGCCTTGCTGTTCGGTTTCACTTCACCCTTACCGCAGGCGCCGCTTTTGAACACAATAGCAGTGCTCCTGTTTGCCTACATGACTTTTGTCACTGCCTTGGAAACCAACTACAAAAGCTTTTTCCACGTACTTACCAGACCCTGGGTTACCCTCTGGATGCTGTTGCT
>DNIT01000095.1 GCA_003489345.1 Pelotomaculum sp. | reverse complement strand
AATGGCTTCGGCGCCTGCGTCACGCAGCTCGTTGACTATTTTCAAAAGATCTTCGTCCGTGATATTTTTAGAGTCATAAACAGCGCTGGAAACAGCTTGCCCGGAGCGGCTTTCTACAGACATTTCCACCCCCGGCCCGGATAATGGTACCAGACCGGCATATTGTTTTATTTTGGCAATTTCCAGCACATCACCATTAGCCTCTCTTATACCGGTATTATCTGGTTCAACGAAAAGGTCCGTATAGGCAGGGATCGTAATCTGCGACAGTTTTTTTATAAAAACCTGGATGCCATAATATTGCAGGATTTCAGCTACCCCGCCCTTCATCTTCAAAGAGCTTTCCATCGTTTCCGGGTTGCCAATGGCAGTTATTACGAATGGAGGGGTAAGCGGTTTTTTATTCACTTTGATGGTGGGTCCACTGCAGCTGATTTCGGTAGTGGCTATGAGACGCTGGCCGTTTACCGAGATTGCTTCAGCTCCGGCTGCCTTCAACTCGTTCACTACTTTCAAGATATCTTCATCATGAACAATGTACAGGTTAGGGTTATCACCCGGTTTCAACGAGATACTGCTATCTTTTAAGCTAACTTCCACGCCGTTGCCAGTAAGCTCGGTAACACCAGCAAGAATCTCCGCGCTGCCCGTGCTCTCTTTCGCTTGTGGCACAAGGGGACCTGCTGACAGGTTGTCCAGTTGCGCGCTTATCCTGGCCACCTCGGCCTGCAGCGTATCGCACTCCTGCTTGGTCCCGGCAACCTGGTCAGATAATTCCTCTATTCTCCGTATACCCTCATTCTGCATGTCTCTGGCAATACGCAACTGCCAGGCCAATGTTACTCCGAATATAAGAAGTATAAGGACTACAAGAACCAGCGCCCACTGGGTAGTCCTAAGTCTCATTCTGCTCACTCCTTCAATAAATATCTCCTGGGCAAAACGGATTGCCGCTAAAAACAATCCTATGGATTGCATCTGAATACAATGTAAATTTGCTATATAAAACAAAACGGCACCGCGTAAACAGTGCCTGGGTGATAAATTGCATATATCTGCATTCTTATAACTACCACGCTGCTCTTCTCTATGCACGAGCTGCTGAGCAGTAGTTCAGTATCTTTTTAACCCCTGCCATAAAAAATTTCTCTGCCCAGGGTCTGGCGAAGATTAGTTTGCCTGCCAATCTCGACGGATAGTCAATATCACCGTATCTGGATATTACACTCTGCCATAAGGGATGGCTGAAAAATCGGATTAATTGGTCCATTTCCTTATCGGACATGGTAAGAAAAATATTTCTGTGTCTGAGGGCTATCTGTATTTCGTCCGCCACTTCCCTCTCCCATAACCATTGATACTCTGAAAGAAACTCTGGTGATAGATTTCCTTTGGAGAGGGCTTTCGTTGCCACTTTGGCGCAGAGAGCCGCGCCCAGCAACCCAAGATACAACCCTCCCCCCGATATGGGCTTGGTCTGGCAGGCAGCGTCCCCCACCAGCAAGGTTCTCTCGCCATACATTCTGGGAAGCAAACCAATGGGAACAACGCCACCCGTGGCGCGGACAATTTTCATACCCTTAAAAATACCAGGATAGGTATCCACCATCCTGTTAAAGTAAGATATTGGTTGCTTGCCCTTCCCGCTTACACCGATCCCCACCCTTGCGTATTTTTTGTCCACCGGTATAACCCATCCGAACCAACCCGGTGCGATTTCTCTACCCAGGAAGATGTGAACCATATCTTTTTCCAGGCACTTTAGCTCTACTTCGGCTGCGCACATACGGATCACATCCTCCGCTTCCGGAGCCTTGATCCGGCGGGCAACATGGGATTTGGACCCGTCGGCCCCGATCAGCAAACGAGTTTTGGTTATAGACTCCCCACCACGGGATTTCAGCTTTACGCTGGCCCCTCCGGAAAAAAATTCGCCTACAGCAGCCTTGGTCCCAGTCAGGATTTCCGCGCCGGCAGACTGAGCTCTTTCCGACAACACACGGTCAAATTTCGAGCGATCGATCACAAAGGCGTATCCACCCTGGTCTCTGACCGTTAGCACTTCTCCGCCCGGAGAGTGGACAAAAGCGCCGTTGATTTGGTTGATGATTATGCCAACCGGCATAACTGCGGTTTGCAACGTTCTGAGGCTAATGAGCCCTGCACACTGTATGGGCTCGCCAATTTTCCGGTGTTCCTCGGCTACCAGCACCTTATAACCCTTTTCAGCAATAAGCCGTGCTGTCTCAGAGCCAGCCGGGCCTCCCCCAATCACAATGACGTCATGATTCATAACAAACAGTTCCTTTCAACACCGGCTTTTTAAAGGACGTTTTATATTTTGACAAACATGAGGGATACACAAACCATCGATAACGGATGATACGTCAGGCAGAATAATTTCCGAAGCGGATCAATTCCCCGCAACCGGTAAGTCTAAGAAGACAGGGTATTTCTTGGAACTTCCTTCACCTCCGGTTACATGAACAGTCTACCGGCAGGCCCAAGGGTAATTCTCAGAGTCACTCATATATTGGCCTCCTTTATTTTAATTAACTCTTGTGAGCATAATTTCGATAAAATCAGTTATGATATAAATAAAAATAGCTTAATTCGATACAAAATACTAATTGCAGCATCAGATAAACTTTACTTTACACATATATGATTTTTAGATTTGGCACGGCGTATATCTGTATTTAGACAGTCTAAACTTAGCAATTTTAAAATCGATTGTCCATATTTATTGTCTAAAAACAGCAAAACCTTGTCTAATTCTTACAATACCTTGTTTATACACCAATTGACAAAAAAGAAGGGTCCGCTTAGGACCCTTCAGCCGCTCTTTGGAAGTTTGGCTTTTGTGAATTCTTCAAGTTCCTTAAATTTTTCAACTGTTATTAAAGGCCTTTGCTTTGTATTTTCCATAACCATTTCATAGCTGCTTCTTCCGGTTGGAATAAGTTCCTTAACCATCTTTAAGTTTACTATGAACCCGCTATGGCTTCTGAAGAATGGGTATCCTGCCAACTTCTCTTCAAGAACAGAGAGTTTATCGTTTGTTTGAATTTGACCGCCGACAAAATAAATCTTGGACTTGCGGCTTTCCTTGGTGATGTAGATGATGTCATCAAGGTTCAAATAAACAAGTCTGTTGTCATTTCTAAAAAATTGTTTCCTGCTTACATCTTTAGTAAGACTTTTTGAGTTAGGCCTTGGCCTGCCAGCGACTTTTCCGGACAAAACCAGTTTGATCCTTTCCATTGTCTGCCTAACCCGGTTCAGTTTAAAAGGCTTGACGAGGTAGTCAAAGGCATAGACATCAAAGGCTTCCCCTCTGAATTCGCTGGAAGCTGTGGCAAATACAATAAAGGTCCGGGGGTTGATATCGAATGTTTCCTGGGCTAGTTCAATACCATTCTTCCCCGG
>DNIT01000099.1:11941-14372 GCA_003489345.1 Pelotomaculum sp. | reverse complement strand
AAGGAAGAGCATACCCACAGCACGCTCACCGGCTACGAACCAAGCTTCCATGCCTAAATGCCAAGCAAAGTGTCTTTTTTGGCGGGGGATCACATCCCCCTTTTTTTCTTGTTTGTCCTAGCATGCTTATTTGTCTTATAATAGAGAATGTATGCGATATAAAATACAAATACCGGAGATGGATATTATGCACGAATGGGCGCTGGCGGAATCCATAATTGTTACCGTCATAAAAGAATCCGAAAAAGAAAAATTAAGCAAGGTTTTAAAGGTTACGGTGAAAATCGGTGAGCTACAGTCAATTGAACTTGATATTTTTAAATTTGCCCTGGAAAATATGGTTGAATTGTATAAATCTCCAGTGGACCTGGAAAATATTCACCTGGAGATAGACCGGTGCATCCTCAAGTGCAAGGTCTGCAGCAATAGTTGGAACTACAGTGATATTCCCAAAAAACTAGAAGAGGATGAAAAAGAAGCTATCCATTTTGTACCGGAAGTCGCCCATACTTATATGAGGTGCACCCAGTGCGGCAGCCCGGATTTTGAAATACTGCAGGGGCGCGGCGTGTGGATCGATTCAATAGAAGGGGAGAAATGATGGATCCAAGACTAACTATTATTAATAAAAGGTTGGAAAACATCAACAGAATCATTGCTGTCTCCGGCGGCAAGGGCGGCATCGGCAAAAGCCAAACCGCGGCAGGCCTGGCGCTATTTCTGGCCAGTCAAAATT
Source organism: Pelotomaculum sp. (assembly GCA_003489345.1). Taxonomy (GTDB): domain Bacteria; phylum Bacillota; class Desulfotomaculia; order Desulfotomaculales; family Pelotomaculaceae; genus Pelotomaculum_C. The sequence continues at coordinate 13,636 of DNIT01000099.1, read as the reverse complement.
ACCGGGTGGGTCTTTTGGATTTGGATTTTTGCGGTCCCTCTTCTCACGTAATCCTGGGGATTGAAGGGGCTTTCCCGGAGGAAGACATGGGCATCATGCCGCCGCTGGTTAACGGTATTCGTTTCATGTCAATCACCTTCTTCAGCGGCGGACAACCTTCTCCGCTGCGCGGCGGAGAAATTTCCAACGCCATTATTGAAATACTGGCCATAACCCGTTGGGAGTCACTGGACTTTTTAATTGTTGATATGCCTCCCGGCACCGGTGACCCAACCCTGGATGTAATCCGCCTGATGGAAAGGGTTGAGTTTCTCCTGATCACAACACCGTCACGGGTAGCCTGGGAAGTAATGAAAAAGGAATTATCGGTATTGAGGGAGCTCCGTATCCCGGTCATTGGGGTCCTGGAGAATATGAAAATTAAAAAGGCTTCCCAAACCAAAGAGGCTCTGGCCGGCCTAAAGGTCCCCTTTCTCGGTTCAATTGACTTTGATGAAGACCTCGAGGAAGCTCTGGGTGATACCGATAAACTGCTTCATACCAATTTTATCAAACAGTTGGGCCAGACCTTGAGCGATTCGAAGATCATATAAAAAGTTAAGGTCATCGTTAACTGGTCCTCAAAGCCTTATGCGTAGCGGGCGGGATAATCCTTCGCTCTCTTCGCAATTTTCTATTTGTGCAACAAGAGCAGGCTACCGACAGTCATCCGGCAGCTACGCGCTGTTTAATCTTGTACTCTATACGAAGCAGCCCCCAACGCAGGTGCGAATTCATTCGCACAGAAGTTACATTAGCCGCTCCAGTCCGGCGCCGGTTGGTATTTTCATAACATGTGGCGCCGCGATAGCGGCATGTGGAGCTACCCTATAAACGCACCGTGAGGATTTACTAAGATGGATCAAGAGAACAGCAAAAAAGTATTTGTAATCGGCGTTGGCAACCTGCTTCTGGGTGACGAGGGGATTGGCATACATCTAATCCGAGAGATGGAAAAGGAGCGCCTGCCCCGTTATGTCGAACTGGTCGACGGCGGCACCGCCGGGATTGACCTTTTATATTGGCTGGAAGAAGCAGATTACGCCATCATAGTTGATTGCGTAGAAGCCGGAGGTGAACCAGGAGCTATTTTTCGTGTACCCGGAGATGAACTGCTCATTAAACCCACAGGCCGAATTATCTCCCTGCATGATATTAATCTAAGCGAAGTACTATTATTGGCAACTAAAATGGATACCCTCCCCCCCACTATAATTTTTGGTGTCCAGCCTGAGGTTATCGGCTACCAAACCGAGCTGTCACCAACCCTTCAAAATACACTTCCCCGTTTAATGCAGCTTATAAAAAAGGAAATATTAAAAATTTTTGGATAAAAAATATTTTATATTATTGTAATTTAGAAGGAATTTTGAATATTTAGTGGAAAATTATCATTATATTTCTTTATTGATATAGCTTTGTGACAATGAATGCTTTATAAAAATTTCATTACGTTTCTCCGAGCCGGGTACAACCTAAGCAATTGGTATGGTTTACCGGCCGTTAGGGTCCATCAGGAAACTGTTGGGCCTCTCATTGTGGAGAGGAGATCTCCTTATCAAAGGTAAAACTTTGCCCTTTTCACATTGGATAACGTTTTTTTGCTTTTAGAAATATTGATATAGCTTTGTGAAATGAATGCTTTATAAAAATTTC